>QZKR01000137.1 GCA_003598065.1 Myxococcales bacterium | reverse complement strand
CCATTCAGAATACCACTTCAGACCGGAGAGTCTGTCGGAGGCGCCGCGATATTCGACCGCCCCGCCCCCCGCCGCGTTTTTCAGCCGCCGTTTACAATCCTCCTATTTCCTCACCTTTTTAGCCTGCTGCAGCTCATCTTCCGCCATTTTGCAGTTATCCATCGCTAGACCAGGGGAACAAGTAACGCAAAGAGTCATATTGATGGCGGCGATTTTTAGGTGTGTGTAATATGGATCATGGTTGGGGAGCTTTTCCGAGCGGCTTCCCAGTTCTTGAACTGGTAGCTTGTACTGCTGCATTTTCTCCCCACATTGCCGGGTGTCTTCTAAATCTCGGGATCGCCGGATTTGCTCCATATCCTTGCCAAATTTCAAGTACTTCATCAGTTCCTGATAAATTTCATCGGCTTCTTTTCTAAACGCCTTCGCGCTTTGCATCTCAGCTTGTGTGGCAGTTGCCTTGTCAGCACCAACAAAGAACTCTCCCGTTTTTTCAACCGTGACCCCAAGATGACCTTTCTTGACCAGCTTCCCTCTCAGTTTCTCACCGTTCTGCCCAATAATCGTTCGCACGCTTTCCGGCTGAGTGTCTGGGATCGGCATTAGCACCTCAATCTTGTAGACGCCATCCGGCAGCGGACCATTTTCCATAGAAAACGGACCCGCACTGAAACGGTACCCCGATACTTCCGCCTTGCTCTGTCCCATATACCGGCCGGATGATTTGCTCTCCATACTAACCATGAATTCTGTGCTATCGGGAAGGTTTGTCTCGCCAGAAACATAGGCCGTTTTACCTTCCCGCACGTCCACGCTGAACCGTATGGCAACTTCTTTCATTAGTTCTGGGATGCCTTCGGGAAGTGCGGGAGGCGGTATGGGCTCTGGTTTGGCTTCCACGGTTGCCGGGGCTTTGTTTGTCTCATGCAAAGTGGACGTGTCAGAAGAGGATTGTGCCGGCTTGGATGGAATGGAATTTTCCGGCTCCGGTGTGAGTGCGCTGGCAAGGATAAGTCCGAGAATGACGATGCCGATCTTCACCCCTTTGGTCATTTTGAAATTGCCGGATTCTTCGATTTTTCGTGTCAGAGGCGGAAGTAACAACAAGCCCATTCCAAGGAACACCCAGCCCGATGCTTCGTCGATTCTCCCCACGCCGATGAGAAGAGATAGTATGCTCGCAATCCAGCTGATTACCGGCGGCCGGCCAGTGGGAAAGTCACCAGTCGTCCGGTATCGAGCCGCCGATTTCGGATGAGTTGCTTTCGGTTGCCCTTCTTCGGGCGAGTCCGAAAATGATTGGAGTACTGATGTCTCCTCCGCTGCCCCCAGCTTTGGCAATCCCAGGCGTTCGGCTACATCTTCAAAATCCGGCGATTTTGCGTAAATCTTTTCAAAATCTGATCGTGCTTCGCTCGCCTTTCCCATCGCTTCATGGACCAAGGCCCGCTCATACTGAATGGACATCAGCAGCTCGTCGGGGCGGTCTTTTTTTCGTCTGAGCGCGAGGGTCAGCGTCTCTTTAGCCGCATCCAACAAGCCAAGTCCCCGCAACGCTTTTCCCTTGTAATACAAGATCCCGGTATGAACGTCCGATTCATTCTCGCTGCCTTCGGCTAGTTGCAGAACCTGCTGAAGATACTGCTTGTGGTTGAAGTATTCTTCGGTCAAAAGCTCGACATAGGATAATTTCACCACCACGTCGTCGGGGTCCATTTGGCGTAGCCGATTCAGAATAGCCAGGGCCTCTTGAGGTATTTTCAACTGCTGGTAAATCTCAACCAACATCAACAAAACGCCTTGCAGATTGGGCTCAATTGACACATGAAGCTCATCCGTAACGGGAAAGCTCGTTTCCGCCCGCACGCCGTATTTCTTGAAATACGTCCCCAATTGCGCCTCATTGTTGGCAGCTTGGAGTAGATGGCTCCGAGCTTCCTCGAACCGCCTTTCCTTTGCTGTCAGCGACGCCAACAAGAAGGCGGCGTCCGCATGGGCTCCGGCCTGCTGCAGATGCCGAATGGCGAGCGCGTTGTTTCCAAGGGACATTTCGCGGCAACCATCCACCCAGGTCTGCTCTTCTTTGGAAAGAAACAGACGGTGAAAAAAGCCGAGTTGCAGACGGCTTTGCGGAGAAACCGGCGCAGGCTGGGCTAAGTGACTGCTGGTCTGCCGAGTCTTGGTTTTGGAGTCGAGCTTTTGGGTGTAATATAGGCCTGTGCCGCGAATACCGCCTGTTGCCCGGACTCCGCTTGTACCAACTGTTAGTTTTGCTCCTCTGGAACCGAATGAGAGAGAACCGCCTCGTTTGCCCAAATTCAAGCTAATCCCTGGAGCAATCTTAATCCTGCGCGTGAATCGAAATCCCATCTTAAACTACCTCTCAGATAGTTAGGGGCAGCCCTTACGAAATCTGCGCCACCGGGCAGAGTATGGCGCACATTAAGCTTTTTATGCCCGATCAAGATGCGAGGATTTGTCGCCAGTATGCTCCAATTTCTCTTTCAGTTCAAGCAACAATGCTTCTATCTGGTCAAGTCGTTGTTTCACTTGCTCATCGCGGGCTTCATCCTCTTCATCCTGTTCTTCAATCTCCTCTTCCACAAAGAAACTTGAGACATAGCCCGTAAAGGTGCTGAAAAGCCCAAGGCCGGTAATCATCAAAAAGGCCGCGATGATTTGACCCTCAACGGACACCGGGAACTTGTCTCCATATCCCACGGTGGTAACAGTCGCCATCGCCCACCAGAGGGCATCTTGAGCCGTCTTGATGTTTGAATTCGGATAGACTTCGACGTAAAGAATGGCGATAGCAGCGAAAATCACCATAGCAACGGAGAAAATGGCGACCGTGGACAGCGCGCTTTGGGCGCGATTCTTGAACATCACTCGGAGAAAAACTCTTGTCGAGCGCACACCCCGCAGGACTCGCAAAACCCGCACTACCCGGAAAAGCCGCCCCACTCGCAACGCGTCGAAGGTCGGAATACTGGAAATGAAATCAATCCAGCCCCACTTCAGGTAGGATAGCTTGCTTTCTGCCTTGGCAAACCGGTAGAAGAAATCCCCTAAAAAAATAACACAGATAAAAGCATCAAGGATTTGAAGGACTTCGGTGATTCCTTCTGGAAGATGCAAAGCCACTTCCAGAAACATGGCTGTCAATACATAGAGGCTGAGGAATAAGACAAAAATGTCCCATACGTCGATCCGGCTTTTCAGTTCCTCATTTTCCTTTGTCATCACCTTTCCTCCATTCTTAGAAATCGAAGTCGTAAGGAATACTTGAACTGAGTCGTTGGTTGAGATTAAATCATGTTTGCCGAAATTTACAAATGTTTCCCGAGAATTTTTACTTCGGGTCCAAGCAGCGGCAACGCCTTTTAAGGGCCACTGCCAACCCTGGCCATCCTTTGAGCGCGCGGCCAGAGCTTACGTCGTGGTACTCGCTGGCGATTGGCCAACCCCTGCTTTGGGCCAGTTGGCGGGCGGCGCGCAGTAAAGCCGGAATGGAAAGGTCCTTTTGGGCCTGGACTCCGGTGGAAACGCGGGCATAGAGTATGGCGGACATAGGGTGAAGGGTTAAGAGTTAACCTTTCTATTCTATAATTCGCTGAAATTGTTCTACGGTTTCGCGGCTCAATGGCATACATGGCTATTGTATGCCCATCGTTGTTTTCAATAAGTGGCCAGAATAATGCCCTGTAGGAATGGTTGTTATTTTTACGTCCGTGTAAAATCGGTTTGTTTGCGGTAGGCGTTCGAAATATTATTTGTTGCAAAAAATGCCGCACCGGCTAAACTGGGTTCGGCATAACGAACATCAAAAAAAACGAGGACAAGGCGATGATTAAGAAAATCGTTATCGTGCTGTTGTCATTGTCGGCGTTAGCTGTCAGCTACCAGTTGCTGAGCGCACCGGCTTCCACTCCTGGCCCGAACACCGCCGCACCAACGCTCGCCGATGAAGACATCGCCTGCCCGATGGTTTTGGCGGCCATTCAGCCGCCCGAACTGTTTAAGCGGGGCTGTTGTTCTCATCATGGCGGAGTGTGCGGTTGTCGCGAGGGCCGGGCGCTGTGTTGCGACGGCACGCTTAGCCCGACGTGCGGTTGCGACTGAACATCGCCCACATCGCCAAACCAAGCGTCTGGTGAAGTTCATTTTGGTTTGACATCTGCACGCACACTGCTACGATGAAACTGCTTTTCATCGTGATTCTGCACCTCCGACAACTTTTCCAAGGAGGTGGACTATGAAAAAGATCCTACTGCTTCTTGCCCTTGTTTTCCTTCTGTTACTCCCTGAAAGCAACGTACTGGCCCAGGTCGGGGTGGTAAGACCAGTTGTTCCGCCTCCTGTAACACCGGTTGTCCCCTTTCTGCCCAATGCGAATCTGATCAGCCCTGTTACACCGCTCAGTCCGGTCACCCCGCTTAATTCGCTCCAAATAATTCCGGAAAACAATCTACGGCTTGGACCTGGAACGATTCAACCTCTTGGCTTCGAGCTACTTTTAAACAACGGGATAGGGCCTTCAACTCTTTTTCGTTCGCCTCAAATAATCCAAGGAAATGACCCGCAGTTTGGGCCAGGAACGATTCTGCCTTCAACTCCCTGGCTCGATCAGCAACCCAACGCGAATAGTCCGGGATACATTGAGCGCGAAGTTCAAGCGCCAAAAGTCGAGCGCGAGATAAAATACGCCGAGGCCGGAAAGTGGAAAACGACTCATTTTCAGACGGACGGCGAGTTCGCGGCCTTGCTGGCGCGGTACAGGGCAGCGTCAGGATATGACAAAATCCAGTTGAGCGAGCAACTGGGAGAAACTGGAGCCCAGAATTTTGTTCCCAGGGATTACCAAGGGGTCGTTTTTATCGGCCAATGGGAGGGAAAAGGCGTTTTCGATCAACTCTATTGGTGCTGTGAAAATTCCCCCTACAATTTTGCCGTTATCGTGGAATGCAAAGGCGGGTCGGGGAGGTTGGGCTTCAGGATTGTTGGACAAAGCAAATACCAACAAGGACGCCCTGAATATAACGCCGACATTGCAAGCAATATGCTAAGGCGGCTGGAAGCCGGAGAAATTAAGGATTATTTCCTAACCTCTAATGTCCCCCAAAGGTCGCTGCACTCGTTTCTAAAACGACTTATAACAGATACCCAAGCGGGACAGGTTGAGTCGGTGTTGTACAAAACAACTTCCACAAAAAGCAAACGAGGCGTCATTGTTAAAAGAAGGGTGTTCTCCAATTTTCCTGGGGAACGCCCGGCGGAGTCAAAATACAAAAACTGGGAAAGCGCCAGTCTTCCAAATGTGGAACTCCACATGGGGACTCCAGACATGATGCCGGCTTCTACCCCACTTGTTGATGGATTCACAGATAGCAGTGAATTTCAAAAGCAATACCCACCGTGGCCTCGGTCTCCTACCGAAAATATAAATTCGCAAATTGAAAGAGTAAGAAATTATAACAACCTCAGCGACTATGAAAAAATAGAATTGGCCGCTCAACTGGAAGCATTAGGAGTTTTTAACAACGACGGAAACGACTACAGAGAAAGAGATACAGACGCATTGAACTATCGGGACTTGCGCGCTCGGCAAGATTCACGTTTGGGTTTGGATTCACGAGTGTCGGATTATTCAACGCGAGGTGAATTTCACGGCTGGAAGTACGTTATTCCAGCCGCAGGAGCAGGGGCTGCCGCAGCGGCGGCAAGAAGAAGGAAAGAGTGACCTGAGCATTAAGCTCTCTTTTTCTATCCACAGCCATCTATCCCGAAAGGGTGCATTTCGCCCGCTTCACAGACCGTTCCCCCTTTGGGAGAATGGGAAAGTATGTTACACACCCCATTGTTCCTCCGAGACGAACGGTCAGATACCTTACCATGTATCAAAATGTTGTCAAGCCTCGGGGGAAATTTCATCGCCTACTGGCGCAGTCGTCGCCATGGCGTGAACGATTGGAAGATACCACAGATGCAAGGAAATATATAAATGAAGTGGGCGGAGAGTTTCCCCTCCGTTGTCCAGGTTGGATCACCTCCTTTCGCTAGTAGCCGCCGTCCACCTTCGGCGTCAACGCTAGGATGTCGCCGTTGTCAGGGCGTTCGTGAAGCTGCGTGCCCACGCCGTTGAGGGTGAGCGCGTAGCCCTCCTGCGAGAAGCCAGCGGCAGTGAGCCGGCGTTGGTGGAGCCGGGGGGAATGGTGGCGCTGCGCTGTTTGTCGATGCTGACGACGGTGACTTTGACGCAGGCTACGGATGGATTCTGGGGTTGGTCGGTCATCGAATTCCTCCTGTGGTTGAGGTGATGGGCTCGTTAGCCCGCTTGGGAAGTGGTTTCGCTCTGAGCGTGTACGTAAAATCCCGGCCGCTCCCGCGCCGCCCACAGACCGCTCTACCCTCGCCCATAAGTGTCTCCTTTAGTTTCCCCTCAACCCCTCTCCCAAAGTCGCTGACGTTGGACAGCCGTGTCTTCCAATGTTAGGAGTTGACAAAAGATGCTGATCCGCTATCCAATAAAACCTAGATGAGAAGGTGTTTTTCTCTAATTTCCCTTTTTCGCGAGGAAAGCCAAGCATGAAAGATCAATTCGGGAGGCTGGCAGGGGCGGTGTTCGCGGCTTTCTGGATCGTCATGCTGCTGGCGGGGTGCGGTTCGTCGGCCGCCACGAATCAGCCCGACCCCGAGTACGTTCCACCGGAAAAAAACTGCACCGAATCGGGGGACTGCCTGGTTATATGCGGGATCGACGCGGACTGCAGCGCCGGACAGCTCTGCATCAACAACGAGTGTCGCACACCGGGATCCGGCGACAACAGCGATGGCGACAAGCCGGTTACGGACGGCGACGAGGTGGACGGCCCCTTCCCCGATATCACCGACGTGGACTTCGAAACGGGGATCCCCCACGACGAAAGCAATCCGTGGATCACGGCCAATCCGAAATCGCTCGAATTCGGCGCGGCGCCGCTGCTGAGTTCGCGGGAAATGACGGTCACGGTGATGAACGCCGGCCAGGCCGACCTGGTAATCGACGAGGCCTACATCTATTTCGACCGCGCGGACCAGCAGCCCGAGATCACCGTCCTCTGTGACAAGCTGCCGATCACCCTAAGTCAGGGCGCGGAAACGATCATGACCGTCGGTTTCACCGCTTACGACATGGAGCCGGACAGCGATGTCCTGATTGTCGGCTCCAACGACCCTTCCGAACCGCACATCGGCATCCGCATCACCGCCGATATCAAGGCCACCGCCCTGCTGGCCGTGGATCCCACCGCGATCGACTTCGGCACGGCGCCGCTGGGGAGATACACGAAACCGCTGGATATCCGCAACGACGGCGGCGTGGAGATGAAACTCTACTCCGTCGTTCTCGAACAAGAGGCTTCGGATTTCGAACTTGAGGGTGTCCCTGATCTCGATCAGCCATACATCGTCCCGCCCTTCAGTAAAGTACCGCTGACCGTGGTTTTCAACCCGGTCGCAGCCGCAGGGATCGACCTGGCGGCCAGGGTCATCGTGCAGGGGGAGAGCGACACCGCCGCTACTGTCGAGGTGCCGGTTACGGCCAAGGCCTGCGGGCCGCAGATCGCCGCCCAGCCGGCGGCGCTGAACTTCTCATCCGTCCAGGTGGGCAGTTCTGCGGCGCGCTGCACCGTGATTTCCAACCAGGGTTGCTGGGACCTGAAGATCGCCAGCATCCAGATCACCGACGACGAGGGAGGAAACTATGCCTGGCTGTCGGGCGACCCGCAGACTCCCGTCATTTTCGAACCGTCCGGCGAACTCGAGCTGTGCGTGAAGGGGACGCCCACCATCAACAGCGACAACAATGCGAACATCACCATCACCTCCGACGATCCCGCGCACCATGTCCAGATCGTGCCGCTGTCGGGGGACGACATGCCCAACACCTGCCCCGTGCCAGTGATTCTGCTCGACTCTCCGCCGATCAACGACATCCAGCTCAACGACGTGATGCATTTCAACGGCTCCGCCTCGTACGACCCTGACGACGGCGATTCCATCCAGATTTACCGCTGGTCGGTGACGGCGCGGCCGCAGGGCTCGACGGCCGCCTTTTCCTCGGATCGCGGCCCCCGGCCTACGTTTACTCCCGACCAGACCGGAGCCTATACGGTAAGGCTCAGGGGGGTCGATTCCTACGGGTACGGACTGGAGGATAACTGCCAGCCGGCCGATTTCAGCTTCACCGTGCTCCCGCCCAACCCGGCGGTGATCGGACACATCCAGAACGTGATGAACGGCGGCTACATTTCCGGGGTCTACTGGGAGATGATGGACGGCGCGAATGTCGTCGCGACCTCGGGAAACTCCGGCATCTTAGGCGCCGCGCCGATCTACGGCACGTTCGCCACGGGGACCTACACCGGCCACGTGCCGCCGAACCAGGCGCCGCTGAACACCTACACCTGTCCGGACGTGCCGTTCAACCTGGTGCAGGGGGTGACGGCGCACGTCTACTTCTCCTGCCAGCCCGTGTTGCCCCCCGGCGCCTATCGCCTTGTGCTGCACTGGGATAACTGGCAGCAGGGAGGCGCCGACTTGGACGCGCATCTCTTCATGCCCGGAGGCGGGCACGTCTATTACAGCACCCGGCGCGTGGGACAGGCGACGCTTGACCATGACGGCGGGATCCAGAGCTTCAACCCCGAGCCCTCCCCGGAAACGGTCACCCTCGCTTCGATGACCGCCGGCGCCTATTGCTTCTCGATCCACGACTACAACCGGGACTCCGGACCCTGGCGCGGGGTGAACGCTTACGTGGAAGTCTTCGACAGCAACGGTCTGGTGACGACCATCCAGGGACCGGCTGAAGGCGCCAACGGCGGCTGGTGGCATGTGATCCGGATCAACGGCTCGAACGGGGCGATCACCACCATCGATCAGATCGCCACCTCGCAACCGAACTGCTACTAACAGCGGCTTCCGTCAGCGGCGCCGGGGGACGTTTAGTTGTACGGGGCGGGGAACCGGGTCTGCAGAAGGAAAAAGGCCGATGAAAGAATCAATACTTTTCTCGTTGCTTCTCCTGGTCCTGGGATTGACGCTTCCATCATGCGACAACAGCAGCATCCGTTTCCAACCACCCGATGGCGACCGGGAAACAACCGCTGGCGACCTTCCGTCCACTGATGGCGACGAGACAGCGGATGGGGACAATGAGATTGATGGCATCCTTTCTGATGGCGATCTTGCGGTGGGAGAAACGGGTGACGATGATGGAGAGGGCGTCCTTGCCGATGGCGACCCAAACGAAGGCGACTTATCCGATGAGGACTCGGATGAAAGCAAGCAAGACCTTCGCTGTCTGAGCGCCCTGACTCTTCGGTGCGGTGACCGTTTTTCTCACAGCATGGCCGCTCAAGGTCTTCCCGACGAATGGCACGCCTACAGTTGTACACAGAGGTATGAAGGCGGCCGTGAGGCGATCTATTCTTTTCAAACCGCTGTGAACTGTCAGGCGAGGATACGGCTGACGGATTTGCAGACCGACATCGACCTGATGCTGCTGGATGCCTGCGATTCCTGGTCCTGCATTGCGGCATCTGCGACGCCCCTGGACATCCAGCATGACGAGGAGATCAAATTCAGCGCTGAGACAGGCCGGCGGTACGTCGTGGCCGTGGACGGGTACGCGGAAGCTTCCGGAACCTACACCATCGCGGCGGATTGCGCCTGCGAAGAGGAAAACTGCCTGGAGGCGGGAGGCCTTTGCAACGACTACTTCGATACCTGCTCGATGGGGACGAAGCGCGCGGATTACCTGCAATGCGATCTGGGAGTCTGCTGCGTCCCGATGACCTGCTCCGAAGCGGGAGGCTCATGTTTCCCTGAAGCCTGCCCCCAAGGCTGGGACGTTCCGCGCTATGGCGATTCTTTCACCTGTCGGAATGGCGGAGTCTGCTGTGTAGAGACCGCCGAATGCCCGGCGTATATGTCATCCCTAGCCCAGTGTCCCTTCCGATACTTCGATGGAATGATAGGTTATCCCTCCTGTCCAGATTTAATGTTGTGCATGGACGAGCCATGCCAGACCGATACGGACTGTTTTTTGATGAATTCCGCGAACCTGGGCGGCTTTTGCGTTGCCGGTAACTGCGTTTACTGCTGGGAAGATAGCCAGTGCCCGGAGCTAACGGTCTGCCGCGGCGGCCGTTGTGTCCACCGCGGTTCCAACCCTTGCCCGGCCCCGCCTGCATGCGACGAACCCGGATGCGCGCTGGTCGAGGTCTCAGAAACCTCCTGCACGGTCTGCGTCTGCGACACGATCTTTGACGACATGTGCGACAACGACGAGCATTGCCGGCCGATGGCCCATCATTATTTCCAGCGGTGCGTCTACGGACGCTGCGCCGAATGCCGCAACGGCGACGATTGCGAGAATGGCCAGGAGTGCCTTCCCCCCGGGCTTTGTTATTCCATGACGGAACATCCCTCGGCCCTCTACGGGTCGTGGCTTATCGGCTGGTGGGGCGCGCTGAACCATTACAGCTATTTCCGTTTCGAGCCGGATGGAACATTGCGGCGGGGAACTTATAATTCGGACGGGGAATGGATGGACGATATTTTTCTCGACTCCTGTTCCTTCGCGCAGGAGCTGCCAATCCCGCTGCTCGGAACATGGGAGCCGGAGGTGACCCAAAGCGGACTCTTCATTGTCAAAGTCGCCTTCCAGACTTGGTGCTCCGGTTCCTCTGCTTCCCGTGAACGTTTTCAGGTCAAGGCCAGCCTGGGCGGCGGCTCTATCTCACTCGTTTCCATCGACCATCCCGGATCGATGGGGCTCGAGGGGTGGCGGGTTGACCCGCGTGCCTGCTCGCCGGATTTCGCCGAATGTGAAATCCCCGTGTTCCCTGGTAAATAGCCCCGCGTTCGACACCGGGTTAAAAATGGGCTTCTGGCGGTTTTCGGTGCTGCCCTATGACACGAAAAAGTCCAAGCGAATCGAGCCATAATCGCCTTTGCGGGAAAATTGGCCGAGCAGGTATCTTTTTACTCTCACGGGCAATCGGAATCGATCAGCACCCCACGATTACTCAACGTCTGAAGGGTGGCGGCTTGCGCGCCGCAGTCGAAGGGGTTGCCGCGCACGTCAATCCAGTCCCCGCCGCCCAGGCCGGTGTTGCTCACCAACGGCGAGAGATTGAGCACCTGATTGTCGGTCAGGTCCAGGACGCGAAGGGCCACAAGCGGGATCAGTGGCGAAAGGTTGACGATCTGATTCGAGGACAAGTAGAGCTGCTGCAAACCGACCAGCCCGTCCAGGGGACCAAGATTCGCCACCTGATTGAACGACAGCGACAAGAACGTGAGCTGATCCAATTCCGCCAACGGGCTCAGATCCTGGATCTGGTTGTGGATGAGTTCGAGGAAAGACAGGCTGCGCAGATTTTCCAGGCCGTCCAAGCTTTCGATGGCGTTGAGCGACAGCGACAGATGAGTCAAAGCGACGAGACCGTCGAGCGGCGAGACGTCCTCGATCTGGTTGCCGTAGAGCGAGAGCGTCGTTAGGTTCGTCAAGCCAGCCAAGGCGTTCACACTGACGATCTGGTTGGAGTTGGCCGACAACATCGTCAGGTCAGCTAGATTCTGGAGCGGGCCGAGGTCGGCAATTTCGTTGCTGCCGATGTAAAGCTCCGTCAAATCGGTAAGACCTGCCAAAGCGGCAATGCCGACTATTTGGTTTTCATCCAAGCGCAGGCGCGTCAACCGCGTCAGGCCGGCGAGTGGCCCGATGTCGCTAATCTGGTTATCGGTCAGGAAAAGCGTTTCGAGGTCGGTCAATCCCGCCAAGGGAGAAAGATCGACCAGGACGTTTTCGGAGAGATCCAGCGTCGTCAGGTCGGTCAGGCATTCGATGCCGTCGAGCGAAGCGATGCCGAAGGCTTTGCCGTCCAGCTCGGTCAGGTTCGCCACGTCGGCGTAATAGAGGTTTCCATAGGGCTTGTTCACCTCCTCTCGGACAGCCGCCTTCAGCTTGCCATCGACGAAGGTGAGCGATCCGAGGCAACGCGTCGGGATGCAGCGGAGCCCTTCCCAGCAACCCAGACCGCCGCCGCATTCGCCGCAGTTGAAGCATCCCGACGGCGATGGGCCGCAGATCCAGTCGCCACAGTCGTTCGTGATGTCGCTATAGGTGCAGGTTCCGGTCTCGCAGACATCCTCGGTGCAGGCGTCGGCGTCGTCGCACGCGCCGCAGGCGAAGCAGCCGGTCGGCGAGGAGCCGCACTCCAAGTCGCCGCAGTCATTGGTAAGCGGCGGATGGCTGCAGACGCCCGATTCGCAGACATCCTGGGTGCAGACCTCATCGTCATTACAGGAGCCGCAATCGTGACAGCCCGAGGGCGAAGGCCCGCATTCGAGCCCGCCGCAATCGTCGGGGACAAGAGAATGTTCGCAGCTTCTGGAATGGCAGAGGTCTCGCGTGCACGTATTGCCGTCGTCCTGACAGGTTGCTCCCTCGTTGGCCGGCGTGGCGTAGCAGGCATCCTGCTCCTCATTGCAGCCGACGGTGTTGCACTCCCCGTCGGCGACGGAGCAATCTCTTTCCGTCCCGCCCGCGCAGACGCCCGACTGGCAGGTTTCGCCCACCGTGCAGAACAGACCGTCCTCGCAGCCTCCCCCTTCGTTGAGCGGCATGCAGCCGTCGCAGCAAGTGCTGATCCCTTCGCAGAGGCAGTCCTCACCCAGACAAACACCGCCCGAGCAGGCGTCGAAAGTCGTGCGCGGGTTGCCGTCGTCGCAAGGCAGGCCGTCCGGCAGCGGGTAGGCCGTGCAACCGTCCGTCTCGGCGGACAGCCGAGTGCAGGTGTCGAGCGTGCAGGCATTGCCGTCGTCGCAGATGGACTCCTCCTGCCAAGCTCCGCTCGCACAAGCCAGCTGAGCCGCGCCGTCGCAAACCCGCAAGCCCTCCAGGCAGGGGGTCGGCAGACAACCTTCATCGGTGCAATAGTCCCGGCGCGGGCATTCGCCGAAGGACTGCCAGCCGCAGTGTTCGTCGCAACGCTGGCGATAAGAGCCGCCGTCGGAGCAGCGGTACTGGCCGGGCAGGCAGAGATCGCTGCTTTCGGGACAGCAGCCGACCGTTTCGCAAACGCCACCCCGGCCGACCAGCTCGCGCCGCTGGAATTGCTGGCGCGTGCCGTCTTCCCGCTCGAAGGAGAACAGCAGATGGTCGGAAAGCACGCCTTCGGTCGTCGGCTGGAACTCCACGGCGACGGTTTTCGTCTCCCCTTCGGCTATCAGGACGCGGCCGGCGGGACAATCGGCGTGGAAATCCACGCCACGTTCCAACTCGCAGGTGTCCCAGACGATTACGTAGGGACATTGGTTCTCAATGGTGAGCTGGCCAGCGGTGCTTTCACCGAGCAGGGCCTGCCCGAGATCCAGGGTCGGGTTGGGTTCGACGATCACCGGACATTCGGCGATGTTGGCCGAGAGGGTCAGGCTCACCGGCGGGCGGTTGCCCGAGCAAGAAGATTGCCAATCTATATTAACGGTCGCCTCGACAGTCCCCGGCTCACTGTGCTCCCGGAGACGCAAGGTGCAGGTCTTCGTTTCGCCGACTCCCAGCAACACGCCTTCGGCCAGTTCGTTGGCCGGACAATCGGGAAAGTCGAAGTGGGCGTAGAAGTCGTCCGAGAATTCGTAGCCCAGCAAAACCGGGGCATTGTCAGTTTCGCCGCCTTGGTTGAAGACGACGAGAGACTTGGTGGGCGAAGGGCTGTCTGGCAGGAGGCTACCAAAAGAAATCTCGTCGCCGGAGCCGACGGTTTCGTCGTCCACCTGGACGGCGACGTCGTAGGTTCCCTTGCATTCGGAGAACAGCCGGACGCGCGCCGTGGGCTGGCAGGGATCGTCGGTCTCGATCTGCAACACGGCGTCGTCAGGCAAGCGAGCGTCCTTGGGTAAATAAGCCACATCCAGCGCCAGGGTCGAAAATTCCAAAAGATGCCTGGACAGCTCGACCTTGTGGCAGACGCCGTCATTGGTTTGGGCGCAGCTTCTCTCCTCGCCGGGAAGAATGGAAAACTCGTACCATTCGTCGTCGTCGTAAATCACGACCTCACGAACCGTTACTTCCCGCGTCGTCGTGACGACGATGCGCCGCCGGCCTTCCTCGCCGTGCGTCACCGCGCCGAAGTCGGCGCGCTCCTGGACCTCCAGGGCCGGCGGGCACTCGGCTTCGTCGGGGTCCACGTCGGGCAGCGGCGACGATTCTTCCTCGTTTTCGCCGTCGCCATCGGGAACGAAAATGGGTGTATCGATATCGCCGTCAGAGCTTCCGCTGCCTCCGCAAGCGGAAAATAGCATCCCGGCGAGGATTATTAGAATGAGTTTCCTCAATTTCATCGCGGAACTCCAAGCGTAAAATAGGATGCGCCGTGTCAGAAGTGCGAGTTTCGGCTTCGGCCAGTAGAGTTTGCCAGCAATGGACGGTCTTAGGCAAGAATAATATTTATTGACAGCCGCGAAACGCCTTGGTAGAAGCAAAAGCAGAAGTAGACCATCTCCGCCAGAACAACCATAACTTAGAGCCATTGGGTAAGAGCAGACGGAGAACGCTTGCGGGTGTGGGAGTGTTTTTTACGGTATCCCTCGGGGACCAAAAGGCGTAGGAATCTTCGCTAAGCGAAGTGGCAAGATAAAAAGCCGCTGTGAAGTGAAAGTGAAATTTTACCTACTGCCGGAAAAGTAGAGAAATAAACGAAAACGAGCGAGAGGCCGGTTGCTTGAAGGAGGAGAAGATGAATGACATTCGACGACAACTATTAGGGGGATGGAGTCTTCTCGGACTCAGCCTCGTTATCTTTGTTTCATGTGCGCAGCCTGATGAAGGGACGATGGATTCCGCAGAATCGAACGAGAACCTTACCATTGTCTCCGAAACGGATGAAATCCAGGGATGGAAAAGCGAGCTTTTGTCGACCCAAAAATATCAAGGACGCGATGCCGTTCGTGCAAGACGCTATTCCAAAGGCAATACCACCTTCACGGTGGAAATCATCGACCTGAATCTTGTCCCTCAGCTTGCCGCAGCCTTTCCTCAACCAGAAGTGCAAAATAGCAGAAACATTGAATGGAATGACGAGAAAGGAATGCTATACAGCTTCCCCAATCGCAAGGCTTATGTCGTGACCCAGCATCGCCAGGACGGGCGCTTTTTCAGAATATCCGGCTATGGCTTCGTCTCGGTAGAGGAGTTTATGAATATGATCAATGAGTTGAATATATGATCGCAAAGAGATCGACAATCTTCTTTTTGTTGGTTTCAGCATTCCTGATGGTATGTTGCACCACAAGTTCGCTTTCCAGCAACCAAGACGAAAAACAAGAGAACATCTGCGAGCCGCGAGCGAAAATATGCTCGTCATTGAAAGATGTGGATATCTGCAATGATTCAGGCAGTGAATGGGCTTTTTACCGCGAATGCGAAGCTGAAGAGATATGCTGCAATGGTGATTGCGTAGAAGCGGATTCGTGCGATGAACTGGGTGATGGCGATAGCGATCTTCCCCCTGCGGATGGAGATGATGCGGACAGTGATTTTATCGAAGGTGAGGATGGCGATTCGGCTGACCTTGATACTGAATTTGAAATAGAGGTGGATGAAGTTAGAGAAGAAACTCCCGACGACGAGGAACCGATTTTACCCGACGGAGATTTCGAAGAGGATCTCACCCAGGAGAACGATTTCGCCGAAGATGATGGCGACGATCTAAACGATGGAGATGAAACGGATCGAATTGACGACCACGAGCCCGATTCCGAGCCTCAAGAGCCGGACGATTATCCAGATTGCCCTGCCGATCCTTACATTTGGAATCACCACTGGGATTTGGCTTACCGTCTCGACCCTGTGGACCAGCAACTGACTGACGTTATAGTATGCGGCATGGTAGAGGAATGGTTCGTGATCCACCTTGAAGCGCATGAATTCATCGCCATCGTCGCCGAACCGGCCGATTTTACAAATAACTCGATCGATCTGTTTGAGGGCGCCGAGAATGCCGCCGAAAACAATTATGTGCAGCATTCGGCGACGATTAATGGGACTTCAAAAATAGAATTTCAGACCAATCTAGAGGGAGACCATTATTTCCGAATTAAGCGGGAATTCGGCGAGGTTACGGCGACTGTGACAATTACCCTCGGTGGCGGTGGCGGCCGCGACGGAAACGATTGTTCTAATCCCATCCGGATAGATCTCAGCGAAGCGATTCCTCAATATGCCATTGGAGGCCGATTATTCAACCTGATGACGAATAATTACCGCGGCTCCTGCGTCGGCGAAGAGGGCCGCGATATGGCCTTTGTCTTTACACTTCCCATAGAGGCCGAACTCCGGTTTCGCGTGCGGTCCGATTTCGACGTCGGGATATACCTCCGATCGCAATGCGAGAGCGAGCAATCCGAGTATTTTTGCGAAGACGTGACTCTATATCAAGAAGAAGAGCCACAGCTTCTTACTCCAGGCGAGTACTTTCTAATTGTCGATGCCTACGAAGGTACGACAAGCGGCTGGTTTGAAGTTTCCATCTTTAGGCTAGCCCCTGAATGATAGTGAATAGTTGAATGAACCGTTGGAGGCTGTCATGGGAACGATAAAAAAAGCGTTAGGATTGGGATTGCTGCTTGCGTTTGCCACTGCCAATAGCGACGCGTGGGCGAGTGTCAAATGGGTCTCGCTCAACGGCGGAGAGCCGGGGGAAAAGCCCCAGATCGCAGTTTCCGTTCCGGGCGAATGCCCCGAACTGCAACAAGAGTGCGTGAAAATAACTTTGGAAATGAAGGGATACTTTGTCGAGGATAAAGCCGTGGATGGGGTTACTTATAAGCAAATCACCGTTCCCGGCCTGACGGATTGGTACACGCAGCCGAGTGCGCCGGTACTGCCGGCCTATTCCACGTTGTTCGAAGTTCCGGATGATTGGCAACAGATTCAGGTCCACGAGTTGTCGGAAACACCCTTTTCACCGCTTCCGGATCCGGAAAATGTCGGCTGCTATCCATACCCGGCACAAAGAGACAATTACGGTGAGATATCCGAGGAAGCGCCATACGTTCCCTTTACTCATCTTGACCCAGATTATTTCGGGACGCTCTATCCTCAGTCGCCTTACTCGTTTTACGATACAACGGCGGTGATGGATAGCGTGAATGTAGCGCAGATATTCTTGCACCCGATCGCTTTTTCGAAGGATTCATGTTCGTTTTACCTTCGCTCCTTCACGCTATTTATCGTGCGGAAAGGCAGTCCTGTCGTTAAGGAATACTCCAAGTCGACTTATCTTGAATACGACCAGATGAAGCAAGCGCTTCCCAACCTCAATGTCGCCCGCCTATTTGACCAGCAAATCCCTCAGCTAAACGATACTCTTCACCCAATTAACGGCAAAACGCTGCTTGTTATTACTGCAGACTACAATGGTACGCCGTATACAGAATCTAGTGCTGTTAGTTATTATTTTAATCAAAAGAAAGATTGGAGCGTAGAGACGAAATATGTCGAAGACATCTACGCATCGAACGGAATGGTCGATAATAATCATACATGGCTGGAAAAGCAATGCCGTATATTAAATTACATCCTGGACAGAAAAGAGCAGCTGCGTCACACGCTTAATCCTCTTCAGGCAGTTTTGTTTATCGGCTCACCCGGTCAAATTCCTCTATGGGTTGAGAAGGGGGCGGGGCTTTCCGGTGTAGGATTACATGAAACGGTAGCTGGTGTGATAGAAGGTTATTCCATCGCGCCGCAAAATGATATTACGTTTGTATTTCGCCATAATGCCGCGTACAATGATATCGCAGAAACGGCTGAATTCCAGATACTATTTGACACCGATGGAGACAATCGCTACGATAAAATAATTCGCCCTGGCCAACAAGATATCATGGTTGAAAAATGGGGCGAAGGGTCCGAGGATTACAGTTTGTATAAACAAATTCATTTTTCGCAATCCGGCATCTTTCGCGTTCGTGTGGAATTCATCGCGCGAGACTACTCGTTTTACGCGATAGTTTCTGCCGTTGATCGTAGTCCAGTTGGCTCTGAATGGGATTTAAACGGAACTTTTCTTGCCGATCACAGAATGCAGTTATGGCGTGACGTGGATGCTACCATCCCAGGAGTGACGATGTATTTACGCGACGGGATAGATGAAAACGCGGATGGCTATGTGGATTTAGATTTGAATGTTTTTGACCATCTCGATAGCGGGCGTTTGCTTGGCGACCAATGGACCATGGAAAACAGGCTGCCGATCGGCGATAACAATCGGAACAGTTTAGATTATTTGCTTGGACTTAATTTATTCCAAACAGGTTTCCATTATGACAACCTGGACCGCTTCGTTTTACATAATGGGTATAATGCGAGCGATCTTGGATACTCAATAGGTAGCTTACCAGACTATTGTGTTGGTTTGATCTCAAACGACGAGAGCCCTCTTCCAAATACAGTTCCAGAATATAACAAGCTATGTCAACCAGGGGAATTGCTGTGTAATGGAAATATTAACATAGACTACGTGCCCTGTCCGGGAGGTTCTTCATGCTCTGGGGATACCGAAACCACAAGAGTTCTATTGAAATGCAATGCAAGCGGGGATGGTTGGGAAGCGGTGAGAAAATGTACTAATTACCCTTTGCCTCCCGCCGGTTCAGGTTTTGAGACGACGGAGGCATATTGTTATTTTGGGCAGTGCTGGGATTATCCAGCAAAAACGACAAAGGATCTATTGCCAGGAATTGCTGTTGGAAGATTGAATGTGACAACATACTCCCAGTTGATTAAGATGATAGAGAAATTCAGGGAACATGAGCAAAAATCCTCTTGGCTGAATGAACCTGAAAGATACTATCGCCATCTGCTGATAATGGGATCAGAAGGAAGCGAAAGCGGCATATTTACACCCGACTATTCTTATTTTTGGGCAATAAATGTTTTAAGCGGTGCAAACAGTATTAATGCTACTTTATTTGACCCGAGTGCGGACACTTACGAAGGTAAGATATTACCCGAAATCAGAGAAGGAATCGGAATTATGAGCTATACAGGCCATGGAAGCTCTGGTTCATACGGGCCTATAGGTGCTTCTAGGGTTTCTGATTTTGATTATTCCGGTATTGATTTCGACAAGAGGGTTTATCCAATTATTGATGCTTTAGCGCCTTGCGAGACGATTAAAATAGATGTGCAGCATGCTATATGGAATGATGATCCTACGATTGGGGACAAACTAATGCAATTAAAACAGGGAGGGGCGATCGCCTATTGGGGGCATACTCGTTCAAATCCTGCTGATGACTATTCGTATACAACACTGAAATTATTCGGAAAAGAGAATCTCTATCTGGCGAATTGGTATTTGGATGTTGCTCGTTACATGGCAATGGGCAAGGTTGCACTCAATGGTGTATTGATGCATCAGGTGTTTATGGGTGACCCTTCACTTCGGGTGTTAGGAACTCAAAACAAAGATTACGATACCGATGGCGTAGACAATGTCGATGATACGTGCGGAACAACTAAAAATTCCGACCAATACTCTTGCTCGCTTTCAAAACAATTAGCTTATGGTTTACGAACCGGCATAGTTAGTAAAATACTCGAATGGCATTTGCCTGATTCGGCGTACAGATCGATTTTATCATGCGCGAATGGGAATCTAGCGGATTGCGATTTTAGTCGGTTTAAAAGGTACTGCCCAAATATAATCGGCAACGCCTGCCAGGAAGATCAGAACGAACAATTTGCATGCATTATGCCCGTTGATGCTCACCCTTCTTCAAGGTCGACGCCGCAGGGGTCGTATAAAGGAGAATACGTGAATGAGTACACCAAGCCGACCCGCGCAGCGCAAGTGACAGATGGCGTATTTGATAATTCAAGCCAAGGCTTCTATTGTGTCTGTAGTTATTCGACATCGACCAGCGACTGGCATGAGGGTGTTGAGCGAAGGGAAGAGGACTGCAGTGATTTTTGCGAAACCTATAACTACTTTCCCATCGAAGGAAGAATGGACCGCGGGTTCCAAAAGGTTAGTAAATACAGGGATTCACAAAACAGGGAGTGTACGCCCGCCGATCCGGACACTCTACGCAACGCGGGTGATCATTACTGTGGAGACGCTACAAAAGAAATCGACTACGAAAACTGCTCAAACTCTTACGATTGGCGCTGGCAGGAAGGCACTTATATAAACGTACAAAGCACCGTTCGGAAATGGGAGTGGCGGGAGCAGATTCTCCCGAATGACATGGCTTATGTGAACCAGGACACTTGCCATCTCGAGCTGCCGGAAGGCGGGATGGCCTCGGTAGCTTCAAGAGTAAGATACTATTACCTGCCGTTAGGAGATATCTATTCCGGCGTCCAGTATAAGGCGACTTATTCCAGGCTTTTCTCCGTCGGAGCAAGTGTGAACACTCTAATCGGTGTAGGTGGTTCAGGTCTGCCGACGACAATAGGCCGTGTCGGCCAATTCAGGGGCGGTTTGGGATCATCCGGCTCAAATTTGTCGATCGACGAAGGATTCCTCGACCATGATTACATTGCCGTATGGGGATCGAAATTCGCCGGCTCGCCGGCGCCAATGAGAGAAACGGGCCTGCTTGTCAATTTATTCGACCCGACGAGCCCCAATTCGATTGGCTCTGCGAAGCCGACCTATTTTGCCGGTAACAAATTGCCGGGAAATATGGAAAGATATGGTTTGGCATCGGGCGAGTACGAAGGCGAAATTGTGTTGTTCTTGGCGGGGGGAATTGGCGATAACGGGATCAACAACAGCACGCTGATTCTTTCGCGGAACGAAGAAGGAAAGTGGGTATGGAATTACTTCGAGCAACGCACGACCCCCAATAAAATAGACCCTGTGTTGTACTACGACCGTGAAGAAAAGAAGCTGTGGCTCTTTGGAGGATTGACTCAAGGCGATTATTCACCTGGCGACGGGATAAATCTGAACATTTTGGAGCCGGACAACAGAATGTACGTAATGGATCTTGAAAGCGAGCAGCCCGAATGGCGGCGCTTTGAGCCTGCTGTGGAGCAGGAACGCCCAGACCTTGCTGGGGCGAAAATTGCTTCCACCGAGAACGGAAGTTACCTGTATTTCTACGGTATGCAAAACGCGGCAGGGGAAGAAAAAGTAATCGTTTACGACACCAGCCGATTCACCTGGAATGACGTGGCCTTCAATTTGGCAGGCAATCGGAAAAGTTTGAGCGAATGGGTTCGCTGCGGCGCGGTGGTTCCCGACGGGAGCCAATTTGTTTATTTTCAGCCGGACGCAGGCGGAGGCGGAACCTTATTTAAATATCGCCCGATGGACGGCACCATTGCCGAGATGGCGATGGAGAGAAAAGATATCCCGGATTTCAGCGGCGGCTGCCAAGCCGTTTACGTGCCTCAAACGGGTGACGTGCTTTTGATGGGAGAAGACGCATCCGCGCAGCCGACACTGAACATGGTGCACGTCGATCCGACCGACCTGGGAATCGTTGATGACGCCCTGCCCTGCGATCCGGATGGGATCGACAACCGACAGGGGATGCTTTGCACCTCGGCGGACAAGTGGTACCAGCATTTGGGCCATTTGTGGTGCGATCCGGAAGACCAGAAATGGATCTGCGATTCGGACAGCGTGAACTCCAATTGGTTTGGCTCCTACTTTGCGCTCAGCAAAATCAATGCCATCAAACTGCATAGCAACACCATCTACGCCGCCACGAACCTGGGATTGCAGATCGTCACGCTGGCGGTCCCCTACCTGCCTATTTTCGCCGGCTGGGCCTTCACCGACGGACCGGCCAACGACATCGCGGTGGATCAGGATAAAATCGTCTTCGTCGCCGATCAGATAGGCATTCGGATCTACGACGCCGATTTCTCGCTGATCCCCATTCTGAAAAGCCGAATTGATTTGGGAGCGGCAGTTCGATCCCTCCACTTGGATGGGAACAGCCTTTACGCCGTTACGGACGACACGGCTTATTGGTTTGATGTCAGCGACCCCTCAAATCCCGTCCAGAACAGTCAACTTTCCATCGGCGACCCCGAGCTAAGCGACGTGGACGCAGGAGACGCCTACGTTTACATCAGCGGCCAGAAGGGCGTCCATACGGTCGACTTCAGGGATCCCGCCAATCCCCGCCTTGTCTCGGAGACGGTAACGAACAGACCGCTGATCCGCTTGAAAACGGACGGCGTGTTCTTGTATGTGCTCGACGATCTTTATGCTCCGGAATCCTTCTCCCTGGCGGATCTTGAACAACCTCAAAGCATCGGTCCCCATAAGGTTTCCGGTTGGGTGGCGGGCGTCGATACCGACAACAAAAAGCGTTCGGCAGGCTATTTCGGCTGGTGGCTAGAGGTTCGCAAGGTTGAATGATGAACGCAGGCCGAGCCCTTTTCCTTGCGGTATTGGTTTGCCTGGTGCCAGGCTGTAAACCCGGAAATAACGAGGAAGACGCTCAACCGCCGCAGGCATGCGAGGAGGGCGTCTATTCCTGTATCAACCAGGAGCGTGTTGTCTGCTCGGGGGATGGGGAGTGGCGCTTTGTAGAATCCTGCACGCCTAAGGATTGTGTAAACGGCGTCTGTCAGGAGGCGGCAGACGGCGATCTGGATTTTGACCGGCTTGACCCTTCAGATTCCGACGGAGAAGAGCTAGGAGCCTCGGATCGCGATTTGGATCTTGACTCTCCGCCATTTGATCGGGAGGACGAGGATTCTTTAGAGGACGTCTTGGAGTACCCGGAGGAGGGCGCAGACGACGAGGAAATAAGCGGTGAGGATGAGCCGATGGAGGAAAATCCCATAGAAAATGAGGATGCCGAGGATCAAGAGGAAGAAGAGAATTGCCTAGACGATTATTTTTCGGGAGCCAATGGCAGGGAAGAAACTGCTGCTCTCGTCGCTCCGCCGGTTTCGTACGAGGACTTGAAGCTGTGCCCCTGGGCGGAGCAGTGGTTCGGATTCGAAATGACCGATGGCTGGAGCATACGGGCGATGATTTATTACAATCCCGCTCTTGGCGGATTGGACTTAAAGCTCTACGCCGAAGGGCATAATGGGTTGACGGACTTTCTGGCGACGACGCAGCAGCATGTGAACGGCGCGGAGCTTGTCTATAATCAGGCCTCTGAGGGTGAATATTTCCTCCGTGTCAGCGGAAGGGGGGACTCCCAGCGGTTTGACCTTTCCCTCGACACAAGCGCTGTGGGTTTCGGCGAGGGGAATGACCTCTGCTTCGGAGCGGTCGCCCTTGAAATCGGCGTGCCCATCAGCGACGATACGAACGACGCTCATGACGACGATAGGCCGTCGTGCAGCTACGGCCTGGGGCCGGACAAGGTGTACATCTATGAATTGGACTTCCCTGGCGTCATGACCGTCTCCCTATGGTCCGATTTTGACGCGGTTCTCTTCGTTCGAAGCGATTGCTTGGATCAAAGTACGGAAATCCGTTGCGCCGACGAAGCACCGGAGGGAGGAGTGGAGACGCTGGAATTGACAGACTTAAATGCAGGCGGCTATTATATTTTTGTCGATGGCCGACGGCCGAGCGACAAAGGCTCGTTCACCCTTGAGGTGCAATAACATGCCGGGACA
The DNA here is from genome assembly GCA_003598065.1 of Myxococcales bacterium. Classification (GTDB taxonomy): domain Bacteria; phylum Myxococcota_A; class SURF-8; order SURF-8; family SURF-8; genus SURF-8. The sequence goes on along the minus strand of QZKR01000137.1, from coordinate 2,393 downwards.
GACGCTGATTATGCTGAAGACTATGCTTCTTGGCTTAGTTTTAGCCAGCTTTTTCGTAGTGGATGGTTGCCAAAGCAGCGGCCCCGGAGAAACTTCCCAGGGCGACAACGATCATGACTCCGAGAGGGTCGATGATGGGGATCTTGGGGAAGGAGACGCTGAGAATACGGAGGTGCGCGAAGAGGAAAGCGACATGCCTCCTCAAACGGATGGCGACCAGGAAATAGAAACAGAAACAGGGGTCGATATTGACCGCGAACCCGACCGTGACCCGGAACCGGATGGTGACGATTCCTGTGTTCCCTGTGCGAACGGCGTGCCGCTTCGCTGTGGAGCGGGGGAGGCCGCGAATACGTGTGTGCTATGGGATTGCATGAACGGCTGCGAACGGGAAGTGGCTCGCACTCCGGAAGGCCAGTACGGCTATTGCGACGGTGCGCGATGCGTCGATTGCCTGGCTATGGAAGCAGGGCTTTTCCGCGATTGCGAAGAACCGGCCGCCGATGGCGACGCGGATCTCGATTCCGTTGCGCCGGAAGGCGTGCTTTCCGGCAAGGGGCCGCGTGGCCATCTGCAGCCGACAGACGATTGGGTGGCGTCGGTTATGCCCGGCGAGCGTAGGCTGTCGCAATTCGGCCTTGAAGACGGGCTCGATCCTCACGATATCGACGGAGATCGCGTGGTGTGGTGTCATGGCCAGACCGGACGGATGTTTACCTATCAGGCTTCCGAGAACTGGTTTGAGGAACTGACCATCGATGGAGTCGAACACCTGTGCTGGTGGGTGAGCGTGGACGGCAATGTTGTCTATTCAACCGCAACAAGCAAAGATCAATTAAGTTCAAGAGATATTTTCGCAATAGATATTGTATCGCGCCGATGGAAAAGGTTGGACAACGTAACGGACCAGGCGACCTCCGTATGGCAGATCAACGCTGACCATGGACGAGTTACCTGGGGACACGAAATGATAGGGTATTATTCTCAAATAGCTTTATACGATATCAATGGCGACGAGTTTTCGGTCCTTACACAAGAGTCGTACCCTCAGCAAGCGCCGCGGCTTTCCGACAAATATCTTGTTTGGATCTATCAGAGAAGCGATTGGGCCTATGAGGTTTGGCTCTACGACCTTTTCAGCCACGAAACGCGCTCGTTAACGCCAACGGATATTTACGACTCCACCGCCCGGGGTGTGCCTATGGCGTTTAGCCATTTTGTGGTCTGGAGCACTTACAACACCGAGGACCTGGTGGCTAAAAAAGTGTTCCTGTATGATATCTCCACTGATCAGACAACGCAACTGGAAACGGCAGGAGAGGCAAGTGGCATCTGGGGAGACAGTGACCGCCTTGTCTGGGCCGACTCCTCTATCAACTACCAATTTCGCATTCGGTTGAAAGATATGGCTAAAGAGGAAACGACCTGGGTGACCAACGACACTTGGACTGGAACCCAATCGTTGCCCAAACTTTCCGGCCGATGGCTGGTTTATGCCGAAACTGACCGCTTTCCTCTGCCTCAGGGGTTTAACCGCGGCTGGGACTTAGTGCTGTTTGACCTCTGCACCCTCGATCTATACAAGAATGATCCGATGTGCCAATAACGCACGTTTTCCACTTCATCGGTCAGCCAAGCGGCGTTTTTGCCCACTGATAGTTATGAACAGCATACGATGGCTTGAACCCAACGTGTTCACGGGGCCATCCGTGCATTAACCTTCCGCCGGAACCGGCTTCCAGTTCGTGGCAGCAGCCAACAGGCCGGCTCTGCCCTGCAATTTGACACTCAGGGCGTACAGTGAAGGGAAGCTCTCGCCGTTAAATTCAAAGTGGCCATTCTCATTTACTTTGGCGATGTACTCTTGGCCTTTGTACTTTGCGCGAATCGCCGTGCCGGGCTGGAAGAGCAGCTTCGGTGCACCGCTTTGCTTTCCGCTCTTGTTCGGCTTGCGTGGCTTTGCCTTGATTTTCTTGGCGTGCGCCTTGGTGGCGGCTTTCTTCGGACGGCCGACCTTCGCCTTGCGACCGCGCGGCTTGGCTGCTTTGGCTTTCTTCGACCCGCGTTGTCCGAGCTGGCTTTCGCCACGCGGCTCCCAGCGTCCGATGTGGCGCAGGCCGGTGGCCTTGCCAGGGCCGGCGACCGTGTCCAGCATGTTGCGCAGGGAGGGGTACACCTTGCCTTTGTATTCGAAGCCGGCCTCAACCACGGTGATCTGCATGGGCTTGCCATTATACATCGTTTGCAGCTTCGCGCCGCTCTTGTATTTGGTCTGCTTCCGTCCGCGCCTCCCAGTTCCTTTACCGGCAACAGTGACAGCGGTCTTCTTGTTCTTGCTGCCTGGGGGCCTACCACGCCGACCTTTGGTGGCCGGCTTCGGCCCTGGCTTCCTT
>QZKR01000181.1 GCA_003598065.1 Myxococcales bacterium | reverse complement strand
CTGTCGTCTCGCCGCCGCCGGCCTCTCCTCCGGCGACGACCCCGGCCCCGGCGGTCTCGGCCCCGCCTGCGCCGCCGCCGGCCAAGAAGCCGGAAACAAAGCCGAAACCCCAGCCGACGCCGGCGGAAATCCCGTCGGAGGCGGAAGAGGAATTTGAGGCTCCCGAAGCGGTGGAATAGGCAAAAACGGGCTGAAAAAGGAGAGAACGAAGCAGCGGGTTCAAGACGCGGGAAAGACGCGAAAAAAAACCTTGAACTCCCTGGAACATTAATATATTATCCGTTGCCTAAAATCAGCGGATTGCACATGAGGCATGACGCGGTGCTGAAGCGGTTGACAATCTTGGTTTTGACGGCGTCCCTGATCGCGGGATTTGTCGTTCTTCCCGGCGAGGCCGAAGCGGCGCGAAGCCGCCGCATCGTCATCTCCGAGGAGGACGCGGCGCGGATCAAGGGCAAGATCATGCGTCCCGAGTTATCGCTGATTTTGCAACGCTCGAAAATCAATTACGATGCGCTGAAATTGAAGGAGAGCTTCCTGCCCCGGATCGTCCGGTCGGTGCAGCAGGATCCTTTCTGATTTCGCGTAGGCAGCGTCCTTGAGAAGCCGATCCCTTGGCGTCGGACGGCGGAAGGACGACGGTTCGACGGTTTCCCGTTTCCATCCCATGCGAGGCAGGTTTGGCAGGTTCAAGCATAGGTCCTTGACCTGGTCGTATCGGCAATAGACAAAAGAGGAGGTTTCCTACCATGTTGGGCACGATCCAAAAGTTCATGGAAGAGGGCGGTCCGTTCATGTACATCATCGATGCCGTGGCCGTCATCGCCCTGGCCATCGCCATCGAACGTTTCGTCTTCCTCTTCTTCCGCTTCAACATCAACGCCAACGCGTTCATGGCGCAGATCCAGAAGCTGGTCATGGCGAACAACATCGACCGGGCGATCAAGCTGTGCAACGCCGCCGGCAACGCCGCGCTGCCGCGCGTCATCAAAGCCGGCCTGACCCGCGCCAACAAGGGCGAGGTCGAGATCGCCAACGCGATCGAGGAGTCGTCGCTCGAAGTGCTGCCGCAGATCCAGAAGCGCACCAACTCGCTGGTCACCCTGGCGCAGATCGCCACCTACCTCGGTCTGCTCGGCACCATCCAGGGCATGATCCAGGCCTTCGACGCGGTGGCCACCGCCGCCCCGGAGCAGAAGGCGACGGCCCTGGCGTCCGCCATTTCGATCGCCATGAACACGACCATGCTCGGTCTGATCGTGGCCGTCCCGACGATGGCCCTGCACCTGATCCTGACCAACATCACCCAGAAGATCATTCAGGAGATCGACCAGCACTCCGTGAAGCTGCAGAACCTGCTGGTTTCCCGCGGCAAGGGCGCGACGCTGGAGAAGTAAGCTAGCCGGCGGACCAAAACCGCTGCAGGCAAGGGGAGTCCCATGGCCAGAACGGACAAATACAAGGAAAAGATCATCGGCAAGGACGTCGATCTGGTTCCCGTCATGAACCTGATGGCGATCCTCGTTCCGATGCTGCTGGTCTCGACGGAATACATCAAGATCACGACGCTCGCCGTTTCCTCGCCGAGCATCGGGCCGTCCCAGCCCGTGCAGGTGGACCCCGACGACAAGCCGCCGTTGAACCTGACGATCGCGATCAGTTCGAACGGCTTCTACATCGCCTCGGCGAACAACGTCCTGCCCGGATCGGAAGAAGCCGGCGCGGCGCAGCCCGGTCCCACCATCCCCAAGGTGATGGTGAAGGTCTACAGGGGTCGCGAGGCGAATACCGGCAAGGTGGGGGAAGTGGAACGGGTCTGGGAATTCGAGGGCAAAAAATACGTCCTCGCGGCGAAGGAGATATCCGCCACGGACCTGCAGGAACGGCTGGACGGACTGGCGCTCACCGCCGGCACGCTGCAGCAATCGGAGGAACTGGATTACAATTATCCGGCGCTCTTCGAAAAGCTGAAGGTCATCAAGAAAGCCTTCGAGAACGAGACGAAGGTGATCGTCTCGGCCGACCCGGACATCAGATTCAGCACGATCGTGCGCGTCATGGACGCTTCCCGGCTCTACGTCAACGACGCGGGCGAGAAGGTGTTCATGTTCCCTCAGGTCGTGCTGAGCGCAGGCATCGTGTAGTGGGTGGGCGCCGCCCGAACGGCGCCCGCGATCGGATTTCGCTCAACGTCGCGAAGCCCGGCTAGCGAAGGAGCACGTGGATGAGCAAAGAAGTGAAAGAGAACGACGGGTCCGTCGAGCAGCTTCAGGAACAGGACCTGCCGGCGGGGCCGGCGCTGACCGCCGAGGAGCTGGAAGAGATCGCCGATGCGCGCAAACTGCGCGCCAAGCGCAAGGCCGGCAACAAAGGCCGGCGGAAACAATGGCTCCCCGAAATGTCCATCACCTCGCTGATGGACATGATGACGATCCTCCTCGTGTATATGCTGGTGAACTATTCCACCAACCCCCTCAACATCACGGTGGGCGAGGACCTGCAACTCGTGCGTTCGCTGGAAACGTCGGAGACGTTCGAGCACTTGGTGCCGGTCGCCATCACCAAGAACCACATCGTGGTGGACAACGCCCCGATCGTGCAGGTGAAGGACGGCAAGGTGTCCGCCAAGGCGAAGCGCGAAGGCGAGGACGGCTATTTCATCACCCCGCTGTTCGACTCGCTGAAAGACGTGGCGGATCACCAGAAGAAGCTGGCTCAGTACAACAAGTCGGTGAAATTCACCGCAAAGCTTCTGATCGTCGGCGACCAGGAAGTTCCTTTCCGGCTGCTGACCGAAGTGTTGTATACGGCCGGCCAGGCGGAGTTCAACCAGTTTGAGTTCGCCGTCATCAAGCAGTAGCCTCGACGTGGGCTATTGTTTGCCGAACGGCTCGCCCGGCCCTCTCGACCGGGGCGCCCAGCGGACAGCGCTCATGGGGATGGATAAAGCCGATCGTCCCAATCGCAGCCGGTGGAGCGACGCGTTCGCCGCCGCCGGCGCGAACAGCGCCCGACGCGCGACTTAGGCTACCACGCGGAGTAGGGAACCGTTCGCATGGCGGACAAGTTGACGGGCAAAATCCTGCGCATCGGCATCATGCAGGGCGGTCGCATCATCGAAGACCGCTACCTGCGCAAGCCGGAGACGATCACCGTCGGCGAGTCGCCCAAAGCTGCGTTCGTTCTGCCGCTCGGCAGCACTCCGATCCCGAAATACTTCCCGCTGTTCACGTTCAAACGTCCGTATTTCTTCCTCACGTTCACCGGATCGATGACGGGCAAGGTGGCCCTCGACGGCGGCAAGACCATCGTCGATCTGGCCGAACTGGTGAACGCCGGCGAGGCGAAAAAGGAAGGCAAGGCCTATTCCTTCCAGCTCGGCGAGGCCATGCGCGGCACGGTGAAAATCGGCGAAGTGACGATCATCTTCCATTTCGTCCAGGCGCCGCCGCTGCCCGCCCGCCCGAAACTGCCGGCCTCGATCCGGCAGGGCTGGATCAAATCGGTTGACTGGGTGTACTTCAGCATCCTCTTCGCCTGCTTCGTGCTCAACGCCGGTTTTCTGGCCATCTGCTCCACGCAGCCGATTCCCAAGCGGGCCGCGCTGGAGATGGTCCCGGATCGTTTCGCCCGTTTCGTCGTCGCGGATCTGCCGGAGCTGAAAAAAGACACCGCCGCGGATTTGAAGACCGAAGGCGAAGGCGAGAAAAAAGCGGTCGAGGAGGAAAAGAAAGACGAGAAAAAGGGCGAGAAAACCGAGAAGCCCGAGCAGGAAATGAGCGAAGAGGAAAAGGCCCAGGCGGCCGCCCGCCGGAAAGCCGAGATCGCCAAGAAAGTGGCGGGCATGGGTCTTGTGAACTTTCTCACGTCCAAGGGTCCGTCCGCCGACGGCGGGCTTACCGCCCTCGCCGATACGCTGGCCGAAGGCGGCCGCTTCGGCGATATCGACGGCACGATGCAAGGCGTCTCCGGCTTAGGCGTAGCCACCAGCGCCACCGAGCGCGGCCGGCGCGGCGGCGGCGGCGGCGGCCCCCAGAGCAAGGAAATCGGGCGCATGGACGTGAGCGAGGGAGGCAAGGCCGATCTCGCCGGCCGTCAGGAGGCCGAGATCAAAGGCTCGGCCAAGCTGGGTTCCCTGGAAGTCGATGGCTCGCTCGACGCCGATTCGATCAAATCCATCGTCGGCCGGAATCTGCCCTCGATCAAGCACTGCTACGAGCAGCAGCTCCGCCGCAACCCGAAGCTGGCCGGAAAAGTGACCGTGGAGGTCACGGTGGCCGCCACGGGCGCGGTGACGCGGGTCGAAATCGTCGGTTCGACGCTTAACGACCGGACCGTCGAGGATTGCATCGCCTCCACCATCCGCCGCTGGCGCTTCTCCAAACCCGAGGGCGGCGAGGTCGTTTTCACCTATCCCTTCATCTTCGAGCCGATTCGCTGATCGGTCAGCGCGGCGCGCCATCGTCAGCGGCGCGGCAAACGTTTGCTCCAACGGGTTGAGCAGGCGGCTCGAAAAAAAAGCGCCGCTTCGCCCCAAAGTTTTGATCCGAAAAGCCGCCCGGACGCACTCATCTACAAGTGGGGTTCCGCGACGAAGCGGACGGCCGTTTCAGGGTGTCGGGATCGGGTGTTTTTTTTGCGGTAAAGGCTTGAAAGAAATGGACGATTCCTGGTATACTAACATCTACATGCGCTTTTTTGCGGCGCTTGTGGGCGGAGGACCGCGATCATGACCGTCAGCCGAAGCATTGTCCTCGCCGTGGCGACATTTGTCGCCGGGGCGGTGATGTGGGGCGCGCCTGCCCAGGCGCAGGGCCAGGGGGCCTCGCCCGAGGAGATCCGTGCGAATTGCGAGGAAAAGGCCGATCAGACGCTCGCCAGTCTCGACCGCTGGCTGGAGGAATACAACCGCCAGATGGACGCGGCCGAGCCGCTGCAGAAGCCGAAGTACGAGGAATGGGTCCGCGAGCTGGAGAAGCTGAAAACCCTCGTGGAGCAGGCCAAGGCGAAGCTCGAAGACAGCGCTCAATGCCAGAGCGAAGAATGCCTGACCGATCAGTGCAGCCTCGTCGATATCGCCGACCAGCAGGTGGCGCAGCTGGTGAAGGAGACGGAGCAGCAGCTGGGCGGCTCGGTGCGTTTCGGCGAGGAGATGGGCCGGAGCGTGCTTCTGGACGCGGAGACGCTGGGCGACGACACGCTGCTCGGCGGGTATGACCCCGCCGGAGCGCTCGATCCCAGCCAGGCCGATCAGTCGGACGACTCGGACGAGCAGACGGGCGGCAACATCGGCACCGTGTTTCCTGGGCCCGACCCCGACAGCTCGCTTCCGCCGGACAGTCCGAAAGACGAGGCGAGTTCGGAATAAGCGGGCGTTTAGGAAAGCACCCCACGACTTGGGGCAGAATCCAAATCGGAAGTAACACGGCGGGGCGTGGCGGCGAAAAAGCCGTTGCGCGTTCCGCCGTGGCTTAGATAGCGAGTCCGCAAAGGGAAAACGGATGGGGCATCAGGGGTTATCCGGCAGGAATCGAATTCGTTGCTTCCTTGCGGGGTTGTTTTGCGTGCTGCTCGCTTCGACAGCCGTCGCCCAGGAGGAAGTCGCGACGACGACGTCCTCCCGCGTCACCCAGGACCTGGGTTTCAAGATCGGCCGGTTGCGCCTTCATCCCGGCTTCTCGCTTCAGAACGTTTACGACAGCAACGTCACCAACGCCTCGAGCCGCTACGATCCGCAGTCGCCGACCGATCCGCAAATCGTCCAGGACTACGTCATGCATCTGGTCGGCGCGCTCCGGCTCGAATTTCCCGACGACGCCATTTCCATTTCTCTCGACGGTTCGGCCGGCTACGTGCGTTACTTCGGTCTGGACAACGGCAGCACGACCGATCTCTCCGCGTTGACCGGCCGTGTGGAGCTGGCCATCAATCTTTTCAAGGACGCGATCGTCAGCTTCCAACTGCTCGATTCCTTCACGCGCTCCGTTCAGCCGCAACAGGTGGGCCTGGTCTTCACCAACGATCGAATCTACAATCTGGCGAGCGGACGCCTGGGTTTCAAGCCGGGCGGCGGCCAGCTTCGCTTCTTCACCGGGTACAGCTTTGAATTCGAGCGTTACGACGACCCGGACCAGGCCAATCTCAACTGGCGTCAGCACAACGTTTTTCTGCAGTGGGAATTGGAGTTCCTCCCGAAAACGGCCTTTTTCATGGCGTCGAGCCTGGGCTTCCGCAGCTACTACGACTTCGATCCGGCGCGCGACGAATTCGCCACCAACGCCGAAGCGCCGGACGCCATGCCCTTCGCCGTCTCCGCCGGCGTGGCGGGCCGCATCTCCAGCAAGGTGCTGATCAACATCTCGGTCGGATACGGCAACTCCTTCAGCGAAAACTACGAAGATTATTCGAGCGTCGTGGCCAAGGCGGAGATCACGGGCCAGTTCACGCCGCGCGCTTTCCTGAAAGGCGGCTTCGAGCGCGCCTACGCCGTCATCCCGACCTACAGCTATACGGCCGAAAACAAGATCTACCTGGAGTATCAGCAGTACCTGCTGCGGGAAACACTGCGGCTTTACCTCTACGGCGCGTTTTCCTACATTCAGTTCGGGCCGGCCGACCAGGGGGTGGACACCGACTTGCGGCCCAATGAGGTAGCCCGGATCGGCGACCGCCACGACATGCTGTGGACGCTCACGCCGAGCCTGCAATACTATATCCTCGCCTGGTTCAACATCGAAGGCGGCTACACGCTCACCTGGCGAGACACCGATTACTTCATTCGGCGGGTCAATCTCGACGGCGAGCAAAGCTTCACCTATTACGACTACCTCAAGCACGAGGTATTCCTGAAGCTGACCTTGTCCTACTAGGCTTTTCCGCTGCGATCCGCCCCCCGCCAGGACAACGCCGTGCTGCTGTCACACGTCAGATCGATTTCGCGTTTGGATTTGCGGCGCGGCGTGCGGCGTCTGCTGGCGGCTCTGCTCGCCGGACTCCTGGCGACCGGCTGCGTCTACGGCAAAACGGCCCGCGGAGGCGGCGAAGAAAACGCGCCCGCGCCGGTCCGCGCCGGCGAAACGCCGGAGAACCTCCTCCGCTCGTCGGCGACCTTGGGGCAGGGCGACGTCTTCGAAGTGCGCGTCTACAAGGAGCCGGATCTCAGTTCGGTCTATCGCGTCCCCACGTCGGGCACGATCAATTTCCCGCTGATCGGCGACGTGGAGGCGGCGGGCAAGACGCCCGACCAGGTGGAGGCGGAGATCCGCCGCCGCCTGGAGGCCGATTACCTGAAAAACGCCTTCGTCTCCGTGTTCGTCAAGGAGTTCAACAGCAAGAAGGTCTTCGTCTTCGGGCAGGTCAACAAGCCGGGCACCTTCCCGTACGAGGACGGGATGCGCATCATCCAGGCGATTACGCTGGCCGGCGGACTCACGAAGACGGCGGCGCAGAATTCGGTGAGCGTGACGCGCATCGTCGAAGGTCGCGAGTCGCGCATCGACGTGGAGTTGGAACGGATCTGGAGGGGCAAAGAGCCGAATCTGCTCCTCAGGCCGGGGGATATCATTTTCGTCCCCGAAACGCTATTTTAAGACGTGATTCTGGGCGATCGACCGGAAGAGAGCGAGAAGGCCCTTGCGCGAGGACGAACAGCTTACGACCCGTGAAATCGGCGGCATGACGCTCGCCGACTACAGCCGCGCTTTCTGGAAGCGGAAGTGGCTTGTGCTGCTCGTTTTCTCGCTGGTCGTGTTTTTCGCCGCCGTCTTCTCCATCCACCAGCCGAAAATCTACGAGGCCGTCGCCAGCGTCGAAATCGATTTGCAGGCCGAGCGCATTTTTTCCAACATGAGCGACGTCTACGAACTGGGCGATCTCTCCTACTGGGACAGCAAGTCCTATTTCGAGACGCAATACAAAATTCTCCAGTCGCGGATGGTGGCGGAAATGGTCGTCGAGCGCCTCCACCTCGACCGCGATCTGGTCTTTCTCGGACTCTCCGACATCGAGGACGAAACCGAACTGGCCGAGCGGCTGGCCAAGGCCGATGCGATCGAACTTCTCCGCAGCAGCCTGCTCATCGATCCGGTGCAGGACAGCCGCCTGGTGCGCATCCGCTATCAGGGCACGGACCCGAAGCTGATTACGACGATCGTCAACACCGTCGCCGAGGCCTACATCGAACAGAACCTGAACCGCAAACTGTCCTCGACGAAAAAAGCGATCTCCTGGCTCACCGAGCAGATGCAGGACCTGAAGACGAAGCTGGAGGATTCGGAGCGGGCGCTTTACGCGTTCAAAAAGGAGAACGACATCCTTTCGACGAGCTTCGACCAGCAGATCAACTTCACCGGCACCCGGCTGGAGGAACTCAGCCGCGAATTGTCGCGCGCCGAATCGGAAGCTCTGCGTTTGAATTCGGATTACGAGAGCATCAAACGCGTCGTTCCCGAGAACGACGGCGAACACGTCGCTTCGTCGGCGGTGCTCAAAAATCCGCTCATCAAGGAACTCAAGGTGCTTTACGCCTCGCAGCAGGACAAATACGAGGAGCTGCTGGCGCGTTACAAGGAAAAGCATCCGGAAGTGCTGCTCGCCAAAACGCAGCTCGAACGCACGCGCGCTTCGCTCGAACGGGAAATCGCCGCCATCGTGCAGGCGGCGAAATCGGAACTGGAGGCGGCGGAGAGCACGGTGCAGGCGTTGCGCGGCCAGTTGGAAGCCGTCAAAAATCAGGCGCGCGGGCTCACGGTGAAGGAAGTGGAATACAACCGGCTGCGGCGCGAAAAGGAATCGAACCAGGCCGTCTTCGAGCAGGTTCTGCTGCGGCTCAAGGAAATCGACCTTTCCGGCATGCTCAAGGCCAACAACATCCGCATGCTCGACGATGCGAAGGCGCCGACGATCCCCATCCGCCCGCGCGTGCGGCTGAACATCCTGATGGGCGTCGTGCTCGGCGTCCTTCTGGCGTTCGGAACGGCGCTGATTCTGGAGGTTTCGGACAAGACGTTGAAGAGCGCCGACGACATCCAGCGTTACGTGAAGCTGCCGTTGCTGGGCATCGTGCCGCAGGTGAAAGTCGAGCCGGGCTCGCCCGAAGCCTCGATACCGAATGCGGCGGAGATGTTCGCCTTCCTCAAGCCCACCTCCTCGATGGCCGAATGCTGCCGCACGGTGCGCACCAACATCAACTTCATGATGCCGGGCAAGACGCTCTCGCGCCTGCTGATCACCTCCGCCTCGCCCAAGGAAGGCAAAACGACGATCGTTTCCAATCTGGCGATCGCCATCGCCTCGGCCGGGCACAGGGTGATCGTCCTCGACACCGACATGCGCCGCCCCCGCATCCACAAAGCGTTCAACATGACCAACGAATACGGCCTGTCGAACCTCATCATGGGCACGATGAAGGACGAAGAGGCGATCCGCCACACGCCGATCGAGAATCTGGACGTCCTCACCTGCGGACCGATCCCTCCGAACCCCTCGGAACTGGTGGGGTCGGAGAAATTCGTCGAGATCGTCAACCGTCTCTCGAAGACCTACGACCGGATCATCTTCGATTCGCCGCCGGTGATCGCCGTGACCGACGCGATGGTGCTCTCCAACATCGTTGACGGCGTGATTCTCGTGGTGAAATGCGGCAAGACGCTGCGCGACGAGGCGGCGCACTCGAAAAAGCTGCTCTTGGACGTGAACGCCAATCTGTTGGGCGTGGTCATCAATCACCTCGATCTCGACAACCGCGAGTACGGCCACTACTACTATTACTACTACCGCCGCTACGGCTATTATTACGGCGACAGGGACGCGGCGGCGAAAACCGCGACGTAAGGGCGCAGGCATGAAAACCGCCGCCGCGCTCCAGCGGCATTTTAGCCGCGTCGTGGAGGGCGCGCTCGCGCCCGTCGTCGCCGGCGCGACGGTTTTTTGCGGCCTGGCCGTCCTCTACGGTCTGGGCGCCTGCCGCGACCTGTACTGGGACGACTCGGCGGAATTCGTTTACGTCGCGAAAATCCTTGGCGTCGCCCATCCCTCGGGTTACCCGCTCTACACGCTTCTGGCCGCGGCCGCCGTCCGCCTGCCGCTTTCCGCTCCGTACGCGCTGTCGCTCTTCTCCTCGCTCTGCGCGGCCGGCGCGATGGCGCTGCTATTCGTCGTCCTGCGTCGGCTCGCCGTCCTGCCCTGGCCGGCGGCCTTTGCGGCGCTCTTCGTCGGATCGATGGCGTCGCTCGTCGATCAGGCGACCGCGCCGGAGGTGTACGCCCTGCATCTTTTGCTGCAGCTGGCGATCGTCGAGCGCGCGCTCGCCCTGCGCGCCGACGGGCGCGCGGGACGGGCCGCGGGCCTGGGACTGTCGCTCGGGCTGTCCTTCGCCAACCATCTGACGACGGTCTGGCTGCTCATGCCGCTCGCCGTGCTGCTCTGGCCGGCGCGGCGAAAACTCAAGTCCCGCCATGCGGCGTTGGCGCTCGGCGGAATCGTTATCGGTCTGCTTCCCTATTTGTATCTGCCGTGGCGCGCCGCGGGCGGGTCGCTCTGGGCTCACGGCGATCCGGATTCATGGGGGCGCTTCTGGGCCCACGTCGCCGGCGAGGCCTACCGCTATCGGCTCTTCTCGCTGTCCTTAAGCGAGTTTGCGGAACAAGTGGATTTCTGGGCCGGGTCGCTCGCCGGGCAATGGGGCGCGTGGATGCTTGCCGCGCTGCCGTTCGGCGTCTGGGCGCTCGCGGCGCGCAAGGATCGGGGCGCGATTTTCGCCGCGCTCTTGTGGCTGGCGATCGGGCTGGCTTACGTCTGGAATTATTTCATTCCCGACAAGGAAGGCTATTATCTCGTCCCGCATCTCGTCGTCGGCCTGATCGTCGTCGCCGGGCTCGGCAGGCTCGGCGACGCCATCGCAAGGCGGCTCGCCGCGGGCTGGCGCAAGCCGCTTCTCGTCGCCTTCGCCCTCCTGACGCTCGCCTGGCCGACGCACGAGGCCCTGCGCCATTCGCGCGCCCAGCAGACGGCGCTCACCGATTTCACCGTCGATGTCTGGCGCTCGCTGGAGCCCCGCTCGCTTTTCATCACCCAGGACATCACGCTGCACTATGCCGTCGAGCTGTTGCGTCGGGACGGCCTTCTCGGCGAGGACGCGGCCGTCGTCGCGCCGTACTTCCTCGCCTATCCCTGGTATCAGCGGTATCTGGCCCGGCGGTACGCGGATCTCGTTCTGCCGCCCGATCTGGCGGAAGGGGCCAAGGCCTTCGCGGCCGCCGGCGGGCGCGGCGAGCAGGGCGGCCGGGAAAAGCAGATCATCGTCGATCGGCTGTCGCGGATGCTCGTCGCGGCGAATCTCGACCATCGGCCCGTGGCGCTTTATCTTCATCGGGACGACGAGACGCCGGGGGAGTGGCAGGGATTCCCGTTGCAAAACCGGGGGCTGGTTTATAAAGTGGGAAAGGCGGCCGATGGGCCGCCGGACTGGCGTTGCGACTACGCCGCCAGGTACCTCGCGGGCAAGCAGAGTTTTGTCGATCCGCGCGATCGCTTCGTCGCCTGGCGCTACGCCAACGCCTGCAACCGGCTGGGCATCGCCGAGTCTGCGGCCGGCCATTCCCAAGCCGCCGCCGCCGCCTTCGGGCGGGCCTTGCGCTACGATCCGGGGTACGCCGAGGCGATGAAGAACAAAGGACTCATTCTGTTGCGCGATCTGAAGGACGAAACGCAGGGGCGCGCGCTCTGGAAGCAATATCTGGAACTCGCCGGCGAGAAGGCCGACCCGGCGGTGAAACGTTATATGAACGGGCAAGCGCCGTGAACGACACCGATTCGAAAGCAGCCTCGACGACGAGCGACGTCGCCCGGCGACTGGCCGAGGCGGAAGCCGAACGCGACCGGCTGCGCGCCGATCTGGCTCGGCTGCGCGAAGCCGCCAAGGCGCTGCGCGCGCGGTACGCCGCCCTCGCCGCCAGAGGGGAAACGCCGGACGCTTCCGTTTCCCTTCCGGGCGCGCGGGACATGGACGATCTGCTGGCGCGCCACGACGCTCTCGCCGTCGTCGCCGCCCGCAAGACCGATGAGGCGGCCGTTCTCAAAGGCGCTCTCGCCCAGCGCGACCAGCGCCTCGCCGCGCTCGGCGACGAACTGGCTCGTCTGAAAAACGCCGCCTCTCCCGCGGCCTCGCCCGCCGCGCCGGCCGCCAGTCATCTCGGCCGGTTGCTGGACGATCTGGCCGACGAGAACGCCTCCGACGACGCCAGTTACTGGCGTCGCGAGTGGGACCGGGCCGAGAGCGAACGGCTGGCGCTGGCTCTCGCCCTGTCGCAGTCGGAAGTCGTGGCCAAGAAGCTGCGCGACCAGCTGGCCTCCGCCATCCTCGCCCTGGGCCGCGCCGACGGCGAAGCCGCCCGCCTGGCCGATGTGGTCAAGGACGCCGAAGCCGCCATCGCCGTGCGCGAACGCGAGATTGCGGTTTTGAAGCGCCGCCTCTCCGAGATCGGACTCGTCTGACCGCGCCGATCCGCTCCTGCTTCGTTTGCGGGAATTGCAAGGCGGGAAAAAACGGGCTTCCGAACTTATTCTTTTTCGTCCGCCGCCGTAATCGCGACCAGCATGAAGTCCTTGAGAATATCCTGATCGGCGGGACGCAGTTCGATGAATTCGAGCCCCATGCCGGGCTGCGCCGCGCGTGTCGGTTCCTCGTCGGTCGTCCAGCGGCTTACCGCCGCCGCCTCGATGGGCCGATCGGGTTGGGTGGGCAGGGAAAGCTGAAGCTGAACCGCTTCCCCGGCCGGGACGGGCCGCGGCGTAAAAATGAACAGGCCGCCGAGCGAAATGTTGCCGATGCGCGCGTGCAGCGTCGTGTCGGAGACCCGATACGCCACGTCCCCGTAAAATGGCGCGCGCACGTATTGTCGAATGCCTCTGGATTTGGCCATTTGCATTCCCTTTCGCGCCCGCATGGTGAAAAACGGCGGTCCGCGCCGGAAGTACGGATCGCCGGCCGCGGCCGGCGGAGGGCTATTCGTCCTCCTCCGGATGGAAATAAGGTTCGCGGACGTGCTGGATGTATTCGTTGATCTTCAGCGCGTCCTCTTCTCTGAGACTCAGAAACTTCAAGCCCATTCCGGGATGGGTTTCCGGGTAGAGCGGGTTGTATTCGCGGCTCCAGCGCACCTCGGCGACGGTTTCGATCGGCGTATCGGCGTTCGGGAGGATGAACGACAGCGGAATCTGCTCGCCCACGGGCGCGGGGACGTGCGTCGCCACGAACAGCCCGCCTGTGGACACGTTCATCGCGAAACCCGTATAGAAGTTGGTCTCGGTATTGATGCCGATTTCCACCTTTAGGTTGACGCGCGGATTGTCGCGTAGATCCTGCACGCTCATGCCGTTCTCCTTTACTCCCCTGTAAAAACAGGCGGAATTATTTTTCCTCCGCCAGAAATTCGCTCGGCACGCCTACATAAAGCTCGCATTGCGGACATTCCGCCACGCCGGCCGGGATCCGGGTTTCGCAAGCCGGGCAAATCACTTCGCCCCCCTCCAGATTCACCGTCCATGCCGACGGGTCTTTGCATGTCGTTTCATCGGCGTTCAGCGCGACGAGATCCTGGAAATCGGCGCGCAACACCTCGGCGGCGCGCTCGATGTCATTGGCGGCGACGGCCAGTTCCAGTTTGGGGGCGCAGCCGCCGCTGGCGCAGCAGCCGCCGTCCGGCTCCAACACGATGTTAGCAATCCCGTGCTGGCAAAGCAAGTTTTTCAACGGTTTCAGGCGGTTGAGATCGGCCGAGGCGATCGTCACCAGGTCGCGCGCGGCGAGGTATTCCCCCATCGCCTCCTCGGTCATTTCCGGCTCAACCTCGTCGAGCGAGGCCACCAGTTCGATTTCGCAGTTGGCGCAAACGGCGAACCCGGAACGAAACTCCGATCGGCAGCGAGGACAGTAGGGCATCCTTTAACCTTCTGTAGTTTCTGCCTTTTCGTTGCGAACGACCACCCACTCAAAAATTGTGCTAGTCGTTTATTCTAAATCGGCAAATCATTTCAAGGGTTTAATTAATTCAACCGCGTCTTCGACGCGCCAAGCCGTTTTTGCACTACATCGTGACTGGCGGGTGTTCGTCGAAAGACGGCTCCGCCTTCGGTTCCGTTCGCGTCCATGGACGGCAAAGCGCCACATCCAGGACTTCTTCCACTTCCTCCACGAGGTGGATGGAGAGCGAATTGACGATCTCCTTCGGCGCCTCGGAAAGGTCGAGTTCGTTGGATTTGGGAATCAGAACGTCGCCGATGCGCTCGCGGTGGGCGGCCAGAAGTTTCTCTTTGAGACCGCCTATCTGCAGCACCCGCCCGCGCAAGGTGATTTCGCCGGTCATCGCCACGTCGTGACGACTCGGGATGCCGGTGAGGGCCGAAACGAGCGCCGTGACGATCGCCACGCCCGCCGAGGGGCCGTCTTTCGGCGTTGCGCCTTCGGGAAGATGGATGTGGACGTCGATCTGTTGGAAGAAATCGGTCTTCAGCCCCAGCCGATCCGAATTGGCCCGCACCCAGGATAGCGCCGCCTGCGCCGATTCCTGCATCACTTCGCCGAGTTTGCCGGTGAGGATCAGCTTGCCCTTGCCGGGGACGACCGCCACTTCGATGTGCAGCAGTTCGCCGCCGACCTCCGTCCAGGCCAGGCCGTTGGCGAAACCCACCAGATCGCGCGTTTCGCTTTCCTCGCGGCGGTATTTGGGCACGCCCAGCAGGCCTTGGAGCTGACCGGCGTGGGTGCGATAGGTTTTGTCGCGGCCGTCTTTCACGGCCTTCACCGCCACCTTGCGCATGATCGTCGCCAGCTCCCGTTCCAGGCTGCGCACGCCGGCTTCGCGCGTGTACTCCTGGATGATCTTCAGGATCGTGCCGTCCGAAACGCGGATGTCCATGCCCTTGAGGCCGTTGGCCTCGATCTGTTTGGGCACGAGAAACTGCCTGGCGATCGCCAGCTTTTCGTCCTCGGTGTAGCCCGGCAGGTGGATGATCTCCAGGCGGTCGCGCAGGGCCGGCGGAATGTTGTTGAGATAGTTCGCCGTGGTGACGAACAGCACCTTCGACAGATCGTAGTCGAGGTCCAGATAATGGTCGTTGAAGGCGTGGTTCTGTTCGGGGTCGAGCGCCTCCAGAAGCGCGGACGACGGATCGCCGCGGTAGTCGGAGGACAGTTTGTCGATCTCGTCCAGCAGGAAAACGGGGTTGCCCGACGCGGCCTTTTTGATCGACTGCAAGAGCTTGCCGGGCAGCGCGCCGATGTAGGTGCGCCGGTGGCCGCGGATCTCCGCTTCGTCGCGCACGCCGCCCAGGGAAAGGCGGACGAATTTGCGCCCCGTGGCGCGGGCGATCGATTTGGCGATCGAGGTCTTGCCCACTCCCGGCGGGCCGACGAAGCAGAGGATGGGCCCCTTCATCTCGCCGGCGAGCGTTTTGACGGCCAGGTATTCGAGAATGCGTTCTTTCGGCTTCTGCAGCCCGTAATGGTCCTCGGCGAGCACCTTGCGCGCGTAGTCGATGTCGGCCACGTCCTCGGTGGTCTCGGCCCACGGCAGGGAGACGATCCAGTCGATGTAGTTGCGCACCACCGTCGCCTCGGCCGACATCGGCGACATCATCTTGAGTTTCTTGAGTTCCTTCAGCGCGCGCGTCCGGGCCTCCTCGCTCATCCGCTTGGAGCGGATGGCCTCGTCCAGCTCGCGGATCTCGTTCTTGAACTCGTCCTGCTCGCCCAGCTCCTTCTGGATCGCCGACATCTGCTCGTTGAGGTAGTACTCCTTCTGGTTGCGCTCCATCTGCTTCTTGATGCGATTCTTGATGCGGCGCTCCACCTGCAGGATCTCGATCTCGCGCTGGAGAATCTCGTAGAGCTTTTCCAGGCGGGCGCGGGGATCGACAAGCTCCAGAAGCTCCTGCCGCTCGCGCAGCTTCAGGTTCAGCGACAGCACCACCGTATCGGCGAGCTGGGAGGGCGATTCGATGTTGGAGAGCGATTTGAGGATGTCCTTCGGGATCTTCTTCGCATAGTCGAGATACGTTTCGAACGCCGAGTAAATCGACCGCTTCATCGCTTTGAGTTCGACGGCGTCGGTGACGGGGTCTTCCAGTTCCGACGCCTCGACGAGGAAGAACGGCTCCAACTGCGCGAAGTGGAGAATGCGCGCCCGCTGTTTGCCCTCGACGAGGACGCGCACCGTGCCGTCGGGCAGCTTGAGAATCTGCACGATCGAGCCGATCGTCCCCACGTCGTAGACGTCCGTCGCTTCGGGTTCGTTGACCTTGGCCTGCTTCTGGGCGACGAGGAAGACGTCCTTGTCGCGCTTCATCGCCTCTTCCAGGGCGAGGATCGATTTGGCGCGGCCGACGAACAACGGCACCATCATATGCGGGAAGATCACCACGTCGCGCAGGGGCAGAAGCGGAAAAATTCCCTGTTCGCCGCCATCCCGCGCGGTTTTCATACTGTCGTTCTGCTTGAAAAACATGCTGCGTCGTCTTTCTTCAATCGCTTAAGGAGCGGCTCCGACCGGTTCAAGCCGTCTCCAGATCGCCGGCGCCCGTCGCCTGTCCAGTGTAAATCAGCATCGGCTCCTTGGCCTTCTCGATCACTTCGGCGTCGATGACCACCTCGCGGACGTTGTTGCGCGAGGGAATGTCGTACATCACGTCGAGCATGACCATCTCGATGATCGCCCGCAGTCCGCGGGCCCCCGAGGTCTGCTTGATCGCCTTTTTCGCCAGCGCCTGAGCGGCTTCCTCGGTGAACTTCAGCTTGACGCCTTCCAGTTCGAACAGCTTGCGGTACTGCTTGACCAGGGCGTTCTTGGGCTTGAAAAGAATGTCGATCAGCGCCTGTTCGTCCAGTTCGTGCAGGGGAGCGATCACCGGCAGACGCCCGACGAACTCGGGGATCATGCCGTACTTGATGAGATCTTCCGGCTTGGCGAGCCCGAAATATTCGCTCATGGTGTGTTCGTCGCGCGGCTTCACGTCCGCGCCGAAGCCCATCGTCTTCACGCCGACCCGCTGTTCGACGATCCTGTCCAGCCCGGCGAAGGCTCCGCCGCAGATGAACAGGATGTTCGTCGTGTCCATCTGGATGAATTCCTGCTGCGGGTGCTTGCGGCCGCCCTTGGGCGGCAGGTTGGCCACCGTGCCTTCGAGGATCTTCAACAGCGCCTGCTGCACGCCCTCGCCGGAGACGTCGCGCGTGATCGAGGGATTCTCGCCTTTCTTGGCGATTTTGTCGATTTCGTCGATGTAGACGATGCCGCGCGTCGCCCGCTCCATGTCCTGATCGGCGACGTGCAGAAGATTGACGAGGATGTTCTCCACGTCCTCGCCCACGTAGCCGGCCTCGGTGAGCGTCGTGGCGTCGGCCACGGCGAACGGCGCGTCAAGGATCTTGGCCAGCGTCTGGGCGAGCAGCGTTTTGCCCGTGCCGGTGGGGCCGATGAGCAGGATGTTGCTCTTCTGGATCTCCACGTCGTCCGGGCGGCGCTTGGCGCCGATGCGCTTGTAGTGATTATAGACGGCGACGGAAAGGATTTTTTTGGCCTTCTCCTGGCCGATGACGTGGTCGTTCAGCAGCGCGTGAATTTCGGCCGGTTTGAGGATCGGCCGCGGTCCGCCCGGTTCGGGCGTCTGATCGCGCTCCTCTTCGATGATCTCGCCGCACAGCGCGACGCACTCGTCGCAGATGTAGGCCGAAGGCCCGGCGATCAGTTTCTTCACCTGCCTCTGGCTTTTCCCGCAAAATGAACAGCGCAGTTCTTTCATTTCCCCATCCGCCCGCGCGCCTAGGGCGCGTCGGTTTTGCCGCCGGCGGGCTCGGGCTCGCCGGCCTCCGTCTTGTGCGTCATCACCTTGTCGATGATGCCGTATTCCATCGCCTCCTCCGCGCTCATGAAGTAATCGCGCTCCATGTCGGCGGCGAGCTTCTTGAGGGCCTTGCCCGTATGCTCGGCGAGGATGCCGGTGAGCTGACGCTTGGTTTTCGCCATTTCCTTGGCGTGAATTTCGATGTCCGTCACCTGCCCCTGAAAGCCGCCCCAAGGCTGGTGGATCATCACCCGGGCGTGCGGCAGGGCGAAGCGTTTGCCGTTGGCGCCGGCGGCGAGCAGCACCGCTCCCATCGAGGCCGCCTGGCCCATGCAGTAGGTGCAGACGCGCGAACGGACGTACTGCATCGTGTCGTAGATCGCCAGACCGGCCGTCACCGAACCGCCCGGCGTGTTGATGTAGATGTGAATGTCCCGCTCGGGGTCCTCGCTCTCCAGAAAGAGAAGCTGAGCCACCACGAGGGAGGCGATCAGGTCGTCGATGGGTTGACCGATGAAGATGATCCGCTCCTTCAGCAGCCGGGAATAGATGTCGTAGCTTCGTTCGCCCCGGTGAGACTGCTCGACGACGATCGGAACCAGGGTCATGTGGGCCTCATCCTCGTTCGCTCCCGGGCGGCTCCTCCGTCCGGTCAGGGGTTATTGGCAAACTTTTATGATCCGCCAGTTCGGCCGATCATTCCCGAAAAGCCTTCAGGAGGCGAGTATCTATTGTAGTTCCGAATGCCATGGGCGTCAACTTTGCATGCCGGCGCAGCCCGTCTCCGGCGGTTCCCGAACGATATTTTCACCAAAAGAATCGGCAACTTTGCGCAAGACTGCAATCGAAGTTATCATCAAAGCCGGTAATAAAAGAGATTTCTTTCTCCTTTGACCGGGTATGGCGATTCCACTTGACAAGATCGGTCCGGATGAAATAAAACGACAGCGCACGGAAAAAGGTGTTCGTGTTACCTAAAGTATGGAAAGACTAGGCAATTTTGCCTTCCTCCCGTAACGTATCTGCCACACGGGATGCGCCTGCACCTTCGGGGCGTCTGATGGCGTTGGCGATCCGGAACGACAGCGGGTAGAGCCATGGCGCTGGAATTCTCACAAGAGTCCGAGGCGAGGGTCAAGGAAGTCCTCGACGAATATTACAACGTCGAATCCACGGTCATTCCCGTGTTGTTCATCGCCGCCGATCAATTCGGGGCGATCGACGGCGAGGTATGCGTCCTGGTCGCCAAACGGCTCGGCCTGGACCGGATGCACGTGGAGACGGTGGCCTCGTTTTACACCATGGTGCCGAAAAAGCCCCAGGGCCGCTACCACATCCAGGTCTGCCGGACCTTGTCCTGCGCCATGGCCGGCGCGCCGCGCCTCGCCGATCATCTGCACCGGAAGCTGGGCGTCGAGCCGGGGGAGATCACGGCCGACGGCAAATTCTCCTACGAGGAGGTGGAGTGCCTGGCGATGTGCGGCACTGCGCCGGCGATGATCGTCAACAAGACCAATTACGAAAACCTCACCCCGGAAAAGATCGACCAGATCCTCGACCGCCTGGAGTGACGGGGAGATTCCGACGATGGAACTCGTACTGACCAAGCGCTTCGGCAAGCCCAACTCGCACCTGCTCGCCACCTACGAAGCCGACGGCGGCTATCAGGCGGCTCGCAAGGCCCTGGCGATGACCCCGGAAGAGGTCGTCGCCGAGGTGAAAAAGGCCAACCTGCGCGGCCGGGGCGGCGCGGGATTCCCGGCCGGCGTGAAGTGGAGCTTCATGCCCAAGGAAGACGGCCGGCCGCATTTTCTCTGCGTCAACGCCGACGAGGGCGAGCCGGGCACCTTCAAGGACCGCGCTCTGATGCGCCACGATCCGCACCAGCTGCTGGAAGGGATCATCATCGCCAGCCACGCCATCCGCGCCGACTACGCGATGATCTACGTGCGCGGCGAGATGTGGGACGAGAAGGCGATTCTGATGGGCGCGATCAAAGAGGCGCGCGCCAGGGGGTACTTCGGCAAGGGGATCTTCGGCACGGCCAAGAACCTCCACTGCACGGTCGTCACCGGCGCCGGCGCCTACATCTGCGGCGAAGAGACGGCGATGATCAACTCGATGGAGGGCAAGCGGGGCGAGCCGCGCCTGAAGCCGCCGTTCCCCGCCCAGGTGGGCGCGTTCGGCATGCCCAGCACCGTCAACAACGTCGAGACGATATCCAACGCGCCGCACATCCTTGGCAAGGGCGGCGAATGGTTCACCTCCCTCGGTCTGCCCAACGACGGCGGGACCCGCCTCTTCGGCGTCTCCGGCAACGTGAAAAAACCGGGCATTTACGAGTTGCCGCAGGGCTTCAACCTCAAGAAGCTGATCTTCGAGGTCGCCGGCGGACTGAAGGACGGCAAGACGCTGCGCGCCGTCATCCCCGGCGGCTCGTCCTGCCCCGTGCTCAGGGCCGAGGAGATCGACATTCCGCACAGCTACGATTCGATGCGCGACGCGGGAACGATGGCCGGCTCGGCGGGCGTGATCGTGCTCACCGAGGACCAGTGCATGGTCAAGGCGATGGAGAACCTGGCCCATTTCTACTCCCACGAGTCCTGCGGCCAGTGCACGCCCTGCCGCGAGGGGACGCACTGGCTGCACCTCGTCATCCGGCGCATCGAGCGCGGCCAGGGCGAGATGAAGGATCTGGACGACCTGCTCGACATCTGCGGCAACATGATCGGCACGACCATCTGCCCGCTCTCCGACGCGGCCGCGATGCCGATGCGCGCGTTCGTGCAGAAATTCCGAGACGAGTTCGAGGCGCACATCAAGCTGGGCCGCTGCCCCAAAGACGGCCGGCTGTAGCGTAAGGAATCGCCATGTCCGACAAGCCCGAGACGGTCAAAGTCAAATTCAACGGCGTCGAGTACGAGTTTCCCAAAGGCTGGACCATCCTGCGCGCCGCCAAGAAAGCGGGAATCAGGATTCCCCACTTCTGCTGGCACAAGCACCTCTCCGTCTCCGGCAACTGCCGCATGTGTCTGGTGGAGGTGAAGCCCGGCCCGCCGAAACTGCAGATCGCCTGCGCCCTGCCCTTGGCCGAGGGCATGGAAATCACCACCGAGAGTCCGCAGATCACCAAGGCCCGCAAGGCGGTGCTCGAATTTCTGCTTTTGAATCACCCGCTCGATTGCCCTGTCTGCGACGAGGCCTACGAGTGCAAGCTGCAGGATTACACTTACGAGTACGGGCCGACCACGAGCCGCTTCATCCCCTTCCACGCCGAAAAGCGCGTTTTCGTGCGCGAGAACCTGGGGAAGCTGTTCGTCGAAATGAACCGCTGCATCCACTGCACCCGCTGCGTGCGTTTTCTCAAGGAACTCGGCGGGCAGTGGGAGCTGGAGCGGATGCACCGCGGCCACGAACTGAAGATCCACACCTACAAGAAGGCCTTCGAGTCCGACTTCGCCATCAACGCCGCCGACCTCTGCCCGGTGGGCGCGCTGGAGGACGGCAAGTTCCGCTTCACGGTGCGCAACTGGGACCTGCGGCGCACGCCGACGATCTGCCCGTCCTGCTCGATCGGCTGCAACATCTACCTCGACTGGTTCGAAAACAAGATCAAGCGCTACCTGCCGCGCGAGAACGACGAGGTCAACGCCTGCTGGCTGTGCGACTACGGCCGGCACAACTGGGATTTCGTCCACGACAACCGCTTCGACAAGCCGCACGTCCGGGGCGAGGTCGATCTGGCGCCGACGACCTACGAAGCCGCCTTCGCCCGCGTCAAGGCCGACGTGGCGAGGCTCCAGGCGGCGCACGGCAAGGAAAGCGTGGCGCTCTTGATGTCGTCGTGGATGACGAACGAGGATCTGTTCGCCGGCAAGAAGCTCGCTCAGCTTCTGGGCCTCAAGGCCGGGATGCTGTGCGGCTACAACAAGCGGCCGGTCAAGCCGGTGATGAGCGGGCCGCTGCCCGAATGGCTGGTGTCGGACGACAAATCGCCCAACAGCACGGGCGGACGCCTGCTGAAGCTCGCCGAGGGCGAGGAGGAATTCACCTTCGCCCACGCGCTTCTGGCGGCGATCGAACAGGGCAAGATCAAGGGGCTGATCCTCTTCCACGAGGATCTGGCGGCGCGCTCCGATTTGGAGCTGGCCGCCGTGCGCAAGACGCTGGCGATGCTCGATCTGCTGGTCGTCGCGGCGTGGCGGCCGACGCAGGTCGCCGCGCAGGCGCACGTCGTCCTGCCCTCGGTCACGTTCGCCGAGAAGGACGGCTCGTTCACCACCTACCGCGGCCGCGTGCAGCGGCTGCGCAAGGCGATCGCGCCGTTTCCGGGCGTGAAGAGCGAATTGGAGATTTTGGTCGGCTTGGGCCGGCAGTTCGATCCGTCTTTCGGCTGGGATCTGGCGAAAGACGCCTTCGCCGCGATGGCGGCGGAGGAGCCGGCCTTCGCCGGCATGACCTGGAAGGATTTGGGCGACAAGGGCGTCTTGGCCCGGACCTGATCGGGCGCGGCGTCCTCCGCCCCGAACGGGCGCGAACGACGTTATACGAAGCGAAGGGAATCCATGGACGCAATCCTCTTCTGGGCGTTTGCGTTGGGGGCGGTCGTTTCGGCCGGCCTGCTGATTTTCCACAAGAACCCGATTCATTCGGCCTTGTCGCTGATCGGCGTGCTGTTCTGCACGGCGGCGCTGTTCGTGCTTTTGCACGCCGGGCTCTTGGCCGTTTTGCAGGTGCTCGTCTACGCCGGGGCGATCATGGTGCTGTTCGTCTTCGTCATCATGCTCCTGAACTTGCAGCGCGAGGAGCTCGGCCTGCGCCGCCACGGCGTGAAGAAGGCGGTCGCCGTGGTCGCGGCCGTTCTGTTGTTCGCCAAGTTCGCTACGGTGGCGATGGGCGCGCCGCTTCCCAAAGCGGAGGTGCCGCCGGCCTTCGGATCGCTGGAGCGCGTCGGCGAACTGCTTTTGACCAGCTACGTCCTGCCGTTCGAGACGGTGGCGCTGCTGCTTCTGGCCGCGATGGTCGGCGCCGTCGTCGTGGCGAAAACGAAGTTTTAAGCGAGGGGAGAGGAGCGCGACATGAACTGGCTCACCGAAATCACCCTCAACCATTACCTGGCGCTCTCCGTGCTCTTGTTCACGATGGGCATTGTCGGCGTGATTCTGCGCAAGAACGCCCTGATCGTGTTTATGTGCATCGAACTGATGCTCAACGCCGTCAACCTGGCGTTCATCGCCTTCGCCTTGAAGAACGGCAACGAGCTTGGGCACGTTTTCGTCTTTTTCGTCATGACCGTCGCCGCCGCCGAGGCGGCCGTCGGCCTGGCGATTTTCGTGGCCCTGTTCCGCAACAAGCAGACGGTTTACATCGACGAGGCCACGGAGTTGAAGAACTGATCGCCCGCAATCCCAGACGTTGCGAGGAGCGAGCATGACGCATCACGATCACGCGCACGACGCGACGCCGGCCGCCCACGGCGGCCACGATGAGCCCCATCACGACGGACCGATGACCCGGGGCATGGCGGTCTTCTTATGGGCTTTGGGGGCGCTCGTCGCCCTGGGCCTCATGGTCGGCATCGTCCTCGACGCCGAGCACGCCTACAAGTACCTTTTCCTGATCCCGCTGTTCCCGGGCTTGGGCGCGCTGGTCAACGGCCTGTTTCTCAATCGTCTGCCCAGGCCTCTCGTGACCTTCATCGCCGTGGGCTCGATCGGCTTCTCCTTCGCCGTCGCCCTGGTCCTGTTCGGGATACTCAAGGCCACGCACGAGCCGATCACCTCGGTGCTTTATAACTGGATCGCCTCGGACACGCTCAAGGTCAACGCGGCGTTTCTCATGGACGGTCTGTCGGGCGTCATGGCGCTGGTCGTCACCGGCGTCGGCTGGCTGATCCACGTTTACTCGATCGGCTACATGGGCCACGACAAGAGCTATCCGCGCTATTTCACCTATCTGAACCTCTTCGCCTTCGCCATGCTGCTGTTGGTGCTCGGCGACAGCCTGCCCCTGATGTTCGTCGGCTGGGAGGGCGTGGGTCTCTGCTCCTATCTGCTGATCGGCTTCTGGTTCACCGACGACGCCAAGGCCTCGGCGGGCAAGAAGGCGTTCATCGTCAACCGCATCGGCGACATGGGCTTCGTGATCGCGATGCTGCTTCTGTTCTGGCAGTTGGGCGCGCTCGATTTCGCCGGCCTCGCCGAACGCGCCGGCCAGCTCGCGCCGCCCTTGACCACGGCGATCTGCCTCCTGCTCTTTCTGGGCGCGACGGGCAAGAGCGCGCAGTTGCCGCTTTACGTCTGGCTGCCCGACGCCATGGCCGGCCCGACGCCCGTTTCGGCCCTCATCCATGCGGCGACGATGGTCACGGCCGGCGTCTACATGATCGCCCGCCTGAACTTCCTCTTCGTCTTCGCGCCCACGGCGATGATGGTGGTGGCGATCGTCGGCGCGCTGACGGCGATCTTCGCCGCGACGATCGGTTTCTTCCAGTACGACATCAAGAAGGTGCTCGCCTACTCCACGGTGAGCCAGCTGGGCTTCATGTTCCTGGGCGTGGGCGTCGGCGCGTTCGCGGCCGCCATTTTCCATCTGATGACGCACGCCTTCTTCAAAGCCTGCCTGTTCCTCGGTTCCGGCTCGGTGATTCACGGCATGCACGGGGAGCAGGACATCCGCAAGATGGGCGGGCTCGCCAAGTTCATGCCGATCACCTCCAGGACGTTCCTCGTCTCCTGCATCGCCATCGCCGGCTTCCCGCCCCTGGCGGCCTTCTTCTCCAAGGACGAGATTCTCTATTACGCCTTCGCCCAGCATTACGGCTCGCCGGCCTGGCTGGGCGCGCTGCTCTGGGCCACGGCGGCGCTCGCCGCCGGCGGCACGGCGTTTTACATGTTCCGGCTCTACTACATGACCTTCAGCGGCGAATGCCGCGCGCCGGAAGAGATCAAGAAGAAGGGCGTCCACGAGTCGCCGGCGACGATGACCGCGCCGCTCGTCGTGCTGGCCGTCCTGGCGATCGTCGGCGGCTGGGTGGGCATGCCGCATATTTTCCACGTTCCCAATCTCTTCCACGACAACCTGCACGAAGTCCTCGCCTCGGCGGAGGTCGTGAAGGAGAGCTATCATGGCTCGGCGGGCCTGGAATGGGCGCTGATGGGCGTTTCGACGGCCATCGCCCTGGCCGGCTGGCTGATCGCCCGCGCGCTCTACAAAGACGGCAGAAGCCCGCAGCCCGAGAAGCTGAAAGCCCGCTTCGCCGGCGTCCACAACGTGATCCACAACAAATATTACGTGGACGAAGGCTATTACTACGCCTTCATCCGGCCGGTGGTGGAGCTCGGCAACTTCCTGTGGGGCTTCGTCGATACCTACCTTGTCGATGGCGTGCTGGTGCGCGTCTCGGCCTGGGTCGTGCGCAGCTCCGGCATGGGCGTGCGGCTGCTGCAGACGGGCAACGTGCAGACCTATCTCATGGTGTTTCTCGCCGGGACGGCGGCCGTGTTGATCTACCTCTGGCAGGGCTCGGCCATGTAGGGGAGGGTGCTGATGAACTTCCAGGATTTCCACCTCCTGTCGCTTCTCGTCTTCTTGCCGCTGCTTGGGGCGCTGATCGTCACGCTTCTGCCGGCGGCGGAGGCGGGGATCATCAGGACGTTCAGCTTCGTCTGGGCGGCGCTGGTTTTCGTCGTCTCCTTGCCCCTGCTGATCGCCTTCGAGCCGGGGACGGCGGGGATGCAGTTCGTCGAGGCGGCCGAATGGATCCCCGAATTCGGCATCGCCTACCGCGTCGGCGTCGATGGCATCTCGCTTCTTCTGGTGATGCTCACCACTTTCCTGACGCCGGTGGTCGTCCTCTCCGCTTTCTCCGCCGTGGAGAAGGGGATGAAGGGATTCATGTTCTCCCTGCTCTTTCTGGAGACGGGGATGATCGGCGCGCTGGTCGCCACCGATCTCTTCCTCTTCTACGTCTTCTGGGAACTGATGCTGATCCCCATGTATTTTCTGATCGGCGTCTGGGGCGGGCAGAACCGCATCTACGCGGCGGTGAAGTTCTTCATCTACACGATGGTCGGCTCGCTGTTCATGCTGATCGCCGCCATCTATCTCTACCTGGCGTACGCCGCGCAGTCCGGGACCTACACCACCGACATCCTCGAACTGATGAAGACCAGTCTGCCCGTCAACGCGCAGATCCTGATGTTCATCGCCTTCGGGCTGGCCTTCGCCATCAAGGTGCCGATGTTCCCGTTCCACACCTGGCTGCCCGACGCGCACACCGAGGCCCCCACCGCCGGCTCCGTGATCCTGGCCGGCGTGCTCCTGAAAATGGGCGCCTACGGCTTTTTGCGCTTCGCCATTCCCTTCTTCCCCCTGGCCGCTTATCGCGCCGCGCCGTTTATCGCCGGGCTCGCCGTGATCGGCATCATCTACGGCGCGCTGGTGGCGATGGCGCAGAAGGACGTGAAGCGGCTGGTCGCCTATTCGTCCGTGTCGCACCTGGGCTTCTGCATGCTCGGCATTGCGGCGATGAACGTCCAGGCGGTGGAGGGCTCGATCTATCAGATGCTCAACCACGGCATCTCGACCGGCGCGCTGTTCCTCATCGTCGGCGTGATTTACGAGCGGCGGCACACGCGGCTGATTTCCGAATTCGGCGGGCTCTCCGGCGTGATTCCGGCC
>QZKR01000110.1 GCA_003598065.1 Myxococcales bacterium | reverse complement strand
GTTTTCATCGGCGAGTTGGAGCAATGGCTGGGCGTTTCTCTTCCCGCCGCGCTGCTGTACGACCATCCGACGGTGGATCGTCTGGCGCAGCATTTGGAAGCGCGCGGGGCGACGCCTCCCAAAGAGAGTTTCACCCGGCCGGATGGGGCCGCCCATAACGAACCCATCGCCATCATCGGCATCGGCTGCCGTTTCCCCGGCGCCGACGACCCGGAAGCTTTCTGGCAGTTGCTGCTGAACGGCCGCGACGCGATTTCGGAAGTCTCGCCTGACCGCTGGAAGTGGGAAGCCTTCACCGATCCCGACGCCTCCGCGCCGGGCAAGCTGTGCTCGCGTTTCGGCGGATTCCTGCGCCGGGTGGACCAATTCGATCCCCGCGCCTTCGACATCTCGCCTCGCGAAGCGGCGCGCATGGACCCGCAGCAACGGCTCATGCTGGAAGTCGCCTACGAGGCGCTGGAAAACGCCGGTCTGCCGCCGCGCCTGACCGCCGGCAGCCAGACGGGGGTGTTCGTCGGCATCAGCAGCTATGATTTCGGGCGCTATCTTTTCCGCGACCGCCGTGCCATCGACGCCTATTTCGGGACGGGGGCGGCGTTCTCCATCGCCGCTAACCGCCTTTCCTATCAACTCGATCTGCACGGCCCTTCCCTGGCGGTGGACAGCGCTTGCTCCTCCTCCCTGGTGGCGGTGCATCTGGCGATGTCCAGCCTCTGGCGCGGCGAATGCGAAATGGCCATCGCCGGCGGCGTGAACGTCATTCTCTCCCTGGACGTGGGCATCGTTTTCACGAAAGCCGGCGTGCTGTCGCCCGACGGGCGCTGCAAGGCCTTCGACGCCAAAGCCAACGGCATGATTCGCAGCGAGGGCGCGGGGGCGGTGATTCTGAAGCCGCTCTCGCGCGCGTTGCAAGACGGAGACCACATCTGGGCCGTGCTGTTGGGCGGCGCCGTCAACAGCGACGGACGATCCAACGGGCTCATGGCTCCCAACGGCAAAGCCCAGGAAGCCGCGCTGCGCCGCGCCTATGGGACGGCGGGCGTCGCGCCGTCGGAGGTGCACTACGTCGAGGCCCACGGCACCGGCACGATCCTGGGCGATCCGATCGAGGTCGGCGCATTGGCGGAAGTCGTGGCCAAGGACCGGCCCAAGGACTGCCCCTGCCGTTTAGGCTCCGTCAAAAGCAATCTCGGACACCTGGAGGCCGCCGCGGGCGTCGCCGGTTTGATCAAAGTGGCCCTGTCGCTGAATCGCCGCACTTTGCCGCCGAGCCTCCATTTCGAAACGCCGAATCCGCACATCCCGTTCGACCGCCTGCCGATCCAGGTGCAGACGCGCGCCGAACCCTGGCCCGCCGCGCCCGGCGAAGGGCTGTCCGGCGTCAGCTCCTTCGGCTTCGGCGGCACCAACGCCCACGTCGTACTCCGGGAGCCTCCCGTCCGCGCGGCGCAGACCCGCGCCGACAGAGGCGCCGAACTCATTACGCTGTCGGCGCGATCGGAGGCGGGCTTGCGCACGCTTGCCGAGACGTACCGCCGCTTCCTAGCCACGGATCAAGCGCCGTCGTCGCTTGAAGCGATCGCCTATTCCGCCTCGGTGCGTCGCTCGCATGCCGCGCATCGGCTCGGCGTGGTGGCGAAAAGCCCGGATGAACTGCGCGAACGGATGGATGGATTCCTGAATCATCAGCCGCATCCGCAGGTCGCCGCCGGCGAGGCCGCATCCGAAGCCCATCGGCGGGTCGTCTTCGTGTTCCCCGGCCAGGGCGGCCAGTGGTGGGGCATGGGCCGGCAGCTGCTGGAGACCGAACCCGTCTTCCGGCAGGCCGTCGAACGCTGCGACCGGCTGCTCAAGCCGTTTTCGGACTGGTCGCTTCTGGGCGAACTGACGGCGAACGAATCGGTGTCGCGGATCCACGACACCGCCATCACGCAGCCCGCCTTGTTCGCCGTGCAGATGGCGTTGAGCGAACTATGGCGTTCATGGGGGATCGAGCCCGCCGCCGTGGTCGGCCACAGCATGGGCGAGATTACCGCCGCCTTCGTTTCCGGAAAGCTCTCCCTCGAAGATGCGCTGCGCATCATCTATCATCGCGGACGCGTCATGCGGACCGCTCGCGGCACCGGAGCGATGGCCGCCGTGGAACTGACCTTCGAAGAAGCGGGAAAGATCGTCTCGGACTATCCTGGAAAGCTTTCGGTGGCCGTGAACAACGCCCCCGGATCCTGCGTGATCGCCGGGGACCCGGCGATCGTCCGGCAAGTCGTCGAATTGCTCACCGCACGCGACGTGTTCGCCCGCGAAATCCGCGTCGACGTCGCGGGCCACAGCCCCGGCATGGATCCGTTGCGCGACGACCTGCGCCGGGCCATCGGTCCTGTCGCCTCGGGAACGGCGCGCATCCCCCTGGTGTCCACGGTCACCGGCGCCGCCGCCGAGTTGGCGCTCGACGCGGAATACTGGGTGCGGAACTTGCGGGAGCCCGTCCGCTTCCGCGCGGCGACGGAACATCTGCTGACCCAGGGATATCGGGTATTCCTCGAAGTGGGACCGCATCCCGTTCTGCAGAACGCCATCGCCCAGACCGCCGCGCAAGCTGGAAAGGAAGTCTCGATCCTATACAGTCTGCGCCGCGAGGGCGACGAACGCGAAACTATGCTTTCCACCGCAGGGACGCTTTACAGTCTCGGCCTCCCGGTGAATTTCCCTCAACTTCACCCGGCTGCGTTGCCCGCCGTTCCCCTGCCGACGACGCCCTGGGATCGGCAACGGTATTGGGTGGAAATTCCGGAGGCGTCGGGAACCGATCGGGGACCGGAACTCATCCATCCCTTCCTCGCTCGTCACACGAGTTCCCCCATCGAGCCGGGCGTCCGCTCCTGGGAGGGAGAAATCGATCTGCGGACCCTGCCGCTGATCGCCGATCACCGCGTACAGGATCACGCCGTGTTCCCGGCCACGGCTTACCTTGAGCTGGTCCGCGCCGCCTGCGCCAACACCTTCGGCGACTGGCGCGCGACCCTCTCCGGCGTCCAGTTCCACCGCGCGCTGATTATCGGCGAGTCCGCGCCGGCGACGGTTCATACGCGGCTCATTCCCGATGAAGCGGACGCGCGCCGGATGCGTTTCGAAGTCTACAGCCGGCCGCGCGACGCCCACGACGCCGCCTGGACGCACCATGCCTCCGGCATCGTGCATCTGGACCCCTTGCCGACAGGTTCGACCGAGGCGGACCTAACCGCCGCCCGAACGCGCTGTACGGAAGCGGTGACGCCGGACGCCCATTACCGGTCCTACATGGACCGGAGCATCGAGTACCGCGGCTCCTTCCGCAGCGTCCGCGAGCTTTGCCGCCGCGACGGCGAGGCGCTGGGGACCGTCGTCCTGCCGCCGGAAAGCGCGGAGGAAGCGCGACGCTTCAATGTCCATCCCGGCCTGCTGGACGCCTGTCTCCAGGTCATGGGCGCGGCCTTGCCTGCCGCCCGGCCCGAAACGCGGCAGACGTTCATGCCGGTCGCGCTCGAACGGCTCACGATTCTTCGCTCGCCGGGGATGCGGACGATCAGCCATGCCCGCTTGCGGCCGTCGGCCTCCGGAGAAGCCGAGCACTACACCGCCGATCTGCTGTTGACGGACGACGAAGGCCGGGTATGGGGGGAAGCCGTCGGCTTGAAAGTGCAGCGGCTGGACAGCGCCGCGCTTGCCGAAGCGCGGCTGCGCGAATGGCTCTACCGCGTGGAATGGGAGCCCGCCGAAAAGAGCAGCGCCGGAGCGAAGGAAATCGCGGCCGGCGATGGAGCATGGCTCATCTTCGCCGACGCCCAGGGCTTCGCCGAGCGGCTGATCGGCCTATTGAACGAAAAGCGGCGTCAGGTCGCCGTCGTGCGCCGCGGCGAGCGGTTTGCCTGCCACGACGACCGGAACTACACGATCAATGCCAGCTCGACTGAGGACATGGAACGCCTTTTCGCCGCTCTGCTCAAGGGCGGGTCTTCCTTGTCCCGCGTCCTTTATCTCTGGGGCCTCGACGCACCGGAACCCGACGGCCTGCCGACCGAGGCTTTCCTGGAATCGCAGGTGGCCGCTTGTGGCGGCTTGCTCCACCTTGTTCAGACGCTGGCGCGGAGCGAGATGAAGCAGCCTCCGCTCGTCTGGGCCGTGACGCATCACGCTCAGACGCTGCCTCAAGATTCCTCCGCTCCATCGGTGGCCCAGACGGCTCTGTGGGGGCTTGGCCGCTCGCTGGCGCACGAACATCCGCGCCTTTGGGGCGGACTGATCGATCTGGATGGGATCGGCGACTCCGCCATGCTGCTCGCCGAAATGGAGCTGCCCGATAACGAGGACCAGCTTGCCTTGCGAGGAGCGAAGCGCTGGGCGCCGCGGCTCGTCCATCATCTTCCGTCGGGAACCGGCGGGAGTCTTGCCTGCGTCGCCGACGGAGCCTACCTGCTCACCGGCGGACTGGGCGCAATCGGGCTCCAGCTCGCGGCCTGGCTGGTCCAGCACGGAGCCCGCCACTTGGTTCTGACCGGCCGCGGCGGCTTTGCGCCGCGCGACAAGTGGGAGAGCCTGGCGGCGGAGGGCGATGCCCGCGCAAAAGCGCTGCTGGATCTGGAGCAAGCCGGAGCGACCGTGCACATCGCCCGCGCCGATGCGGCGGACGAGAAGGCCATGCGCGCCGTATTGAAGACGCCGGGTCTGCCGCCGCTGCGCGGCGTGATCCACGCGGCGGGCGTGGTTGGGCCAAAGACCGCGATGGAACTGACCTTCGACGATTTGCGGGCGGAAATGCTGCCAAAAATCGCGGGAGGCTGGGTGCTGCACAAACTAACCGAAGCCCTCTCCCTGGACTTCTTCGTCTGTTTCTCCTCCGCCTCGGCGATCTGGGGCTCCAAACTGCTGACGAGCTACGGAGCGGCCAATCATTTCCTGGACGGATTGGTTCAGCGGCGGCGGGCCTCCAAGCTGGCCGCGCTATCGGTCAACTGGGCAATGTGGGGCGGAAGCGGCATGGCCATGGAAGGCGAGCATGCCCAGTTTCTGAAACGCATGGGCCTCGCGCCGATGGACCCGGAGCACGCCCTGGAGGTGCTGGACCGTCTGATCGGCTCACCGGATGCGCAATACACCGCCGCCGCCGTGGACTGGTCCATCTTGAAATCGATCTACGAACAGGAACCCCGGCGACGGCTGCTGCTGCGCCTGACGGCGGGTTCGCCGACACCGGAAACAGATGACGGCGGAGCATCCGACCCGACCGCTGCGGCTCTGCTGGACACCTTGCGAGCGCGGTCGAATCCGGCGGATCGGAGCGCGGTGCTTTTGGATTTTGTTCTCGGGCTGGCGGCGCAGGTTCTCGGCCTGCCGGCAGGAGGCGTCGCGGCCAATCGGTCTCTGCTGGCCCAGGGGCTCGATTCTCTCACCGCCAACGACTTGAGGGGCCGGTTGCAGAAGGCGTTGCCTGTAAAAGTGAACGTGCTGTCGCTGCTGAAAGGCGACTCTCCGGCGCAGGTCGCCGACGGCCTGCTCGCGCAGCTCGACACGGCCCTGATCGGCGCGACGGAAGCATCTGGCGGAACGGAACGCGGCGGCGCCGCCCTCGCTCCGAAAGCGGCGCACCGTCCGGAAACGGAAGTGCTTCCCGAAGACATCCGGCCGGATCGGGCCCAGCCGGCTCGTATCGGGCCGCCCAAGGCCGTCCTGCTGACGGGAACGACGGGATTTCTGGGCGCGTTTACCCTGGCCGAACTCTGCCGCCGGACGGAGGCGACCGTCCACTGCCTGGTCAAAGCGGATGATACGGCGAGCGTCGTGACCCGCTTACGACGCAAGCTGGAAGAAGCCGAGTTGTGGAACCCGGAGATGGAACGACGGATCGTGCCCCTGGCGGGAGACCTTGCCCAGCCGCGATTGGGGCTGTCGCCGGCAACCTGGGATTCGCTTGCCTTGAACATCGACCAGATTTATCACGTCGGCTTCCTGGTCAATTTCCTCTTCGGATACGACGACCTGCGGCCCACCAACGTGCTGGGCACGCTCGATCTGTTGCGGCTGGCGTCCGGCGGGCGAGTGAAGCCGCTGCATTTCGTATCCAGCTTCTCCGTTCTGCTCACAAAGGAACACGCCGGCCGGACGCTGACGGAAAACGAGACGCTGTATCCGGCCGATGGCGCCTACCGTGAGACCAAGCGCGCCTGCGAACGGCTGATCGGCGAGGCGCGGCGGCGCGGGCTGCCCGTCAACATCTATCGGCCGCCTTTCATCGGCTGGAACAGCGCTAGCGGCTATTTCAACGACCGGGATTTCTTGATTCGCCTGCTCTCCGGATGCCTCTTGCTCAAGGCGGCTCCCGAGCTCGACGTGGTGTTCTACATTGCGCCGGTCGATTTCGTCAGCGCGGCGCTGGTTCAGCTGTCTCTCGATCCCGAGGCGATCGGACGGAATTACAATCTGCTGACCGAGCCCCAAGGGGTCACCTGGCGAGAGCTGGTGGAGATCTTCAATCAAGCCGGCGGCGGAATGGAACTGCTGCCGTACTCCGAGTGGCGCGAACGGATGAGCCGGGCGGGGACGAAAAATCCGCTGCACATCTTCTTCCCGATGTTCGGTCAGAATCTGCGGGACAGCGGCTCGGCGGTGCTGGAGCTGTTCCATCAGAATACCGCGCCGGCCCGCATCGACCTGAGCGCTACGCATGCGCGTCTGAAGATCGGGGGAGGTCTGGAGAAAGTTACGCCTCAACTGGCCGGAGCTTTCATCCAACGGCTGAAGTCGAACGCCAAATCCTGATCGTGCGGCTTTAAAACCACAGAACTTCACCCTGCCGTCCTGCGACCGGATGGAAGAGGAAAGTGAGGGCCGTGTCCCTGCAAGTTTGTCACCCGTTGTCACCGGAGAAGAAAAAAGGGCTTGGCGATGATCGCCAAGCCCTTGATTTTTCTGGTGGAGCTAGTCGGAGTCGAACCGACGGCCTCTTGAATGCCATTCAACATCTTCTACTTTTTACTCACTCTTCGAAGATGCCGATAGAATAAGCGAACGTATGGGATATCAATATTTTATGCCTGATTTACGTCTCTGATGAAATGAGCGATTTTATGCTCATCCCTGCCCATTTTTGACCCTTTCTGCCGACAAAACCTGTCAAAACGTGTCAGTGAATTGTCCCTTTCGGCTATTTGTTCTCAGTAGAATTTTCCATCCTCCACAGCGCCACCGGCAGCGGCTCGGCCGGAATGTCATGGATGGGTGCAAAGCCCGTCTGCCGGGTCCAGATCCGGGCGTTGGCGTACTTCTTCACCTGCTTCAGATCCTTGGGCCGCATCTGGCCCGTCCACTTCACCTCAACGGGTTGGAAACGCCGGCCTTCGATGTACGCGATGTCCACTTCACCCTCGGCCTTGATGTAGTACGTAGGGAACCGTCGTCGAACATGCGCTACCGCCACGGACTCCGCCAGTCGAGAGCTTGCTTCCGGCTCCCGCAGGGACGGCATGATAATCTGGTTAAAGGGATCCTTCGCCGGTCGGAGCCAATTAACCACGGCATGGTGGATGAAAGGATCGGCGAAGTGAAGGCGACGGGGTTTCTTTGGCGCCTCCGTCAGCTTGTCTTCCATCAGGGCGGCTTGAATGATCATCACGTCCATCGAGGCCAACAGCGTCACGTAGTCCGCGACGGTCTTGGGATGGTCGATGGAAAGGTCCTGGGCCATGTTGTTCCAGGTCACCTGGCTGCCTTGCCGCTTCAGGATGGCCGCCAGAATCTCCCGCAAGTAGGATTCCTGCTTGCCGCGTTTCAGGACATCCCCGCGTATCCAATCGCTGTAGATGGCCAGCGTGGCCGGAGCGATGGAATGGTCGCGGGCCATGTCGTTGATAGCGGTCAGGAAGCCGCCGTGGACCATGTACTGCTCGAATTCAGCAAACAACTTCTCGACGATTGCCGTTGAAACCTCGACCCCTGGCGCCGCTAGGGCAGTCCGTTCCTTTGGCTTGAGGGCCTGCTTAAGATCCACCACCTCTCGGAAGTTCAAAGGGTAGAGGTGGAAATCCACTTTTTCCGACCGTCCGCGCCTGCCCGGAAAGCGCATCCGGGCTTCCTGGATGAAGGCGGAATCGGACCCCGTGAGGACCAAGACAGCCTTTTCCAACATCCCGGCGTCGGCCAGGTATTTCACCCCCTTGTCCCACTCATGGATGTAGCTCACTTCGTCTAGGAGCAGATATTGTATGCCGGTTCGTCCTTCAAGGTGCATGGAGATCAGGTTAACGAGGGCGTGGTGGTCGTCGATCAATTCACCGCTGAAGAAGGCGATGTTCTGGGGTGTAACGCCTTTCTTCAGCAAAAGTTCCATCCATTGTTTGAGCAAGGTCGTCTTGCCGATTTGACGCCCGCCGGCGATGGAATAGATCCCCGGCTTGCCCAGGGGCAGCTCGGCCAGCAACGCAGGCTGGTGCACCAGGGGCTGCTTCGCCAGCAGGCGCAAGTGCGGATCGAGCTTGGCGAAGCCGGCGGGATCGTCGAGGTGAGCGTTATGGGCAAGAAATCGAGGGTCCATACGATTCTCTCAATCATAGGTGAGTAAATATGATCAATGGCTATTATCCATATACGGCGACGGTTGTCAACGCCTCTTCAATTTTCCTTTTCGGCCTTTCTGTTGTAGTCCGCCACCCAGACCTCCACCGCCGCCTGCAACTCCTCCAGGCTCCACCGCCTCCGTCGTCGGAGCAACGGCTCAAGCATTTTCTTCAGATCTTTTGCAAATGCCTCGATGAAACCGTTCCGTCGCCGAGTCGGCGGGTCGGGGAAGATCTGCCGGGTGAACTCGTCCACGTACTCGTGGTAGTCGTTGGGTTTGTCTCGCCGGCCATAGCGTCGGCTTGCCGACGTCTCCAGGAGAATGATGCCTCTATCCCAGGTTTTGAACTTCGGCCGCACCTTCCTTTCGAAGACATCGATCGCAGCGTGGCTGTCGCTGGGCAGGTGGAGAAAGAGCCAGACGTATCGCGTCGCCGTGTCGATGACAACCTGGGCCAGGACTGGGCCGATGCCTTTCACCTTGCCAATGCGGATCGTATCCTGCACGACGCGATAGCCGGGCAGGACGCCAGTTTTCTCCCGTTCGCGAAAGCGCGGGTTCACTCGTTCGCAGGCGGCGATCTGTTCGGCGGTCGGGGTGAGAAGCTTCGCCCCAACCATCCCTTCCACGAAGGCGCAACGTTCCTTGCGCTTTCCGGCCTTGTATTTGATCAGAATCTTCTGGACTGTCGGCGACGAAACGGAGATCCCCTGGCGACGCAGTTCCTCCGCCAGTTTCACGCAACCCCACGACGGATGCCGGATCGACAGGTCCTGGATCGCTCCGTCCACCTTCTTCGTCGTCGTGGCCGGATGCGGCGATTTGGGAATGGGCGGACGGGCGCGTAATCCCGCCTCGCCTTCGGCATCGAAACGGCGTTTCCATGTGTAGTACTGACTCCGGGCAAAGCCCAACTCCCGGCATGCGGCGGCGATATTGCCGGTCTTCTCCACCTGCTGCAATAGACGCAAACGGCGCTTGACCGCATCATCCCGTCTCCATCTTGATAGTGCTGCCACTATGCTGCCTCAAATCGTAGTGCGAGCATGCTTTTCGCTTGACGAAAGCGATCTACTCAGTGGAAAATGTATCAGATGAATATTAGTAAATCAACATATTGATGAAAAGGAAAATCGACGATGCGGGACCGAAGAAAAGAAGAAATGTTCAGCCGTTGCGATATGTTAATGAAGCAGGTGATATCCCTGGCCCGGCGGCGCGTTTCTGGCGATGAACCCAACAAGGCGGAAGAGCGTCCCCGCCGGACCGATCGGATCGAAAAGGACGGCGCGTTTCGCAACGGACACGAACCCTTGTGGATCTCCGCCCGGCGGGCCTTGCTTCTCGAAGCCGTGCGGCTGCGCCATGTGCCCGTGGAGCAAGCGGCGAGGGTGCTGGGCATTGGAAGGAGCACCGGTTACAGATGGCTGAAAGCTTACCTCGACGATGACGCGGACCGCATGCGAGACCGTCGCTACGGACCGCGAGAGAAGAGACAGGACGTGATGGCGACGCCGCCAAACGCAATGAAAACCGGCCATGCCGCCGTTGAAGACGCCAACCGGTGACCTCCGCGAGGTCCAGATTCTGCTGGTGCAGACGTCGGATGCTCGCCTGTACAAGCGGCTATTGGCCGTCCTGTCGTTGATGGAGGGCAGGAATCAACAGGGTGTGGCGGAAGAGTTGAAAGTCAGCCTCTCCACGCTGCGGGAATGGGTGCGGAGATGGAACAAAGGCGGCGTGGAAGCGCTGAAACCGCGGAACCACGGGCTGTCCAGGGAGGAAATGGAGTATCGACAAGGCTTGCTGGAAAACGGCATTGAGGAAGTGAAAATGGGGAAACGTTTCGTCGCCTACCGGAACACCTCGCCGTTCTGGAAGATAGTCGCCGAGGCCCAAGGATGGCCGGAGGAGAAACGGATGGTGGTGGTGCGGCGGTAAGCATAAAGGAGGCAAGATGATCAAGCGACGCGATACCGAGGGTTCCGATTGCAAGCCAGTCGAAATCGCTGCAAAGTCGGGTGAGGGCAAGCCGCTATTGGTGACCGACCCGAA
The DNA here is from genome assembly GCA_003598065.1 of Myxococcales bacterium. Lineage (GTDB taxonomy): Bacteria > Myxococcota_A > SURF-8 > SURF-8 > SURF-8 > SURF-8. The sequence goes on along the minus strand of QZKR01000110.1, from coordinate 16,117 downwards.
CACCCTGTTGCCGAATCGGCGAAGACGGATGCTGGAGCAGTTTCGCGTGTTGAAGATGGTGGAGGGAACGCGCGAGGCCGAATTCCCCCTCATCGCCGACATCCTGCACTTGCAGGGGATGAGCGACCTGCAGATTGCGGAGTATCTGGGGCTGGAGCTGCCGGCGGTCATTTTTATTCTCAACGAGTTTCACCCCCAACGGCCGGAGGCCAAACTGCTGCGCGCGATGAAAAAAATGGAAAAGGCCACAAGACAGTGTCAAGAACTTCGGGATGGACGATGAGTGAGGAAACACTGACTGAAAACGGCGGCAACGGCGCTGCATCGGAACTCCAGGAAGAGAATTGCACCACCGGCGCGGCGGGGGACAATGTAGCCGGGGAACCCCTCTGGCGGCATCGCAACCTATTTCAATGGATCCAGGGCGGCAGATCCATCCTGGTGAGATGGTGAGAGCCCTGCTCCCGATGATTCGCAATCAAGTTCGACCGGGATCGGGTTGAATACTGGCTCGTAAAGGCTACCCAATAGAATTCAACTTGGTCGGGTTGAAGAAAGTCAACCAAGCTTGGTTGTACGTACAACCACGGCTGGTTGGATCACGATGAATGACGGCGAGGGTGATGGATTCAACCAAGCTTGGTTGAAAATGGAGAGTGATGACCGTGTTCCCCCTCCCACAAGCCGAAGTTCGCGTTAGCTCCGATCTGCCAGAATTACACTCAATAGATGGCCCGATTTCGAGCGCTGACAGCCCTGGAATCGACGATCGGGCGTAGGTGGGCATAATCCCCCCCCTTCTCTCCCTCGTCTGTGCCATAGGCTATCCGATTTCGATCGACACCCCCCGGGGTATCCCACCGGGGTCCCCATGCCTGGGGGCCAAATTTATCGCGGCCTGGCCCAATCTTGATTCCGGTTCGTACAGGGACGTTTACAAATTTTTTGGGGTAAAATTCCTACCCGGTCAAGCACATTCGGATACTGGCCCGCTGGCGCCTGTCAGGTTCGCCATCCCTAATGCAGAAAGCAAAAAGCCGCCGGTTTACGCGCCGACGGCTTTCTCAACTTTACCCGTGAATAAGATTCAATCCTCGGGATCGGCCTCCGCCCCCTCGGCTCCGTCGCTCCCCCAATCCGGCCTCGCTTCGGCCTGGGCTACACGACGGCCGGAGAGCAACACCTGGACCGTCGCGTCCATGTCCTCGTCCCCGTACTGCGGCACCGCATAGCCTTTCTCTTCCAACCGCTTTTTGAATGCCATGACTTCTGCGTACAGCGTCGGATCGCTCTTTTCCAGCCGATCCCGATCTTCCTTGTTGACCGCATAATTCAGTTTGCGGAGGATGTCGCCGTAAAGGAAATCCTCGCCCAGCTTGTTCAGGAGCTCAAGCGCGCCGCTGGGCATAGAGAAGGTAGCCAAGCGGTCGAAGAGCAAACCGCGTTTGCCGGCCTCGTGGGCGAAGTCATCGTAGGTATTGATCTGCACCAAAAGCAGGCTGGCCGAATGGATGTCCTGGCAGGCAGAGGAAATCTCACCCTTGGAAAAGATGGTCGGCTCGCGCTTCACCCAGCGGTTGCGCGCCTTGTCGAACTTGACAGCCTTGATGCCCCGCAGCCATTTCCAGGCTGTCTCGATGCGCGGCGGGATGTTTTTGCTCAGGGTGCCAAGCACGCTTAAAAAGATGATGCGTTCCGCGACCCAGGCGGGAATCTCGGACTCTTTCTTGGGAAAGCCTTTCAGCTCGACCATGTTGCGCAGCACCGAAAACAGCGGATCAAGCCAGTAGAGCAGGCTGTCGGAAACTCGGCCCGAAGGATTGAGCTCCTCCTCAAGGCGGCCGGCGACATGGAAGGCGCGTTTGAGCATCTTGGCGCGCTCGACCTCGGGGTTGTACGGATAGGCGTAAATGATCGCCAGCAACTCGAAGTAGTCGCCTGCTTCGCGCTTGAGCTTCATGGCGCGGGTCCATTTGCGCACGTCGGGGTAGACCCAGTACTGCCTGTCTCTGAAAGTCATGTTGACTTTCTGCGGCGCAAGGCCGGTGTCGCGCGCCAGATCGACTTGGCGGAACTCTTCTTTGGCTTTGGCCAGCAGGTCCGGCAGGTGATGGTAGTTGAATACGTCCAACACGGCGGGTTCCTCCCTATGGGTACATTGGTATTGGACTATACTTTCAGCGAATCATCACGGGCAATCGGAATCGATCAGCACGCCCCGGTTGTTCAGTGTTTGGAGATTGGCGGCTTGTGCGCCGCAGTCGAAGGGGTTGCCGCGCAGGTCGATCCAGTCCCCTCCGCCCAGGCCGGCGTTGCTCACCAGCGGTGAGAGATCGAGCACCTGATTATCGGTCAGGTCCAGAACGCGAAGGGCCACAAGCGGAGTCAGTGGCGAAAGGCTGACGATCTGATTCGTGGATAAGTAGAGCTGCTGTAAGCCGACCAGCCCGTCCAGGGGACCAAGATTCGCCACCTGATTGAACGACAGCGACAGAAACGTGAGCTGATCCAATTCCGCCAACGGGCTCAGGTCCTGAATCTGGTTGTGGATGAGTTCGAGGAAAGTCAGGCTACGCAGGTTTTCCAGCCCATCCAGGCTTTCGATGGCGTTGAGCGACAAGGAGAGATGGGTCAGGGCGGTGAGAACGTCGAGCGGCGAGACGTCCTCAATCTGGTTGCCGTAGAGCGAGAGCGTCGTCAATTTCGTCAAATTCGCCAAGGCATTCAGGCTGACGATCTGATTGGAGTTGGCCGAGAGCATCGTCAGGTCGGTCAGATTCTGAAGCGGGCCAAGGTCGGAGATTTCGTTGCTGCCGACGTAGAGTTCCGCCAAATCAGCGAGCCCCGCCAAAGCCGACAGATCGGTAATCTGGTTCTCGTCCAGCCGCAGGCGCGTCAGCCGAATCAGGCCGGCAAGCGGACCGGCATTGGTGATCTGGTTGTCGGTCAAATAGAGCATTTCAAGATCGGTCAGCCCCGCCAAAGGGGAAAGATCGATCAGGGCGTTTTCAGAGAAATCCAGCGTCGTCAGATCGGTCAGGCATTCGATACCGTCGAGCGAGGCGATGCCGAAATCCTTGGCGTCCAGGTCAGTCAGGTTCGCCACGTCGGCGTAATAGAGGTTTCCATAAGGCTTGTTCACCGCCTCGCGGACGGCCGCCTTCAGTTTGCCGTCGGCGAAGGTAAGCGATCCAAGGCAGCGCGTCGGGATGCAGCGGAGTCCCTCCCAGCAACCCAGACCGCCGCCGCATTCGCCGCAATTGAAACATCCCGACGGCGACGGGCCGCAGATCCAATCGCCGCAGTCGTTCGTAATGTCGCTATAGGTGCAGGTCCCGGCTTCGCAAACATCCTCGGTGCAAGTATCGGCATCGTCGCACGCGCCGCAGGCGAAGCAGCCGGTCGGCGAGGGACCGCACTCCAGCTCACCGCAGTCGTTGGCGAGCGGCGGATGATGGCAGACGCCCGATTCGCAGACATCCTGGGTGCAGACCTCGCTATCATCGCAGGAGCCGCAATCGTGACAACCCGAGGGCGAAGGTCCGCATTCGAGTCCGCCGCAGTCGTTGGGGACAAGTGGATGCTCGCATGTTCCGGAATGGCAAAGGTCTTGCGTACAGGCGATGCCGTCGTCCTGACAGGCCGCGCCTTCGTTGGCTGGCGTGGCGAAACAGGCATCCTGCTCCTCATTGCAGCCGACGGTGTTGCACTCCCCGTCGGCGACGGAGCAATCTCTTTCCGTCCCGCCCAAGCATAATCCGGTTTGGCAGGTTTCGCCCACCGTGCAAAACAGGCCGTCCTCGCAGCCTCCTCCCTCGTTGAGCGGCATGCAACCGTCGCAGCAAGCGTCGATTCCCTCGCAGTGGCAGTCTTCGCCGAGGCAAACACCGCCCAGGCAGGCGTCGAAGGTCGTGCGCGGGTTGCCGTCGTCGCAAGGCAGGCCGTCCGGCAGCGGGTAGGCCGTGCAGCCGTCCGTCTCGGCGGACAATCGGGTGCAGGCGTCGAACGTGCAGGCATTGCCGTCGTCGCAGATGGACTCCTCCTGCCAAGCTCCGCTCGCACATGCCAGTTGGATCGCGCCGTCGCAAACCCGCAGGCCTTCCAGGCAGGGAGTCGGCAGGCAGCCCTCGTCGGTACAGTAGTCCCGGCGCGGGCATTCGCCGAAGGACTGCCAGCCGCAGTGTTCGTCGCAACGCTGGCGATAAGAGCCCTCCTCGGGACAGCGGTACTGGCCGGGCAGGCAGAGATCGCTGCTTTCGGGGCAGCAGCCGACCGTGGCGCAGACGCCGCCCCGGCCGACCAGTTCGCGCCGCTGGAATTGCTGGCGCGTGCCGTCCTCCCGCTCGAAGGAGAACAGCAGATGGTCGGAAAGCACGCCTTCGGTCGTCGGCTGAAACTCCACGGCGACGGTTTTCGTCTCCCCTTCGGCTATCAGGACGCGGCCGGCGGGACAATCGGCGTGGAAGTCCACGCCGCGCTCCAGCTCGCAGGTATCCCAGACGATCACGTAGGGGCATTGATTTTCGATGGTGAATTGCCCGGCGGCGCTTTCGCCGAGCAGGGCCTGTCCGAGATCCAGGGTCGGATTGGGTTCGACGATGACCGGACACTCGGCGATGTTGGCCGAGAAAATCAGGCTCACTGGCGGACGGTTACCCGAACAGGAGGATTGCCAGTTGACCGTAACGGTCGCCTCGACGGTCCCCGGTTCGCTGTGCTCCCGGAGGCGCAAGGTGCAGGTCTTCGTTTCGCCGATTCCCAGCAGTACGCCTTCGGCCAGCTCGTTGGCTGGACAATCGGGAAAGTCGAAATGGGCGTAAAAATCGTCAGAGAACTCGTAGCCCAGCAGGACCGGGGCGTTGTCGGTCTCGCCGCCCTGGTTGGAGACGACGAGGGACTTGGTGGGCGAGGGACTGTCTGGCAAGAGGCTGCCGAAGGAAATCTCGTCGCCGGAGCCGACGGCTTCGTCGTCCACCTGGACGGCGACGTCGTAAGTTCCTTTACACTCGGAGAACAACCGGACGCGCGCCGTGGGCTGGCAGGAGTCGTCTGTCTCGATCTGCAGCACGGCGTCGTCGGGCAGGCGCGCATCCTTGGGGAGATAAGCGAGGTCCAGCGCGAGAGTGGAAAATTCCAGGAGATGCCGGGACAACTCTATCTTGTGGCAGACGTTGTCGTTGGTTTGGGCGCAGCTTCTCTCCTCGCCGGGGAGAATGGAAAACTCGTACCATTCGTCGTCGTCGTAAATCACGACCTCGCGGACGGTTACCTCCCGCGTCGCCGTGACGACGATGCGCCGCCGGCTTTCCTCGCCGTGCGTCACCGCGCCGAAATCGGCGCGCTCCTGAACCTCCAGCGCCGGCGGACACTCGGCTTCGTCGGGATCTACATCTGGTTGTGGCGACGATTCTTCCTCGGTTTCGCCGTCGCCGTCGGGAACAAAGACGGGTGTATCGCCGTCGCTGTCGGAGCTTCCGCTGCCTCCGCAGGAGGACAGCAGCAAGCCGGCGAGGATTACTATAATGAATTTCCTCAATTCCATCGCGGAACTCCAAGCGTAAAATAGGATGCGCCGTGTCAGGAGTGCGGGTTTCGGCTTCGGCCAGTAGAGTTTGCCAGCAATGGACGGTCTTAGGCAAGAATAATATTTATTGACAGCCGCGATACGCCTTGGTAGAAGCAAGGACAGAAGTAGACCATCTCCGCCAGAATCGACAACACTACATACGATGTTTGCTCACGCGTGGGAGGCGACATGCGCGCCCAACCGAATCCGCTGGAGCCTGAAAAGACGCCGCGCTGCAAGGGACGTCGCTGTTTTTGGCGCACTACGGCTGTCGTCGCGGCATGCCTGTTCATGTGGGTGGCCTGCACGGAGCCCGCCGAAAACGAACCTGTACCCGTTGCCGCCGATGTACCGCTCAAATCTGTGCTCGACACGGTCCCTCAAGAGGCACGCGCCGGGGTGGAGAAAGCCCTTCGTGAGCAACTTGACGGTCTCTCGCCTCGCTTCCGGACTCCTTCAAAACTGACCTTCCCCATGCTGACGGGCAAACAGCTTCTAGCAGCGTTCAGGGATCCGCCGGCTGGATGGAGGGTCAGCGATCAAGGCTCGCAGGAAATCCGCTCCGACGCCGTCCAGGTCAACCGGGCGTATCGGGTCCTGAGCAAGGATGAAGCGGAAGTGAGAATCGAGCTTGTGGACGCCAAAGACAGCCCGCTTTTCCTGCTGAACTCCCAGCGCGTTCTCGGCGAAGCGGACGATACCGAGTGGAAGGAAGATGTAGCCAGCCTCAAAATGAGTGATCCGGCAGCGCAGCTTGGCACATTCCTCGCGGTTGTAGACAACCGCTTCTCGATCTCCGTAATGGCCACTCATGTTGAGGAAGAGGAGCTGGCTTCGGTTTTCGAAGCGGTTGATGTAGCCAAACTGAAAAACGTGGCGCAGTGAGCGAATTTTAAGGACGACGCCAGAGTGACAAACGGAATGATGAAAACGCACCATGCAATCGGGCTATTCCTGGCGATCTTTTTAGCGGTCGCCTGCTCCGAAAGCCAGGTAAAAACGACAGCCGATTCTGACGACGCCCTCGATGGCGACCATGAAACTGACTTGGAGGGAGGAGACGATTCTGTCGGCGATTCCGACAAGGAATCGAATGATACACCGCTGCCGGACGATGGAGACAAATCTGACACGTGTGAGCCCGGAACGTTGAGCTGTCTTGACGATGAAGTAGTTCATTGTTCACCAGACGGCTCCTACTGGGAATTCGTTTTGGATTGTACGGGGTATGGGCGCTGCGTCAGCGGCCATTGCGAGCCGACTGACATTCCGGACGGCGACGAAGAGGATGACGCCTTTGAAGAAGATGTCGCCGACCAAGGAGATGAGGACACGGCCCAAGAGGATGAGGGTGATCCTGACGGCGACGACGGAGACGCCGAGTTTGAAGACGGAGACCTAAGCGAAGAAGATCAGGACGGCGATGCCATCGACTCTGCCGATGGCGTCGATGAAGAGGAATCCGACTTCGAACATTACTGCTACGACGATCAATTCCACGGCAGCAATCGGCAGTGGCAGAACGCCATCGAGATCGAGCCGCCGGTGGAGTTTGAAGAATTGACGCTATGTTTCATGGACCATGACTGGCTTAAGTTCAATCTGCTGGCTGGTCAGGGGGTGGACATCTGGGCGACGTTCTCGCACGCTATCGGCGACATCGACATGCGGCTCTACTCCTCCAGTTTCGTCTCCGACTACGATCATATCGCCGCGTCGCTCTCCTCGGACGACGACGAGCGGATCGTTTTCAACGCCCCGCAGGACGACACCTATTACGTGAACCTCTCTGTCGGCTACGCCATGAACAAATACGACCTCTCCATCGGTTTCGAGCCGACGGGCTACCACATTCCGGGCGACCGCTGCGAGACCGCCGAGACGATCGAAGTCGGCGAGACGCTGGACCGCAGCACCGACACGTTGAACGACGACTACCGCGCCTCCTGCGGCGTGGCCACGGGCAAGGACGCGGTGTTTGTGCTCATCTTATCCGAGCCGAAAAACGTGAAGGCGCACGTCATCAGTTCGTTCGACGCGGTGCTGAGCGTGCGGTCGGAGTGCGAACGCCCCGATAAAGAACTCGGCTGCTCGGACACCCAGTTCGGTAACGCCGCGGAAACCGTGGTTCTGGGCGAGGTCCAGGCGGGGCAATACTACATTTTCGTGGATGGGTACGGCGCGGGCGACAACGGCCGCTATTTGATCGACGTCCAGGAAATCATCCAGGAGGACTAGCCATGTCGCGCATGCTTTGGATATTGCTGATCCTGACAGGTGCAGGTCTTCTTTGGGCCGGGTGCGAAGGGTCGGAGACGAATGAGCCTTCGGACAGTGACGGCGACGCCAGCGAGCAAGAACTGACCGAAGATAGTGACGAAGAGAATGGCGAAGAAGAATCCGTCGATCTCTGCGAGCCGGGGGATTTCCGCTGTCATCCGGAGTCACCCGACATCGTGCAAATCTGTCGAAATGACGGCGAGGGGTGGGAAACCTATCGCGAATGCAGCGAGGGAATGCAGTGCGTGGACGACAATTGCGAAGCGCTGGCCGATGCGGATGAGACAGACGACGAGCCGGACGGCGATGAAGACGGCGATGTTCCCGTGGACGGAGATCCCGTGGATACGGACGGCGACGAGAGCACCGAAGAAACCGACGACGAAAACGATGACGAAGAGGATGACGGGCTGGCCGTCCCTTGCCCAGGGCATCCGGAAATGATGCTGGTCGAGGATTTCTGCATCGACAAGTACGAAGCCGTGGCGATGGAAAACTCCGATTGCACGGGGACAATCTATGGCCAGAATGAAGATGATTTCCCGGAAGGGTTCCAGGATTGCGTGAACTGCATGGAGGATGGTTTGTGTGTGGACCATTTTGATTGCCGTACAGAAGCCTGGGCTCCTCAGACGGAACCGGTTTATGCTTGCTCGGTTCCCGGCATTATTCCGACGCGCTTCATTACATGGTATCAAGCACGGCGAGCATGCGTTAACGTTGGCAAAACTCTTTGCTCCTCAGACCAATGGGTGCAAGCCTGTGAAGGGCCGGAGAACAATGAATTCCCTTATGGACCGGATTATATGGATTCTGTTTGTTGGGATAACGCGGGAGGAGAAGAGCCATTAGAAAGCCCAGGTGAGACGGGAGGTCGTATTGGGTGCGAGTCTTCTTATGGTGTTTTTGATCAATCAGGGAATGTTAGTGAATGGTTATCCACTGCTGAAGTTGAGGGTATAAATTATTATTTAATTAATGGCTGCTATTGGCTATGCGACCATACCAATACTGAAGCGCTGAGTTGCGTTGGGGAAATACCGTACTATACCGGAGCTTGGATTTCAAGGGAATCCATAGGGTTTCGCTGCTGCTTGAATCAGGACCAGGATTAGAGGAAAGGAGAAGGCCATGTATTTTGTAAGGTTTTTTTCGTTAGGAGTCGCTTTTATAAGTTTCCTGATGGCATCATGTTTATCGGAGAGAATCGCATGGGCTGATACGGATGAATTAAATGACCCAGATGTGATTGTCACTTTTTCAGGCTCATTTCTTGAACTCGTGATAACCTCATACTTTTTTGATGCTAGACTTGCTGACAAATCTACGCTTCTCCCGGATTCATCATCGCTTAGCAATATTATGGGTCATGATTTTTCCGAAGCAGCAGTTGACTATGTTGGCCTTTATATGGGTATTGATCCTACCATTGATTATTCCCCAGCGAACGCTAATTTGTTTAATAGGTTTAGCGACGAGTGCGAAGCAGATCTTTTCAGCGGGTGTCCCGGATCGATAATATTTAAAACTATAGACAATGTAGGTGGACAAGACATCTCGTACTTTATTAAAATTCCTATTGTCGTCTCGTTGTCGCTCGAATGCGATCCAGAAAACCCATCTGTATGTGAAAAAAGCATTGTCAATGTGTTGCCTGCCTGCAAAGACTTTGGTTCATTACGAATAGATGAAAATTCATTCGGGGCTCATCTTGAAGACCAATTAAGTTCGTTTATTCAACTGCAACCAACCGATAGAGCCGAGATTCTTGATACCAGCTTGGAGTTAACGAAAGCTTTTATCAGAGATGAATATTTGTGCGAAGGCAACGTATTTGGCCTTGAAAACGCCAAACTGGCTATGGGAAAAGTTGCACAGGAAATTGTCAGCAGCCTGACATCCCGCGAGTATGACGACACATTTAGTAGAGCATTTTTGGAAATGACAGGATACGACTACAGTCTGCATCCCAGCTTGACCAATTCTCAAATTACGTTCAGAAAACATAATTTCACCGAGTTCCCATACTATGACGGTGAAAGCCACCCTTATGTTACCTTCTACATCGGTTCTCATATTGGAATGGAAACGCATTCTCCGTTGGTTAACGGAGATGATAGACATTGGGAGAGAATTGATTCATCGCCTGATTTATTTAATCAGTATTATCGGTGGGAAAACGATAGCACCTCCTATTCCCGTTTTCATGATAAAATGTTCAAGTTTTTCGATGACAGCAATGAAATGCTGGACGAAGAGACCCAAAAGAATATTGTTGTAGGCTTTTTTGTTGAAGAAGATTTTGTGGAGGCAAGCCTTCAAGACCAGTTTAAAAAGACGCTATTCTTAAAGCTCCTTGCTAACCACGTTGACAATGACAGAAAGCACAGAAATTTATTTTTACAGGAATTTGACATGCAGTACGCAAAAAGATATTCCACGGAGGAGCCATCTTTAAAAGCTGATGTGTCTGTTGGGCTCTTTCAAGAAGGATCATTTGATCCACAACATTCGGCCGAAGAGTTTTTTGGAATGGGGATTGGTTGTACGAATTACTGGGCAGACGTAGACTGGGATTTTGAATTTGTGTTTCAGCAGCCACAAAAAATACCTGCATCGCGTGAAATGATAGACGGATGCGGAAATAAAGTATTCGACGATCATGATAAACAAAAGCATGAATCAATTTATGCGTACTGGAGTTCCATCGAACTTATCATGAAACGCCTATCAGTAGATTCTGGATGCAATTGCGTGGGGCCGCTTGGTGATCATTGTGCATCGTCGGTAGCAAATAATGCCAAAAGTCAAATTTATAATGAATTTTTGCCGCAACTATGTGAAGGCATTGGTTACACCTCAGGAGTCTGCCGGATGCTTAATAGGTCAGAAAATTATATGCTGGTTCTTCCGGATCTATGGCTTAAGGTTACGGACGAATTTAAGCCCTGTCCAGAAGAATTCTACAGGAGCCAACTATATGATATTGTATCAGCTTTAAATCATCGCAACGAGGTATTCCTTCCTCAGTTTACACTAGATGATGATGAGAATGCTGTCATTGATAGCGGTCTTTCCTTTTTTGTTGTCGCCGAGGGGAAATATGGTCAGTCAGCCCTGTTCCCATGGTTTCTTGGCCCCAAACTCGATTTGGATGATGACGGCCTAATTGGTTTTGATGACCCTTGCCCCTTTATCAATTATGGTCCCAATATTACAGGATACAACCCAGAATGGCGAACGGATGATGATGATTTTGATGGCGTGCCTGCTATATGCGATAATTGTCCTAACAAGTACAATCCAGACCAGAGGAATTTTGATGCTCTCGCTGAGGGAGACGGTAATCTTGAGGGTGATGTTTGTGATGAAGATGACGATGAGGACGGTGGCAGTGAAGAGGTAGATCCGCGCGATATTGACTTCCTTACGCAAGAAAACCTCAACAAGCAATTGTGCGAGCCCAATTACGATTATAGTCATTGCTACGAGCAAATAGAAGGAGTGCTTTGCTTAGGCGAAAATGAACAGGGAGCAACGGGTCTATGTGATAACGACAATGATGAATTTCCAGAGGTTCAGCGTCAATACCAATATGTTGAGAAATGGTCAGATAACTGTCCAGGCAAGAGTAATTCTGCACAAACCGATACCGACAGTGATCGGCGAGGTAATTTATGCGACAACTGCTTATATAACCCAAATTACGAACAAGTAGATGTTGACTTTATACCTTATGATTTCAACCCATGGTGGGAAATGTTACAGGCCTTGAGCGAAGGAGATGGTGTTGGAGATGTTTGCGATAATTGCGCAGAGTATACGCTTGGAATTGGTGAGCGACGCAACGCATTCAACCCTGGACAAGTAAATTTCGATAGGGATGATAAAGGAAATACTTGTGACAAAGACTTTTACATTGCGGCTGCTATAGGACAGCCATGCGATATGATAAATGATAAAAGTGAGGTAGTTCTAGGCTATCGGGCAATCGGACCGCGCGAAGGGAAAAAGGCATATTCGGTTGTGATTCAATATTGTGATTGCCTGCATTTGTTGAATCATAACGAACAAGACGATCTAAAAATGAGGCAATTTTATGGCTTTCAAGAAAACGGTCCAATTGATTCGCAAACTATTATGCAAACCTATGGAAACCTTGGTGCATTTTTCTCAAAATGTGAGCAAGAGTTATGTAAAGATACCGAAATATCATGGATACCTGACCCAACCTTGGTTTCAGGAGATGATGCCAGGAAATGGAGCAACATTCGTATAAAAGGGAGTGAAGATAATGCCACACCGGTTGATGGGGAATACGCCCAGAGTGATTATTGCTTTGGAGATAGAACAAATGATTTCGAAGACAAAGCAAGCGCCTTAATACGTGAATGGCTTGGAAGTCATGCTTGTAATGTAAACTCGTCATACGAAACCGATGTATTTAGTAGATCATATGACATGGGATTTGATCAGTCGAACGACTACATGTGCAGTGTATGTTTTAATTCAGAATTCGACGAAAAGGGTATGTTAGGAGCTCCAGTCTGGGAAGCTGAAGAGCAGATTCATAATGAACGAGGAATTATCGGGGGCGGCCCAGCTGCAATGAGCGGAGCCGATTTGCGATTGGTTCGCATTCGCATGTCGTTCATCGATTTACCTCAACTTGGAAGTACCACATACTCAAAAAGAGATATCAATGAGAAACTGAAAGAAACTTACAATGCCTCAAAAAATAATGGAGGGCAACAATTACCTAGCTGTCTGAGTTTGGCTCCAAGCGAAAGGTGGAAGTTCGAGAATAATAATGAATATTATTTGGCTCCGGCATTTGCGTGGAAGTGGGATAGACCATTTCTTAGTGATATTCCGCCATGGGCCGACGTTCCGCCGTACAGAGAATCACTTAACGAGGCTTTGGGTTCAGTAATCGAATTGCCGAAAACAAATCCTTTCCAAGATGCTCCCTCTTTTGCAGAAGTGCTTGACGTGAGCGCCTACAAAAAAATGGTAGGGTTCGTCGGTGTAATTGATGCTTTTGCCAACCAGGTTTCCGAACCAAGTACGAAAATTTATCCTGGAGAATTAGTTGGTCTATGGAATGCTGGAGCGGATCTTATTACTTATGGATCCACAAGCTTTAGCGCAGCTGTTTTTGGCGGTACTCGGTATACCCCAAAATTTGTAGAAAGTTCTAATGGAGAGCATGTAACTGCCGTACAAAATTCAAAACTGTTCATTGTCCGTGGAACGTACGTAGGCGAACCCAGCGTAGAGGTCCTTTTCGATGGGGTTTCTACAAGGTCAACGACGCATGTTGAACCTGTTGAGCATCCTGCAGTTTTTCAGCGCTATGACACCGGGAGTGTTATAGTGCTTGGTGGATTGACACAATCAGACCTATGTTCAAATCAGTATCTACTTTTTGAAAAAGAGAATGTGTTTGATTTAAGAAATTCTCAAGTAATGACCCACTATCAGATTACAGAAGAGGACATGCCTCCCGATCTCGGTGGTCCGAGGCCACATTGCTACGCCGATATCTCGCAAGTGCGAGTGGGTTACAACGAATTTGTCGTAGCTGGCGGACGTCTTTCGGATGGTCAAATGAGCAGCAAAACGGCATATTTCAACGCTCAAACGTTGAAATGGACCTCTTTGCCTGATTTGCCGCAAGGAAGAATCGGTGCAAGTTTGGCTTGGGATAATGAGAGACGCATTGTGTTTCTGGCTGGCGGTTTGACGTCGGAAGGACCGCAAAACGATATCTTGGCGATCGATCTAAAGAATCCGGAAAGGGGTTGGATGATTCTTTCTCCTACTTGCAGCGACTCCAGTTGTCCAAAGGGCAGAGCGTATGCAGGTTTGCTCAAGCATCCTGCCGCTGATAAATTATTGTATTTCGGAGGCATGACATTCACGGACGAACCGAACCGACCTGATGGTCTTTGGAGCAATTATTTCTACGACCTCGGGAATGAATCATGGTATGAGGGAAATTCCTCGCTCGCGTTGGCTGATTGTGATGGGGATGGATTGCTTGATCGGAACCTCGGAATGAAATGCCGATCGGCTCGAAAGAACTGGTATGATCCCATGGGGGCTATAGAGTGCAAAAACGCTTCGGCCCTTGCGTGCGATGTAGCGCCCAAAGATTCCCATTGGGCGGGCACCTATGTCACCTTGCGGCCGCAGTACGTCTTTGATGTGAAGGGCAGTTATGCTTATATAGGCACAAACTACGGCGTAGACGTTGTTTATGTAGGAATAGACTATTTGCCGATTCGCTTCGGTTGGTGGCCCACAAATGGCCGCGTCCTTGATCTTACCATTCAAGAAGGCAATCTTCTTTATCTGGTGGACGGCGATGGATTGAAGCTTTTGGATGTCGGGCTTTCCATTCTGCCTATCTCCAAGGGGCAAGTCGATCTCGCATCGCCCGGCTTGGCGTTAGCCGTAAAGGACCGCTATGCTTATGTCATCTCAGGAACGAAGCTAGAAGTTGTGGAGCGCGTAAATGATTGGGCTTTATCGTCAGTGGCGAGTCTCGAGCTAGGCGATAGCTGTACAGACATCGCGATTAAAGGGTCAACAGCCTACTTGGCTTGCTGGCAAGGAATTAAAGAAGTTAGCATCCACTCCCCAAGCTCTCCTCAGATAGTGGGTACTGAGCAAACCACGAAGCCGGTGGTGAAGCTGCGCCGCGACGAACGGTTTTTGTATAGTATTCAGGCTGATGACAGCACAGTCGGATACTTGTTCGATACGAACAGCGAGCTTCTGGCGGCCGGCAAGCACAATGTCGATCATTGGGTGCGTGGTGTTTCTTACGAGGGAGATAAAGTATACTGGATAAATTGGGTGTGGTTAAACGCCAGAAAATATGATTGAGGGAATAATCAATCGTCTTCGCCGATAACACAAAGCGCACCATCTGAAAGTATGATGATACTGCCATCGGCCGTGATAGCCTGGGGCCAGACGTCGCCTTCGGCCAGAGAAAGGGACCATCTGAGCTTGCCGGAATGGCCTATTGCATTAAGAGTTCCCGTTTCGTTGCCGACATATACCGTGCCCTCCCTATCCACTAACGGCGTATACCAGAGACCCCGGTGGATGGGGGTTTTCCAAAGGATGTTGCCATCGCTGTCCAAAGACACGACGGCTTTGGTAAAATTATAATTTCCAGGGGGAAGCCAGCCCGTTTGAACGATTCGCGGATCTCGCAAATCGGTTTCGAGAGCGTAAATGTAATCTCCATTCGTGGCCGGATTGCCGATATCTTCGATATTCCAAAGGATGTCGCCATTCATGGATACACCAGCAAGGGAGGCAATGTTCCCGTCAACTGCGGAACGATGGAAAACTTTGAGACACAGAGAGGAGTCATTATTGACATCATAGAAAACTGTCGGAGGGCGCTTACTGCAGGATTCACAAGGAACAAAATATTTCACCGTTCCATCTCTGCCGAAAGAAAGCATCGCCCCAAGGAGCGAAACGCGGTGGTACAGAACTATAAATCCTTGCCCATCGGGTGTTTGGCTAAACGTTCCAAATGGTGCATAGGGATTCTCAATCGGAATGCTCCAAATCATGTCCCCAGCGGTGGATAGCGCATAGATATTGTAAATTCCTTCAAGCTCTTTTTGAAAGTCACTATAAGCGTAATATAAGCTCGGGCCGGCGGGAAACACAACATCATCTATTGTATCGAACCAATCGGAAAGAAGAACGCGATTGCCATCGCTTATCCAGAAACTGGGCCATTCATCCCAGCTAAAGGTGATTTCTTCGCCTGTTTCGATGGATAATAGGGGTGAACTCACGGCGCTCATCGAACTGAAAGTGTTGCCTTTGGGAAAAAGGACATAGCATTCATCGCCACAGGCGAAAATGCCTCCCTGCTTATCAACTAATACATCGGAGCCAGCAGCAAAATATTCCTCAAAGCACCATTTAACTGTTGGGTGTTCCGGTCCCGCAAACGGGCTGGCGTTGACTCGCGCGCGGCAATAGCCCGGCATGGGCCAGGGCGCGCCGCTTTGCAGGCCGGCCATGTCGCCGCAGCCCGCCATCGGCGGTACCTCGACGCAACGGCCCGTGCTCGTGTTGCAGGCCTGCTTTTCGCCGCACTCGCCGCAGTAGCCCGCGCAACCATCCCAGCCACAGACCTTGCCTTCGCAATTTGGGATGCAGGCTTCTTCCTCGTCGCGGTCGCCATCTATCGTCTCCGAGCCTTCCCCGCACCCGGCTGCACTCAGCAAC
>QZKR01000094.1 GCA_003598065.1 Myxococcales bacterium | reverse complement strand
CCGCGAAAGCGGGGGTCCAGAACTCATTGATACCAGACTGGATTCAAGCCTTCGCGGGAATGACGAACATCGGCTCCTTCATCTACTGGGATGGGCTCTAAGTGGAAGAGCGACTATACTGCGCCGGACGGAAGCAGCCATCATCTCGATAATTCGTTTTTCAAGGCCAATGCCGTCGATCTCGGCAGTAAGGGTTATCCCTGGCGTTTCAAAATCATGACGTTACCTAAAGGCAACCACAAAATCGCGGCCTACAAGGGCGATGATGACAAGGATGTACGCATCACCATTCGCGAGTTTTGCGAGGACCCAACGATAAACTGTTCATACTTGGACAGTGGCTGCATCCGGGGTGTCTGCGATGCCGTGCAGGATGAATGCGTAGCCAGGCAGGATGACGCTGTTTGCGATGACGGAGATTGGGGAACTCGCGACCGTTGCGAAGTAACGGGTCTGTGTACGCACCTCGATTTTCTGCCGCCTGAAATCACCATGTGGTCGCCCCAACTGGAGGCCGCTCAATCTGACGCTAATTTTCAGATCTCCGGTCCGGATGGCGTAGATTTCCTCTATACTTTCTCCGGCGCGATCCAGGAAAATGAAGCCCTGGCTGAAGCCTGGATCGAAGTCAACGGTGAGAGAACCGACTTATCCGGTGGAGATTTCAGCGAAACACTGGCTCTGCGCTACGATCGAACCCTGGCATCCAATCTAAACACAGTGGCTTTATACGCACGGGACGCAGGCGGAAATGAGGCCGCGCTCAACTTCACCTTAGAGGCCATTCCTCCTTACGACGCCCGCTATTTATCGGTCCGGTTCCGTTGGGACGTACAGCAGAGCGAGATTGACCAGTTGATCGATGTGCTTGACGCGGCCCGTGCCGATGTCCGACCGCTAGATCGCCAGTATTTGTTGCGGCTGCCGGAGGGAAGCGATGTGAAAGGAACCCTGGAGGACCTGAGTCGTTCACTTTTGGTCTATTATGCCAACCTGGAACACTACATGATGACCGCTGGCATCGCACTGCCAATTGACGATATGTACTATTACGGAAACAGCGACCCAATAACAAAGGCCAGGAGCACTTGGTTTCTGCGCAACGAGGATATTTACCCTATTTCAGTCTTTTACGACGACAGTCAGGATCGCTGTAATGTGGCCAATGGCGAATGGTTCTGTCCACGCAACCCTTCAATGGGCTGCGAACTTGAGCAAGAATATGGCATCTTGATGATGTGCAGTTGCGAGAGCGACACTTCATGCCAAGATGGAGAAAAATGCTTGCAAATGAGGGAAGAAAGTTGGCCGAAGGTCTGCGCCAAGGTTGGTTCGCCCGAGCATGACATCGGCTGGTCGGATGCGATGGACGACATAGTCCAGATTTCCGAGGCGGGCGAGGCCGCCGAAGTGGTCGTGGCTGTCCTAGAAAACGGATTTCCCCGTTTCTGGCATCGGGAACTTGCTGGGTCGGCCTGGACCAATACGCTTGAATGCTGCGGCATCTCCGAAGGAACCTGTCCGCACGAGGAACATGAATTGCCGACTTGCACCGCCGGCGAAGGCGTCTATCATGCCGCCGGATATGAGCCGAGAAGCTGTGAATCCGACGCCGAGTGTCAGCAGGATGGAGCGAGTTACCGTTGCATCCAGATCCCCTATATGAAGCGCTGCTTGAGTAATCTAATCAACACGGTTTGTGAAAGCAGCGCGAATTGCGCGGGAGGCGACTGCGAGTATGTCGGTGGAGTGGGAACCTGCTCCGACAACTGCCCAGGACTGTGCGGTGTTGACGACGACGAGGACGGACGGGCCGATTACCTTGATCCAGAAGTCATGTCGTTGCGCGAACGTCTCCTGAAGAATCGGCTAGACGACGACTTCGACAGCCAGATTGATGAGGCTGATGAGGCCGATCTCGCCACCTGGGACGATGATGAGGACGGATACATCGACGACATGCACGGCGTCAATATGTTTGGTCAAAAGATGGCGGAATTCGGTGCAAATACTAATTTTACTTTGAACGAACACGGAACCCCTTACATGTTTGACAGAGGTGGTTCGTGTCACACCACGAGGGTTGCCGCGATATTCGCCGCCGCCATCGACAATGTCGGACCGGAAGACAATGGAGGCTATGCGCCAGGCATCCACCCCCGCATCAAGTTTATTTCAATAGGTGCTTATCTACAAAACGATCTAGGCAGCGCCCGGGATTACGCGGCGAGCAAGGGCGCCAAATTACTCAATCTTAGCGCACTTTCCAAGGCGAGTTTTCTCCAGGAACCCACAACCACCGATTTGCGCAGCTATATGAAAGCTTGGAGAGATTCCTTCCACCCCAACCTCATTCAAGTTTCCTCGGCGGGCAACGATGCGTGGGATCTGAACAACATGACAACGATGCCGGATGACCAAGGCTTGTTTAAATTCCTATATCCACAACAGTGCACTTTCTTGTTCGACGACCATCATTTCCTGGCCGGAAACCATGTGGTGCCGACGGGGACGAAGGAGTCGGACGAGTACATCGAGGAATTCAACTACGGAAAGGATTACGTGGCCTTCGGGGCGCCGGGCCAAGGCATGGGAGCTTATGGAGGGTGCAGCGGCGAAGTAGGAAATCCCGAAGATAATTTCATAACGTATTTTGGCGGCACTTCAGCTTCGGCGCCTGTGATCGTTGGCTCCATGGCTTTGGCTTTGTCCAAATTCCCTGAATTGCGTAATGACTCTGCTTCGCTGCTCTACCGAGTCATCCAAACCCTGGATTATCCGGCTGGCTATCCGGATAATATCGAGATGAGCGATCCGCTGGCCACCTTGATAGACCGCGTACGCTACCCGGGCCGCATCTCTGTCGCTAATTTGCTGAATGAGGAAGACTATCCCTTGACCCTCGTCGACGCTGCATACGCCGACCGTAGCGACTTGCTGCAAACCAATTACGCCGAAAACACTATGGATATCAAGCTGATCGATCTGGAGGATGATGGGCTGGTGGACATGATGCTTCAAGTCTTCGGTGCCGTGGACACGGACGGCAACGTTATAGAGAATCGGCTGCCCCGTTTGCACCGCATCGATCCGGCCACATTCGAGTTCCAGGACATTACCTACGGACCAGATGGGCAGCCCGGCGGAGATACGGATCGCCTTCCCTCCTCGCTGGTAGGGAACTACTTCAAGGTAGCGGTGGGGAGGCTTAACAATGACCCGTGCGTGGACCTGGTTTTCGCCTCTCATGGCGGCCTTAACAAAATGGCCTTCCAAATTGTGTTGAGCGGTGTTTGCACAGGTTACTTCGAGGACAGGTCCGATATGCTTCCCTCATCTACTCAGAACCGTTACACGACAGACGTCCGCCTGGCGGATTTCGATTTGGGTTCAAATAACAGCCTGGACATCTTTTTCATGAACAAACATGTAGACGGAATGGGCGACCAGCTGATCCGAAATCTTGGAGGGCTCCTTTTCCTTGATGTATCCGATAAGCTGCCTTCGGAAAGAGTATCCTCCATGCTGAGAGAGCCGGAGGGGGCGACATTCTGCGACCTGGATCTGGATGGTTACCCGGATCTTGTCATGACGGCCACCGCCGAATCCCCTACGGTCACCTACCCGGTTTGGATGAACGTATCAGACTCCCTGTCGGAACGCAAATTCGTTCCTAACCCTGACGCCTTTGACGAGCCTTACGTTCCAGCCATCACCCACGATGTTATCTGTGCCGACCTGACTGGCGATGGTTATCCGGAACTCCTTTTCGCAAGGAGACGCATTCCAAGAAAAGCGGCGCTGAAGGAAGGATACGATTACGGTTATACACCCTATCTGTTCATCAATAAAGCCGATGGCACGTTTACCAATCGAACCGATCTGCTGCCGTACAGCACCCACGCGTTGTTGGGGGCGGGCCGTTCGGTCAATGTTTGCGACCTGGACGGCGATGGGAAGATGGAGATCCTTCTTGGCAACGGCCATTATACAAGTAAGAAAGTGGATTCAGTGAGGATTCTGGAAGGCGACACGACGAGCGGCTACATAGAGCAAAGCGGCTTTCATGGCATCGTGCCTGACATCTACGATGACATCAATTCGACCGTCGTTTGCGCCGATCTTGATGGCAACGGAACGGTGGACGGCGTTATCGTCGCCAACATGGGCAGTAAAAACAGGCTGTGGCTCAAAAGAGTGATGATCCCTTAGACCGGAAACGGCGAAAAGGGAAGGAACAGCAAACTACGGGATGTAAGGTCTTGAGCCCGCTCCGGCAATCGTGTAACATGAGAAGCCAAGGAGCGAACTCATGGGTTGTACTATTCGGTTTCGGCTGCGGGTGATCTGTTTGCTGTTTTCCGTTTGCGCGGCGGCGGCTTTCGGCTTGGCCGCTGGCGAGGCGCGCGGCGCAAACGATAGCGGCGACTTCTTCCTCATTCCCATAGAGAATACAGAGCAAATTGATGTGCTCGGCGAGGCCGGCATTTCGATTCGCCACCGAACGGCGGAAGGCGTCGTGGTCCGCATCGAAGCCGACAAACAGGAACTGGCGCGACAACTCGGCTTCGTTTTGCGCCGCCTGCCGCGCGACCCGGCGCTGCCGAGCCGGTTCAAGGCGGACGATTATTTTCACGACAACCAAGAAGTCGGCGAAATTCTCGATAATCTTGCGACCGCTTATCCCGACCTGACTCGGCGATTCACGATAGGGCGCTCGGTGGAAAACCGATTGATCCACGGAATTGTCGTCAGCGCCAATGCTGGCGAGTCGGAATTTGAACCGGAGGTGCGCATTCAAGGCGCGATACACGGCAACGAATTGATGTCCGTGGAGATCCCGTTGAAGCTGGCGGATTATCTCACAAGCACTTATGCCACCAGCCCGCGCACGAAGGCGATTCTCGATTCGACGGAGATTTATATCATTCCTCTTCTCAACCCTGACGGACGCCTCCGCCAATCACGTATGAACGCTAATGGCGTCGACCTTAATCGCACTTTTGGTTATCAATACCTCGGCGCATACCCTGGCGATACCTTCAACCTTGGCCCCTTCTCACAGCCGGAAAGCCGCGCTCTGGCTTCGCATATCATGCAACGTAATCCTGTCCTTGCTTTCAGTTATCACACTACCGAATATAAAGTGAATTGGGTGTGGAATTATACCGAACTACCGACGCCGGACGAAGCCTTGATCATCGACCTCTCTGACCGCTATGCGTCATTTTCTGGTTATGAATCTATAAACGGAGCCGATTGGTATAAAACTCGTGGCGACACAAACGATTTTTCGTATGGCGCGCGCGGCGTCATCGAGTGGACCATCGAACTGAGCGACAACGACATCGCCGCCGTCTGGAACCGCAATCAACTGGCGCTGATCGACGCCATCGAACACGCCTCGCTCGGCCTCTCCGGCCTCGTAACGGACGCCGAAAGCGGCGAGCCGCTGGAGGCGTTGGTGCTCATGGATGATCCCTTCTGGCCGGTTTACACCGACCCGGAGGTTGGCGACTACCACCGAATTCTTGCCGGCGGACGGTACGCCGCCGCCATCTGGGCGCCCGGCTATGCGCCGCTGCGGCTCGACCCGATCGTCATTCCCACCGACGGCCATGTGCGACGCGACGCCGCGCTGACCTTTAACGACGAATATTACGCGTTTCAAGCGGTCGCCGTACAGACCGCCTATCTCAACTCTTCCTTCAGCCCGGCGGCGCTGGGCCCGCCGGACGGCCGGTCGTTCAGCCTCACCCGACGCGGCTACGCCGTTTTCGACATGGGCGTGGCATTCGGAAATACGGAAGGCGAAACGCTCGTCGTCCACGAGGGCGAACCGCTCGACCACGAATATTATTCCGTCTACGTCTCGGACGGTTTTTTCACCGACGCGACGTGGACCATGCTTGGCGAGGCGAACGAGACGGCTTCTTTCGACATCCCATTCGGCGGCGGCCCTTACCGATATGTGATGATAGTCGATTACGGTCAAGTCGTCGGTACGTCGGCGCCAGGATTCGATCTCGACGCGGTCGAACTTGTCTTTGCTCCTCCTCCCGTCGATGGGGACGAAGAAATTGACGAAAACGACGTCGTTGAGACAGACGGCGACGCCGATGGCATCGATGACGTGGATCTCGCCGACGATGAAGAAATTGATCGGTCGCCGGACGGCGATGATGGCGACTTTGAAGAAGAGACCGAAAACCCGGACGGTGACGACGACCTCGCCGATACCGACGATCCGGATGTCGAACGAAGCGCGGAAACAGAAGAAATCACCGACCTCGATTCCAACGGCGACGATGACCGCGAGCCTATCGCCGAGGCAGAAGCAGAGATCGAGCGGACCGATAAGCCGGAACGCGAGGCGGAGTCAACATTTGTCATTGAAGACAGCGACTCAGGCTGCCGGCAGACGAATGATCGGATGCCGCTCGTGTTTGCCGTGCTGGTTGCTGTGTGGATGCTTCGACGGGGCCGTTACCGCCACCACATGAACGGCGTCTCGGCGGGTTCCGCGAACGGCCCTTCGGCGAGTTCGTCCCAATAGCCGACCGTTTCCATATCGCCGTAATCGTACAGCACCCAACCCTGCGCCGATGTCTGGCGCACATATTCGATTTGGCGCTCGATCTGCGGCCATGATTCGTAATTGACGCGCCCGCCGGCGGGCTGTTCGATGCGAACGTCGCCCGAGGCGCGCAGGTCGGAGCCGATATAGAGGAAACGGTCGGTCGCGTGCGTCGCGTGATCGTCAACCAGCGCGCAGAAGTCCGTGAAACCGCCGTACGCTTCGCGGCAACTCCAGTAGACCATCGGGATCAATGCATCGAGCACGCCTTGCTCGACCATGGCCCGGCTGTCCTGGAGCCAATCGTTATAGCCTTCCGTTACTCCGCCCCAGCCCCAGATGTCGGTGTAGATGCCCATTACGGCGGCGGAAAGAACGACGTTTGGCGCATGATCGCGCAGAGCCGCATAAATCTCACCCACCTGCGCGACTACCTGTTCGCGTTCCCAGTCGTACCAATCCAATCCCGGCCGTTCGATCTGCGCGGCTGCGTAGGCCGCTTCGCTTGCCGGGTCGTGGCTGTAAGCGGGGCTTGGGTAGCGGATGCGATCGAGGTGCAAGCCGTCCACGGCGTAGCGCGCAGCGATGTCGAGCGCAACGGCGGTGTTGTGGGCGCGGACGGCGGCGTTGCCGGGGCTCGCCCAGATGTACTCGGTCAACGGCATCGGCTCGTGATTCGCATTCTGCATCACCCATTCGGGATGTTGCAGGTACATGTGGCGCGGCGCGCTCTCGGTCGGGGGCGTGGCGCTCTGCCAGAGCGTGAAGGCGTTGATCCAGGCGTGCAACTCCAGGCCTCGCGAGTGCGCCGCCTCGATGGCCGTCTGCAACGGATCCCAGCCGGGATCGACGCCGAGCGGTTTGCTTCCCATCCGCGCCCAGGGTTCGAGCGTGCTGTCGTAGTAAGCGTCGAAAGTTCCCCGGACCTGAAAGTAAATCTGGTTGAAGCCCGATCGATGGGCTTTATCGATGATCGCTTCCACTTTCGCGGCGGAGTCGTGAGCCCAGCGGTTTACCCATAAGCCCCGCGCTTCGACGCGGACGCGCGGGCGAACGCGCACGAATATCTGCGGCGAATAGAGACTGTCGTATCTGGCCTGAATCGCCGCCTCCCCTTCCCCCACTCCCCGCAGCAGCGGCGCGGCGGCATCGATCGTGGCCACGGCAGGATTGAAGGAGGTCCAAATCGCCTCGGCGCTCACGTCCCGGCTGCCGCCGCCTTCCTCGTAATAAACGGCTTGCAGCGGCGACGAACCGCCGACGGCAAGAACGTTCGGGACGCGAATGACGAGGCGCTCGGCCGTTTGATCCGCCGCGTCCGTTTCGTGTTCGATTGCTTCATCGGAATCGGCGTCAGGAGAAAGCTCTTCTTCCGACAAGGGCTCTCTCTCTGGTTCTTCTGCGAGATCCGCGTCCGCTGCAATGTCGTCACTGTCGGCATAAGGGTCTGCCGGGTCGTCGTCCGTGGGAAGAGAATCCCGCTCGTCTCCGGTTGAATCGCCGCCGGGATTGTCCAGGAAATCATCGTCGCTGCTCGTGGCGGAGTCGCCGGGCCCCAACCGCCGGTCGGGCGTGCTGCTGCATGCCGCCGTCAGAATAAAACATGCCGCCGCCGGCCAAAGTATCAAACAAGCGAGTATTGCTTTGGCTTTCATCTTCGTGTCCCGCCGGCGATTAACGACCGGGCTCCGAAACGATGATGGTTCGAACGACGCGAAAGCCTGTCGAGAAGCGGGGAGAATCGGCAAGCTGCGCCGATTTATGATAGCAGGTGCTTCTTGTCCCAAGCTCAAGGTAATCGCCGCCGCGCGCTAAGCGTCTCGGTTCCGCAGGATCGAAAATCAGAGGGTCCGTCTGCTCTCCGGAAGGGACTAAAGCCGGCGTGTCAAGCACCCACTCGAAAACGTTGCCAACCATATCGAAGAGGCCGTAAGGGCTTGCCGTCTTCAATCCGCCTTGGTGACTTACAGAAAGAGAATTTCTTTCGTACCAGGCGATCGGGTCGAGGCCCGGGTCGAGCGACTGGTTGTCGAGCACTTGTATCTCGCCATTGTAATGAGCGGTGTCCGTCCCGGCGCGACAAGCAAGTTCCCATTCGGCTTCCGTGGGCAGACGCCAGCCGAGACAACTCTGCGGCGGGACAAATTCCGGCTTCGGCAGGCATTGCAACGCTGAACCCGACCCCGTGCAGTCGAAGCAGGCCGTCAGTCCATCGCCGACCGATCTCGCATTCGCATAAGCCGCCGCTTCGTGCCAGGAGACGTTTTCCACCGGGCAGGACGTTCCACAGAAAAAATTGAAGCTGGGATTGTAGCCCATGAGTTCTTGAAATTGTCCCTGCGTGACTTCGACGCTCTGCATCAGGAACGAATAGGTCAGCGTCACTTCGCGCTCGGCAAAAAAGTCCACATCGCAGTCGGACTGTTCCAATCGGCAGCCCATCTTGAACGTACCGCCCTCGATGGCGGCGACGTCGATCGTCGGCGTGGAGCCGCCGAAGGCATAAAGCTTATTGTCGGCGGCGGCGACATAGAGCCGGCCATCGACGCCGATGGCGGGCGTCGTAAGGATTTCGCCTCCGGTCAGGTAATCCCATTTTCTAGCGCCGGCCAACGTGATCGCGTAAACTCTTTTGTCTTTCGCACCGAAATAGATCGTGCCGCCGCGATCGATCGCCGGCTGGCTGACGATCTCGCCGCCGACGGTGAAGGTCCATTTGCGTTCGCCGCTCGGCCGGACGGCGTGCAGGTTTTTGTCGTTCGAGCCGATGTAAATCGTCCCATCCGAACCGATCGCCGCCGACGATTTTATCGCCGCGCGCGTGGCGTAGTCCCACTTCTTCGTTCCATCCGGATTGATTGCATAAAGGTTTTTGTCGTCCGAACCGAAGTAAATTGTTCCGTCCGGAGCGACAGTTGGAGCCGACTCTATCGGACTGCCCACGGGGAAAGTCCATTTTTCGCCGCCCGTCGCGTCAAAGGCGTAAAGCGAGCCGGCCGAGGAGCCGAGATAGACCGTACCGTCCGCGCCAATCGCCGGTGAAGTTCCCAGCCCTTCGAATTCGGCTTCCCAGCGGAACGCGCCGTCCTCGTTGATGGCGTAAAGCTTGCTGTCGGCGGCGGCGACGTAGACCGCGCCATCGGGTCCGATCGCCGGGCTGGTGCGAATTTCGCCTCCCGTCGTGTAGCTCCATTTCCGCGAGCCGATGGCGCGAATGGCATAAACCTTCCTATCCAACGAACCGACGACGATCGAATGATCGGCGGCGATGGCCGGCGAGGAAAGGATGTCGCCCGTGGCGTCGAATTCCCATTTTTTCTGGCCATTGGGATTCACCGCATAAGCGCGCGACACATTGGAGCCGACATAGACGGTTCCATCCACGCCCACGGCGGGAGAGGAGACGGACAAGGCGTTGGCGTTGTACGTCCAGGCGAACTGATTGGTTTCCGGGCCGTAGTGCGTGCTGACGCCTCGGCGTGTCGGACAGAAGCCGCGCATCGGCCAGGGCGCCATGGGCTCCAACCCTCCCGCGTTGGAACAAAAACCGCGGGAAGGAAGATCGCATTGATTGTCCGGGAAACAGATCTGGCCTTGATCGCATTGGCCGCAGAAAAAGCAGCCGTTCCCGGAAAGACCGCATTCGAAGCCGGCGCATTCCGCTTCTTCGGTTGTCTCGATGTGGAGACATACCCCGGCTTCGCAATAGTCGGCTGTGCAAAATTCAATGTCCTCGATGCAGGGCGTTCCATCGGGATCCATGAAACAGCCATCCGAGCAGCACTCTTCGGATACGCAATTGCAAGCAAGATCTTCTTCTTCCTCCGCTTCGTCTCCGTCCGATTCGGCATGATCGTCGTCGCCGTCCGGCGGTTCGTCGCCGTCGGTGGGCATGTCGCCATCCGCGTCGTCGCTTTCGTCGATCGGGTCGATGTCGCCCTCGTCGCCGTCCGGCGGTTCGACGCAACGGCCGTTTTCGCATCGCCGACCGATTTCGTCGCAATCCTGATCCGGTGTGAATTGCCCCGCGTCGCAGACGTGGACTACCGATTCGACGCAGATTGCATCGCCCGTTCGACAGGGCGATTCGGGATCGGTTTCGGAATCGCGGTCATTGTCTCCATCGGCGTCGCCGACGCAGGCGCCGTCCTGGCAGATACGATCGCTTTCGCCGCAATTTTCCTCTTCCTGCCACTGCCCACCGGCGCAACGTTCGGCGATTTCGCCCTGGCAACGGCGCTCGCCGTCCTCGCAGGTTGCTTCTTCTTCACCGCCTCCGCCGCCGCAGGCCGTTATCAAGAGCCCGATAAGACAAGCGAGAAGCATCGGGAAGAATCGCTTTTCCACTTCGGGAATTTGAGCAAACGCCATCTCTGACTCCATCGTGGCTTCGGGGCAACTTTCGGCGATTTTAACACAGTCGTGCAGCCATGAACAGCATCGGTCGCAGGTTCACTTGACTGGGCGGCATTTTCGCAAGAACCATCCGGCCTAAAACGGACCTCAAGGACGATCCTGCAAAAATCCGCCCGCCGTTGCTATCCGTTGCAACGATAGGCATAATGAGAAAGTCGTGTTCCTGTTTCGTGCGAAAGGACGGACCATGCGGTTGTCGATAGGGGCGTTTTTCGGGCTGACAATTCTCCTGATGTCGAGTTGCAGCGGAGGTTCGGGCGATTCGCAGACGGACGACGATGAATCGCCCCTCGTTGAGGACGGCGATGTTGACGGTCCACCCGCCGATGGCGATGGCGCTGACGGCGATGAAGAGCAAGGCTGCGAAACGGACACATGCGATGCTGGCTTGTATTGCGATCCGAACGACGGTCTGTGCAAAACATGCACGGAAGATCGCCATTGCGGCGCGGCCAACCCATTAACCGGCATTACCCCGATTTGCCGCGAGGGACGTTGCGTGGATCTCGTTTGCGGCGGGTTCACCGTCTTTCCGGACCCTCCCACCGGCGTCGAGTTGCCGAATCGCCCGCTTGAACCCGCTTTTACCGATGGAATGCTGTTCGAATCGGGCCGCGCCGTTTTTCCCATAGGGATCCAGCCTTTCGACCAGGCGCGGATGAGCGCCGTCCGCAATGCAGGTTTCAACCTCGTATTATCGAACGGCGACTGCTGCCAGGGTTTCGGTTTGGAGTATCAGACGGAGACCGTTCTTTACGAAGCTCGCAATGCCGATCTCTACGCGGCGCTGCGCGCCGTATGGCCGCCGGACCAGATCGAGGGCCAGAATCAGTTGGCCTTGCTCGAATCGCTTCGCGATCGCGGCAACGAGCCGCCGCTGCTCTTCTGGATCGGCGCCGACCGGGCCGCGAGCCAGGGACTGACCGAATGGGCGCCGGATCTTGAGGAATACGTTCTCGACGCCTCGACGTCCAAGCTTTTCGCCGTTGCGGAAAATACAGGGGCCGATCTGCCGGCGCTGACCAGCGCGCGGAGTTTCTACATCGCCACGCTCGACCCGGCCGCCGAGGCTCCAGGCGGGGAAATTTCGCGTGTCGCCGGGCTCGCGCCGGGAAAGAGCGTCTGGGCCAGAATTCCCGCGCAAGGAATAAACGCCGAGACCGCCCAGGCGATCGCCTTGCACGCCATCGGCCAGGGGGCGATGGGAATCATTTTCGAACTGGCGGAAAACGATGGCGAAATAGTCAAAGCGGACGCGGAAGCGATCGCTCCGGCGGCAGGATTTCTGCGCCGATACGGAGCGCTCTGGTTGTCGCCTCGCGACACGGAAGCCGCCCATTTGCAAACCCTGCCGACAGGCGTGGTTATGCTGGCCTACAATGTGGACAACAAATCGATCGTAATTTTCCTCGTCAACGCCGCCCAAACCGCCAGGCAAATTCAGCTTGTCCTTTCGCCTCGGAACGCGCCATATTGCCTCGGCCGCAAGGATCAGGATCTGACCCTGCACCTGACTCGCGAAACGTCTCTGACGCTGGAGTTGCCGGCGAAAGGCCTGGTTGAAATTCATTTCACCGAAGCAGCGGAGCCGGAGGGTTAAAGCCGAATTTGGCCTCAGGCTTTATTTTGCGGGTTTGACCACAATACTTGATGTTTGCGGATCGTACGCAAAGATGACGTAATTCAATTTTTCCTGTACGGCAAAGGCGACGTTGTGCAGGAAAACAACGACCCCCGGAAAGACCGTGCCGCTCACGTGGACCACGGCTTTCTCGCAAGGTTCGAGCGGATGGGCGTCGATCCAGACGGTCAATTCGGCGATCTGTTCTTTGAGACGTTTGATTTCATCGCCGCCTTCTTGCAGGACGGCTCGCTCGGTAGATGAAAACTTATGCCCCGCGTCTTTCAACTTCACCAGTTCGCCGATTTTTTCGGCAAGCTTTTTCAATTCTTCCGCGAGGCGCTGCCTGCGGGCGTACATCTGATCGAGGCTTTTCGGAGCTTCTTTCCAGAAGCCGGCGGCGACGATCGTCCTCGTCCCCGCCGAGGCGCCAAGGGTGTGGGCCGTGATGCCGTTGGCTCCATAGTGTACGCCGCCGACGATCGGACCGCTCGCCACCTTCAAAAGGCCATAGGCATGGACAAGGGAATGGAAACTTCCGGCGTTGAACTCGCAATCTCCGCCGGCGTTAATGACTGCCTGGTTGGTGTAGCGCGCCTTGACGCTATTGCCGGCCTCGATATGCGCGTTTAGTTGTCCGATCAAGCCTTCGCTTAGGATGATGTCCTTGCCGGCCTTGAGATTGGCGGATTCCGTCGATCCTTTGATCGTTATCGACTCGCCTGCGCTGATGTCGAACGCCTCGACGACGCCCTGCGCGACTTCCACGGAACCTATGAAATTCAGCGTTCCACCTTCCCAATCCTGTTGGACGCCGATTTTGAAAATGTTGCTGAGAATCAATTGATCGTGCGAGGAAACGAGGCAACCGTTTTCCGTCGCGCAAATCTTGCCATCCTCGCTCTGAGCCAACCCCGTCCCGAGTTTCAGCGGTACGACGGCCGAGCCTTTGTCGGTTTTCTGACCGAAAATATCGGTGGCGACGGTAGCCGCTTCAACTTCCGAAAGCGTCAGCCGCCGGCCGATGCATGCGCCGGCCGGAATATTGAAAAGCGGCAGCTTGAGCGATTTCCCGCCGGCGGGGCCGAATTTTTCCTCGAAATACTTGCGTATCTCCTCTCCTTGGGCGCAGAGCGAAAAATCGACATCGGGAAATTTGGCTCCATCTTCGCGGCGCTTTGTGATGGGGACCAGTTGCGCTTTTTCTATGGCTCGCTTGACCACCGACTCGTCGCTGATAAGTTTCATGAAAAGCGGCACGACGATGCCCACTTTTCGCACCCATGGTTCGATCTCTACTGGCGGGAGCGGCTTTGTGAGTCCGATGTAGGCGTTCAGGCGGCTTGAGGACATCCAGAAAGAAATACCCGCGTTTCCGAGCTCTTCTCGTAAAGCATCATTCTCAATTTCGATCGGTACTATGGTCGGCGCTGGCGCTGCTGTCATGTGGATTCCTCGGATGCGGGCGCATTCCCCTTTGTCCTATGACTCTATCTGCGCCGAAAAAACCGCTTTAAAGATCGCGCGATAAACAAACCCATCCCGAAGTCCGGCGCGAAACACCGGACTTCGGGTGGATGGAGATCAACCTTCAGAAGAAACCGGCTTCCAGTTCTTGGCGGCAGCCAACGCGCCTGCCTTGCCTTGCAGTTTGACGCTCAAAGCGTAAAGCGACGGGTATTTCTCGCCGTTCAATTCGTAATGGCCGTTCTCCATTACTTTCGCCACGTACTCGCTGCCTTTGTGGGTGGCGCGAATGAGCGTGTTGGGCTGAAAAAAATGCTTCGGCGCGCGGCCCCGTTTGCCGCCCTTTACGGACTGCTTTTTCTTCACGACGACCTTTTTCGCACGCCCTTTGCCGGCAGTTTTCGGGCGGCCCGCCTTCTTGGCCTTGGCCTTTCTCCCGCGCGGCTTCGCCGCAGCGACCTGCTTGCTCGGCTTCGCGCCGGCGGCCGGCTCCCAGCGCTGGATGTGCCGCAGTCCGGTCGCCTTGCCGGGTCCGGCGACGGTGTCCAGCATGTTGCGCAAGGAGGGATACACCTTGCCCTTATATTCGAAACCGGCTTCGACTACGGTGACGTGCATCGGCTTGCCGTTGTACATCGCCTGCAGTTTCGCGCCGCTTTTGTATTTGGTCTGCCGCCGGCCGCGACGCTTGACTCCGCCGCCGACAACAGCAACAGCCGCTTTCTTGCTGCCCGGCGGCCTCCCGCGCCTGCCTTTAACCACCGGCTTTGGACCTGGTTTCGGACCCGGTTTAGCAGCCGCTCCGGTTTCCGTCAAGGCCTGGATGTAGTTGGAATACTTCCACACGGCGCTGAAATCCTCGGCGTCGATTGCGGCTTTCAGCATGGTTTTGAGTTCAGCCACTAAATCTTTCAGAACGGATTTGCTCATCTAACCCTCCGATACTTTGCCCAGTCAAACACTCTATCGCGAAGCCCTGACACTTTATATCATATTATTGTGACAGCACGCAAGTATTTTGCACCTATTTGAGGTCTGCAGGAATTGTGCTGAAAGTTAGAATCATGCATTCTTTATTGGCGATTCGTTTTCAAGGAGAAGCGGCACGCCGTATGTATCGGGGCGCGGCGGGCTCTGCGCCGATTTTCGAGCCCGATGTTTAATTTTTGGTTAGGCTCTCCTGGGCGCTTGCGCGCCGGATGCGATTGGTGTAGAAAAAGGGCGTCGGAATTCGAATAGGCCCTCGTCCGGCGAAGACGCTGGAATTGCGGCAAACCGGACGAGCAACCTGGTTTTTGCGGGATGCAAACAACGAATACGGACGTTTCCGCGCGCCACGGCGCGTGGCGATGCTTCCGGCAACTTCTAGCGTTCAGCGAGGAGTCAAAGCCATGAACACGATGCGCAGTTTGCTCTCGGCGGCGGCGCTTTGCGCCATTCTTTCCCTCCTCGTCTATTCTCAGGGCTGCGGGGCGACCGGCGACACGTCCACCGACCCCGACGGGGACGGCCTGGATGGCGATTCGCACGGCGACGGCGACAATTCGGACGGGGACGGCGGCCTCACGGTGCGCGACATCCAGGACGAAACCTCGCCGAACCATCCCTTCCCCGGTTCGAACGTCGAATTGCGCGGCGTCATCGCCACCAGCGCGAAGATCGTGGTTTCGCCAAGCTCCAATCTGCGCGGGTTTTTCATCAGCGATCCCGGCGGCGGAGAATACAGCGGACTGCTGATCGTGATGAAAGGCGACATCGATTTCGATTCGCAGGTCGGCGACGAACTCACCGTGCGCGGCGTGTACGTCGAGTTCTGCGGCGTGGGCGATTCGCCCTCGGAATATTGTTCCAGCCAGATCGAACTTACGCAGGTTCCCGAGGTGACCGGGGACGGCGACGCTCCGGCGCCGCACCTTGTTTCCGATCCGGCCTCCATCGCCACGGGCGGCCCGCTGATGTACGTCTGGGAGCATTCGCTCGTTCAGGTGCGCGACGTCGTCGTCACCAACCCCGACCTCGGTTTTGGCGAATTCGAACTGACCGGCGGCCTGCGCGTGGACGACATGATTTACGCCCACACGCCCGTGCAGGGTCAGGAGATATCCTCGCTCACGGGTTTTCTCTACATCGCTTTCGGAAGCAGCAAGCTGGAGCCGCGTTCGGCGGATGATGTCGTCACCGGTCCCATCGTCAACCCCGACGATCTGACGCTGGCGGACATTCAGAACCCCGATAGCCCCAAACATCCTTCGCTTGGACCTGTAACGGTGAAAGGCATCGTCGTTACGTCCGCGCCTTTCCAAGTGTCGAGCAGCGGTTTGATGGGCGCTTTTGTTTCCGATGTCGGCGGTGGTGAATGGACCGGCTGCTTGCTCACCTGGAAGCCGACCACGGCAGACGCCGAGAACGGCTACGATCCGCCCGCGCTCGCGCCCGGCAAACTCATCGACGTCACGGGCAGCTACAACGAATTCTGCGGCACGGACGACACGCCCGATGAATACTGTTCGACGCAGATCGAACTTACGCCGTTCCAAGGCGAAACCGGCAGCGTCACCGATGCCGGCGCGACCGCCGATGTCCCGGATGCGGCGACGGTCGATCCGGCGTCCGTCAAAACGGGCGGGAGCCTGGCCGAGCAGTGGCAGGACAGCCTGATTCGCGTCGTCGATGTGAACGTGACCAACGACGAGCTTGGCCACGGCGAATTCGAGATCACCGGCGGCCTTACGGTGGACGATATCCTGTACTCCTACGACCTGCCCGAGGTGGGGACGAGTTATACATCGCTCACGGGCTTCCTTTACACCAGTTTCGACGCTTTCAAGCTCGAACCGCGCAGCGCCGACGACATGCAGACCGGCGGCGGGCCCGACGGGGACACGGACGGCGATATCGAACCGAGCAACGTCAGCATCGCCGACATCCAGAACCCAAGCAGCGCCAATCATCCCGATCCCGGACCGGTCGTCGTGAACGGCATTGTCGTGACCTCCGACGTCTTCCAGGTTTCGGGCAGCGGCCTGAAAGGCATTTTTGTTTCCGACGTGGGCGGCGGGCCGTTCTCCGGTTGCATGCTCACCTGGAAGCCCACTTCCGTTGATGCGCAGAACGGCTACGACCCGCCGGCGATGTCGCCCGGCCAGCTGATCGACGTCAGAGGTTCTTACGAGGAATTCTGCGGCACGGGTGATACGCCCGACCAATACTGCTCGACGCAGATCGCCCTGACGCCGTTCGACGATCCGAAGGGCAGCGTCACGCTCGCCGGCGGCACGGAAGACGTGCCGGAAGCGACGATCGTCGATCCGGAGGACGTGAAGACGGGCGGTCCGGACTCGGAGCGCTGGCAGCATTCGCTGATTCGGGTGGTCGATGTGAACGTCACCCGCGACGACCTCGGTTTCGGCGAATTCGAGATTACGGGCGGCCTGACCGTTGACGACATCCTTTATCACTACAATCTGCCGACGGTCGGCGCGGGGTACGATTCGCTCACCGGTTTCCTCTACACCAGCTTCAACGCCTTCAAGCTTGTCCCGCGCAGCGAAAGCGACATGGTGTTGACCGGCGCGGACGGCGACCTCGACGTCGATCTCGACGAGATGGAAACCGACGGAGACCTCGATCCCGATCCGGAGCCGGAAGAAGAAGACACGACGCCCCCGAAAGTCGTCATCAACGAGATTCTTTACAACGATGAAGGCACTGACGGCGAAACGATCTTCACCGAGCTTTACGGCCCGCCGGGAACGTCGTTGAACGCCTATAAACTGGTTGGTATCAATGGCCCCAACGGAGCCGTTTACCGCACAATCTCCTTGATTGGCAAGACGATCCCGGCCGACGGATATTTCGTCATTGCTCACGGCAATACAACGCTTCCCGGCAGCGCCTACGACTACCTGGACAACAACATCGACTGGACGAACGGGCCTGACGCGGTGCAATTGCGGAAGAATGAGAATGAGATTGAGATAACCGTCGATGCGGTTGCCTATGGGAATGGCGCTCTGGGCGGAGAAGGTGCGCCGGCGGCAAACATCAGCGGCGAACGCTCGCTGGCGCGTATTCCGGACCATGTGGACTCCAACGACAATTCCGAGGATTTCGTGATCTGCGACAGCCCGACCCCCGGAACGCCGAACGACTGCGGCCAGGCGGATGGCGACGTGGACACGACGGACGGCGATATCGACACCGACGGACCGGTGATCATCAACGAAATCTACTACGATGAACCTTCATCGGATACCGGAGCTACTTTGTTCATCGAGTTGCATGGACCGGGAGGCAAGCCGCTTTCCGACTATAGTCTGGTCGCCGTGAACGGGACGGGTGGTTCAACGTACCGAGCGATCAGCCTGATCGGTCGCGTCATCCCTTCCGACGGCTATTTTGTTATCGTCCACGCCAATGCCAATGGAGCCCTGTCCGCTGTCGGCGATTGGGTTGACAATGGCGTCGATCTGCAAAATGGCCCGGATTCGCTGATCCTTCAGTTTAACGGCATCGATTCGGACATCGTCGGCTACGGAGGATCGGGCGATGGCCCATCCGAGAGTGCGCCGGCGGCTATCGTTCCCGCGGGTTCCAGCCTTGCTCGCAACCCGGATCATTCGGATTCGAACAACAACTCGGCGGATTTCGCGTCGTGTTCCGCGCCGACGCCGGGGGCAAGCAACGATTCCTGTTTCCAGTAGTGCGAAAAGACGCCGCTCGTGACGGTTCGCTGCAACATGCGCCGGCTGCTGGAAGGAATAGCGCTCCTGACGGTAGGGGCGCTTTCCGTCGCCTGTCAGGCGGAAGGACTGGACGTGTCCTATCCCGGCCAGGATCTCCGCATGACCTTCCTGCACACGACGGATAGTCATTCGAAAGTGCTGCCTTTCAAATTCGTGCCCAACGTCTGGGACGAACGGCTCGGCATCCTCCCCTGCCCCGGCGACGACCAGCTTTCGTCGTGCCAGGAATGCCTGGGTTATCAGGTGGACGATTTCGCCGAGAATCCCCCGACGCCCGACGCCCTCAAATGCGCCGACTGCCTGCAATTCGCCGAAGCGGAGGGTGTTTGCCCGGGATGCGATCCCGACGCCTTCGACCAGGAAGATTGCTATGATTGCCTGATTGAAGTCCGCCAATCCAAGCGTTGCGAGAACTGGACTTACGGCGGCGCGGCGCGCGTCGGGTGGGTGATCAACGAGGAACGCAAGAAGGCGTTGCGTTCGGCCTACGTCGATACGGGAGACTATTTCCAGGGCGCGCCGATCTACAATTTGTTCACCGGGGAAGCCGAAGTGCGGGCCCTCTCGGCGATGGGCTGCGAGGCGTCGGTGATCGGCAACCACGAGTTCGACAACGGCGTGACGAAGCTCGCCGACATGCTTTACCGCTTCGCCGAATTCCCCGTTCTCAACGCCAACTACATGTGGGAGAGCGCCGACGCCGCCGGCTCCAACCAACTGTCGCAACTTGTGAACCCCTATTTCATCCGCGATTACAACGGTCTGAAAGTCGGCTATATCGGCCTGGGAAACGTCCATTCGCTCAACAGCCTCGGCGACGCCGACAACAGCCTGGGCGTGCGCGCGCTGGAAACCAAACAGGCGCTCGACACCTACATTCCGATGATCGAGCACCAGGTCGATCTCGTCGTCCTCCTCTCGCATCTCGGATTGTCCGGCGACATCGAAGCGGCGAAGACCGTGCGTGGCATCGACATCATTTTCGGCGGGCACGACCACATCATCCTCAACCCGCCGCTGGAGGTGATCAACCCCGACGGCGAAACGACGGTCGTCGTTCATTCCGGCGTGAACTACAAAGCCGTCGGACGGCTGGACGTGGTGGTGCGCGACAGAAACATCCTCTCGCACCATTACACGGTCATCCCCGTCCAGAGCGGCGACGAGGATTCCGGCATCCCGCCGGTGGGCGAAGACCCGGCCGTGGCCAACGTGCTGTACGACTACGAGTTCGAGTTGAACCGGGCGCAGAATCTCACCCGCGAGATCGGCGTCGCCAAGACCGATTACCCGCGCGCCGCGCCCGGCGATTCGCCGCTCGGCAATCTCGTGACCGACGCGATGCGGGCGCGGCGGGGCGTGGAGACGGACTTCGCCCTGACCAACTCGCTCGGCATCCGCGCCGATCTGCCGAAGGGACCGATCGCCGTCGGCAAAATCTATGAAATCTTCCCCTTCGAAAACTCGATCATGACGATGTATATGTCGGGCCCCGAACTGCAACGGCTGTTCGATTACGCCGCCGGGCGCACGGCCGCTTACGGCTGCAAAACGCAGATCCAGATCAGCGGCGCGCAGGCCGTTCTCGACTGTACGCGCGGCCGCACGAAATATCTGGCGATCAACGGCATCGAGGTCATCCGCGACTACGCGCTTGTGCAGCCCTACATCGCCTTCAGCATGGCGACGAACGACTACATCGGCAATGGCGGCTCCGGTTTCGACGTGCTGGAGCAGAACACGACGAAGTCCAACACGTCGTTGTCGCTGCGCGACGTGGTGATCGATTTCATCGAGGAGAAAGGCGAGATTTCGGTTCCGGCCGATTCCGGCGGTAACTATCGGATCGAGCTCATCCAATGACGTCGATGGCTTCAAAAATCCTTACGGCCTTGCTTTTTACAGCCGTTTTTGCGGGCTGCGTCGGCGGTGGACCGCTGGAGGCGGCCAAGGGGCTGACGAGTCTCCGGCTCAGCCTGGAGAGCGAAACCGGCGCGCCGGACGCGCCGCTGACGATCGGCGAAGGACTGGCCGTCCAAGTGCGCGTCGAGGCGCTGGACGAACAAGGCCAGCCCATGCCCGGCTACCGGGGCAAGGTGCGTTTTTCGTCGAAGTCGGTCTTCCTGGGGCGCAATGGCTGGGAAGCCTACGACGTAGCGCACGGCGATTCCATCTCGCTGGAACTCGTGCGCGGCATGGGCCGGACGCGGATAATGGCCGAGGACGAGGAAAAATTTGTCGTCGGCGTAACCGAGGTTCTCTATCTTCCGCCGGTGAACTTTCAGGTTGCGCAAACGCCCGTCGGCTCGGTCGATGCGGCCCCCTGGCGCAACAACTTCATCCGCTTCGAAAGCGGCACGATGGTCGTCACCCACGCCTCCATCGACGGCTTCTACGCCACCGACCTGCTCGGCGACGCCTACAATCACTTGTACGTCTACACCCATAGCATGGCGGCCGTGGACCGAGGCGACGTCCTGCGCTTCGTCTCCGGCACGCTCGATGAATTCTACGGTCTGACCGAACTGTCGTTTCCGGATTACGAGGTGCTTTGCAACCGTCTCCCCCTGCCCGATCCCGTGCCGCTCACGGCGGCCATGTTGGCCGACGACAACGAGATGGAGAAATACGAAGCCGGTCTCGTCTCCGTGGAGGGCGTGCAGGTGGCGAACGTGGACACTGCGAGCTACTACAGTTACGGCCAATGGACGGGCCAGACGGCCGACGGCGGCAGAATCACGCTGACGACGACCAGCGCCTTGCCGGATTTCGACCCGCGCGAATCGCGCAACGTGACGCTCACGCGCGTCGTGGGCAATCTGCGGCAGCATTATTCCGCCGATCCGGAATGGATCGTCGCCCCGCGCGACGCCTGCGACGTGTGGGGCCTGGGCGAGCGGCCGGCCGATTGCGACGCGCCGGCGCCCGAAACGAATTGCCGTATTTTGAACGACAAATAAGCGCCTAAATCCTCAACCGGTCGAGGGCGGACATGAAGACGCGTTTCGGTTTCCTCGTGGCGGCGGCGGTTTTCATCGCGTTGCCGCTTTACGCTCAGGATTTCGACAGCACAGAGGAAGACCAGCCCCCCAAGGCCGACATCTTCGACGAATCGGACCGGGATCTTTATGCCGACCCTGCCCCGACGGAAGCGGAGAAAGAAGCTGCGCCCTCCCCGCCTTCCGAGGAAGCGCCTCTCTTTGACGAGCCGAATGCGACGACTGAAGACACTGTAAAAGCAGCGGGCGAACAAGAAGAGAAAGATAAGAAGTTTCGCTTCAGCGATTTCATCGATACCAAAATCAACATTGCTTACGCCGACGACAACCTGTTGGAGAACAACGAATTTTCGCCGGCCATGGGCATCGGCCAGCGCAACGTCTCCGAGTTCGTCGGCAACGCCGGCGAAGTGAGGCCGGTGGACATCAACCACACCCACCTCGTGCTTCACCACAAATCCGACGGCTATCTTCCCGGAGTGCTTACGGAAGCGGCGCTGGTGATCCGCTTCAAACTGGCCACCGACGCCATGAGCGGCCAGCCCCAGCCATCGGTGGGAGACGACGGGACCTTTCTTCGCGCCGGTTACATCTTCGACCACAAGACCGCCAAGAAAACGCTCATCGACCTTACCGGCTTCCCTTTCGACGCCGAGCGCTTCCTCTTGGGCTACCACTACGATCTGACCTGGGGCGGCATGGCGTCGTTCCCGCAAAACCGTGATCCCGTGCCCGGCCTGCGCATCGGTTTCGAGCATCCGCGCTTTTACGTTTTTGCCGGCTTCAAAACGCATCTGCAACCGAAAAAGGACAAGCTCAATACGGAGCGCGTCCCGGTGGAGACGGTTTACGCCGGGCTGTTCGGCGCGGGAGTGACCATCATCAAAGGCTTGATGCTGGAAGCCAACGGCGGCGTCATTCAAAAAGGCGACAATCCGAACATGCCCGAAGTCGAAGACAACGCCAAGCGCGACGACATTCTTGCCTGGGGCGTCTCCTCGCGCTTGTCTTATGCGCGGGGCTTGAAAATCGGCGATCGCATGGATTTGCGCCTGTACCAGAACGACCCGCGCCATCAACTCGAATTCGCCCGGCCCGACGAATACGAAGCCGGCAAGTTTTCGTTCATGGTTTCGGCCGAAGGCGATTTCCTGCAAGAGAATCTGCAAGATCCCGATTCGACCGGCGGCACCAAGCCGTTCCAGGCTCCGGCGGCGCTCATCGCGGCCAAGTTCAAATACGATTACGCCCGTTTCCACGTTGAAGGCTCTTATCGCAGCCTGGAGTTCCTGCTGTTCGACACGCCGGGATTCGTGCCTTTCCAGGCATTGCCGAAAACGGCGCGGACGCGGCCCGAGCTGGCCGGGGTCGTCGCCGTCGATTACCACATCAAACCCGCCTATCTGACGCTGGGTCTTGCCCTCGGCTACAAGCGGCCGGCGACCTATCAGGGGGCAATCGGCGTGCCGATCGCCGTCGTCAAACGCCGCACGGCGAGCACGGCCTACATCTCGCCGTTCAACCGGCCGATCGAAATCCTGCCGGCGGACAAGGACGCTTTCGACATCATCGAGACGAAGTTCGACCTCGCCTTCCACCTTTCGGATTTCATGACTTTCCTGTTCGAGATGAGCTATACGCTCGACAACAACCGCGTGAAACTGGTCACTTCGGAAGAGAACAGCGAGGAGTTGCGCAAGGACTTCGAGGATTCTTCGATCCGCAACCGGCTCGGCCTGGCGGCCGTCGTTCAGGCAAAATTCTGAAGTTTTCGCGGCGTCGCCCTATTTGCAATCCGGCCCCATCATGGGGATGGACTTCTCAATCCTGCGGCGCTGTGCGGCGTCCGGCAGCGCCAGATTCCACGCGCCGCTCTGGTCTTTGCGGGACAGCACGGAGATGATGTCGTAGCCGGCAAGCTTGCCCGGAGCGAAAGTCGCTTTGAAGATCAGGCTCGTGTATTCCGCTTCCGCCCCGGTGGTGGAAATAGGAAAGAGTTCGCCGGCAGAAAAGAGAATCTCACTGCCGCCGTATCCCATGGCTGGCAGCAGTTTTCCCTCGGCGAAGCCAACCACAAGGCGCGCTCCCGCGCGCAAAATTTCATCGCCGACGAGACGCATGAAGGGCGTCGGGCAGCGGTCCGTCATGGGACCCCACATCAACAGAACGACGACGTGGTCAACCTGTCCGGCAAGATCCGCGACTCGCTTGGCAAGTTCCGGCGCAGCCGTCTCCCGATCGGCAAACGTCGCCAGCGCCGGCGAAGCGCCGTCTTTCGCCGGTGGTTTTTGGAACGTGAGATCGACGGCGAGAAAAGCGAAGCGCATTCCGCCAAGATCGAGAAATACCGGTTTGATGGCTTCCGCCTTATTTTTCCCGGCGCCGACAGTTTTCATGCCCCCGCTTTCGGCCATCGCGAGGATTTGCCCCAACGCGCCGTGATCCTCGCCATAGAGACCCGGATGAGCCAGGGAAACAAGCCCGAAGCCGTTTGCATGCAGGCCGCGCGCCCATGTGCCGTTGGCGGGAAACGGCACACGCGAAAGCGGCGCGACGGCCAGCGCCGCGCCGGCCAATTTGCGCAAGATCGGCGAAAGCAGCTTGCGATAAGCCGTCTCGGCGTTTCCTTCCGCCGCCGCCATTTCCGTGTCGGACGGAACGCTCCACAACCCCGTAAAGGCGATCGTCACTTCACGCGATTTCGCGCCGGCGCGTTCTTCGGTGGAAAGCAGGCTGAAGGGTGCGGAGGCGGCGGAAAGGCTGACGGGCCGCAGCGTGATGTGAAGCGCGTACACTTGAGGACCGTCGATGAACAGGCTCGTCGTATAGCGCAGGTTGGCGCGATTGGACGGCGTTTCCCATAAATAATCGAGATAGCGCCGCTCGTTGAAAAGATTTCCCTTGGGAAAGCCGCCATCCTTCGCCGTCTTGGCCGGACCCCAGACTTTCGTAAGGTGTCGCAAAATTTTGTCCAAGAGGGCATCGTCCGGCCGTTTGAAATCGTATTCCAACTCCACCAGGCGATTGCCGGCGAAAAGAAAATAGACGCGCAAGGGATGGCCCTCGAAGGATTCGTCCTTGCAAAAGCGCGCCTGTCCCTTCGGCGTGGCGTGCGGATTGTCGGGGGCGACGCGGGTCAAACCGCGTTCTAGCAGCGACACCTTCTGGAATGAAAAGCCCCAGGGCGGCGTCGCGCCGAGCGGAAAGGCCATAAGCTCGGTCGGCCAGCCGACGACGAGACCGGCCATCAGGATGATGAGAAACGCCTTGCTCATGAATCCGGCTTCTGTTACAGTCCCCGCCTAACTCAAGTCGATTAAACTCATTCGGCCCAATCAGTGTACATGACGCCATCCGCTTTCGCAAAGATCCGCCGACGAACCTTTCCGACGGCGACGCTCATCCTGTTTTTAATGTGTTTCGTCCTCCCGGCGCATCCCTTGGCCGAAAGCACTTCAGGTCCTTCCGATCCCTTGCGGCAGCTTTATTCCAATAGGCTCGCCTTCGATGATGCCGGCATTCCATTGATAACGATAGGGTTGTTGGACGATCAGGACCGTATCGTCATCTCCGGGCAGGGACCGATTGAAGCGACGATCTACACTCCGGCAGCCCAAACGATACGAACCGAGACGGCCGGACGCCTGGTCGTCGCGCCGACGCGAGCCGTTCCGGGGAAGACTATTTACGATGTCGTCGTCGAAACGGTGATCGGCGGCGACGCCAGGGCCGTGGAAGCCGCGGCCGCCGAATGGCGTAAAAAAGGTCTGACCGTCGCGTCAAGACGCGTCGGTGCGATCTTCGGTTTGGATGGACAGGTCCTGAAAAACGTCCGGCATCTGTTGATAGCGGGCAGCTTTCCCGATTCGGCGTCGGCGGAGGCCGAGGCCGCAAAACTACGCGCCGCCTTCGACGCCGAAACGCATGTGGCCCCGCGTCTGGAGGCGTTGCCATCGGGAGAACTCGCGCTGTCGATGGAAGACGGCAAACCGTTGGGAACGTCTCGGGACGTGGTGTTTCTCCGTTCGGCGGACGGATCGCCGCTGACGGTTCATGACGGCGTATTCGATCCCGACAAGAACGTCCGCGGGGATAGAACTTATATCGGCTCGCTCTACGTGACCTTTGACCGCAACGGCAAACTCGCCCTCGGTAACCAGGTGAGCCTGGAGACGCTTCTCTTGGGAACGGTTCCTTCCGAGATGTTCGCCAGCGCCCCGCCCGAAGCGCTGAAAGCGCAGGCCATCGCGGCGCGCGGGCATCTGCTGGCCAAGCTCGGGACGCGCCATTTCGCCGATCCGTTCCAGCTTTGCGCACGCCAGCATTGCCAGGTTTATGGCGGCCACGGCGCACACAAGCCGAAAACCAGCGAAGCGGTGAACGCCACGCGCGGCCAGTTCCTCGCTCGCAAGGGCCAGCTTGTCGATACCGTCTACAGCGCCTCGTGCGGCGGCCACACCGAAAGCAACCAGTTCGTCTGGCACGAGCCTCCCAACCCCGATCTCGTCGGCCGGCCCGATACGTCTAATGCCTCCGAGTATCCCCATGGCGTCACGGAAACGACGCTCAACGCCTTTCTCGATCAGCCGCCTTCGGCTTTCTGCGGCGACGCCGGTTACAACGAGCCGTATTTCCGTTGGCAGCGCTCGTTGACCGTCGAAGAGGTGACGCGCTTAGTGAACCAGCGCTACACGATCGGGCGCGCAACGGCGCTAGCGCCCGGCCGGCGCGGAGTTTCGGGACGGTTGGTGGAATTGACGGTCATAGGCGAGAAAGGAAGCGCCGTTCTTGCCCCCGAGTTGACCATACGCCGCGTTCTCGGCGGACTTCCCTCGGCGCTTATCCGCATCCGGCCCGTACAGGACGTTTCCGGAACGATCGTTCGTTGGGAGATCGCCGGCGCGGGCTATGGGCACGGCGTCGGCCTCTGTCAGACGGGGGCGATCGGCCGGGCCCAATTCGGCCAGGATTTCCGCTCCATCCTCAAGCACTACTATCCTCAGACGGAGTTGATCCGGCTGTACTAAGAATCTATCCCAGTAGACCGAAAAGTTGTCACCCCCGCGAAAGCGGGGGTCCAGAACTCATTGATACCAGACTGGATTCCCGCCTTCGCGGGAATGACGAACA
>QZKR01000165.1 GCA_003598065.1 Myxococcales bacterium | reverse complement strand
AACGACGCTCGCCGTGCGCCAGAGGCAAGCCGACGGATTGAGGGTGGCTCCCTACGCGGAACCCGCGCCGATCGTCGAATTCGGCGGCGGCGGGATCGTCCTGCTGCAAACGCGCCTTCCCTCGACCCTGATAAGCTGGCTCGACCCTATTCGCCGCCGGGGGGTCGAGAGAATCTGACCTCGCATCCGCCGCCGTCCGGACTTGCCTTGACTTCGCCTTCTCACCTGCTATCATCCGCTCACTACAACCTCAAGGCGACGCGCGGTCCGACTTCATGCAGCGAGCCCGGAAACGACGCTGGTTCAACCTCGGCACGATCGCCCTTGGATTGGGCGTATCGCTCATCGTGTTCTCCGTGGCATTGCCGAAGGAGGAATTCGGCTGGGATTTCGGCTTCATCGACCAGATGGAGCTCAAAGCTCTCGACCTCAAATTCCTCGACCGCGGGCCCGTCCCTCCGCATGATGAAGTCGTTATCGCCGCCATCGATGAAAAATCGATCGAGCGTTACGGTCGCTGGCCCTGGAATCGCGTCGTCATCGCTCAGCTCATCGCCGCCCTGGCCGAGAAAGGCGCGGCGGTCGTCGCTTTCGACGTGGGGTTCACGGACGCCGACGACACCAAGCTGCCGGTCGTTTTCGGCGCTCTTGCCGAACAAATCGACTCCCTGGAAGTGCCCGATTGCTCCGGCTGCGAGCCGATGCGCGAGGCGACGCTGAAGCTCATCAAAGAGGAGATGGTCGCCTCCGACCCCGATCGCATCCTTGCCGATGTCATCCGCAAGGCCGGCAATGTGATATTGGGTTTTTTCATCTTCACTAATCCAGCAGAAATCGCGCATTTGGACCGCGAACGATTGGCTGCTTCACTGGAGACTATCTCCGCAAGTAAAGTGAAAATAACCAAGCCTCGGGAGCAGGCAGAGGAAAAAAACTACATACTGAATCTTGGAGAGGGCTACGGCGTACGCGCCCCGCTGCCGATGGTGGCCGAAGCCGCCGCCGGTTTCGGTCATTTCACTTTCAAACCGGACACCGACGGT
Source organism: Myxococcales bacterium (assembly GCA_003598065.1). GTDB lineage: Bacteria > Myxococcota_A > SURF-8 > SURF-8 > SURF-8 > SURF-8. The sequence goes on along the minus strand of QZKR01000165.1, from coordinate 26,308 downwards.
GCGTTGCGTTGGGGCGATCTGCTCTGGGAGATCCAAACGGGCGAGCCCGGTCCGCACCCTATCCTTCCTTCGCTCTCGTTGGCGACCGTAGCGCACTACCTCGACCGCGAGATCGTCATGCACACCTACTCGCGCGGCGTGGATGGGATCACGCTGGGTCTGGGGGCGGATAAACGAACGCTGATAACCGATCCCCATGGAAGACTGCTCATTAATTATCACGGTCCCCAGGGAACTTATCCTACTTACCCGATCGCAGACATTTTAGACGGTAGGATTCCGCCGGAACGGCTCAAGGGTAAAATCGTCCTGGTCGGCGCAACGGCGATAGCTCTCTACGATCTGCGAACCACCCCTTTTCAGGAGAACATGGCCGGCGTCGAGGTTCACGCCAATCTCATCGACAACATTCTTCACGACGACCACATCTCTCGCCCCGACTGGGCCGTCCTTTTCGAGTTGGGCATCATTCTGCTTTTCGGCCTCGTTTTTGGCGTCGTCCTGGGTCTTGTGCCGGCCCTGTGGGGCGCTTTGTTCATCGTATTTGTGGTTTTTGGCTTTCTAACTGTAGATAAGTACCTCTTTTTCGCTCATGGTTATTGGATGCATACGGTGCTGCCGCTGTCGGAAGCGTTCGTCATCTTTCTCTTCTGCTACGTCTACCGTTACATGACCGAGGAGCGCGAGAAGAAACGTACGCGCGCCGCCTTCAAGCAGTACCTCAACGAATCGGTCGTCGAACACGTGATGAGCAAGTACGGCGGGCTGAAGCTGGGCGGCGAGAAACGCGAGATCAGCGTCCTCTTCTCCGACATTCGCGGTTTCACCACGCTTTCCGAAACGCTCTCTCCGGAAGAACTCGGCAACATGCTCACCGAATATCTGAACCCGATGACGGAAATCGTTCTGCAAAGCGAGGGCGTGCTCGACAAATACATGGGCGACGCAATCATGGCTTTCTGGGGCGCGCCGCATCCGCAGGAGGATCATGCCCTGCGCGCCTGCCGTACGGCGCTGGCGATGATCCGCGAATTGGACAGGCTCAACGAACTGTGGCGGCGGCGCGGCATTCCCCGTCTGGCGATCGGCGTCGGCGTCAATACCGGGGCCATGTGGGTGGGCAACATGGGTTCGTCGCTGCGTTTCGACTACACCGTGATCGGCGACGCGGTGAACCTCGGTTCGCGCCTGGAGGGCACGAACAAGCAGTACGGAACGAGCATCATCGTCTCCGAATTCACCTACGTCCACATCAAAGACCGCTTCCTCTGCCGGCGGCTCGACTCGATCCGCGTCAAAGGAAAACACGAACCGGTGACGATCTACGAACTGGTGGCGGAAGGCGAAGGCGCGCCCAAAGAGCGGCTCCTGTGCGAGCGGTTCAACGCCGGCCTGACGCTCTACCGCGCTCAAAAATGGGACGAAGCGAAGCGCGCCTTCCACGACGTGCTTTTGGAATTCCCCGACGACGAGCCCTCGCGTGCGTTTGTCGATCGCTGCGAGGAATACAAGGAAACCCCGCCGCCGCCCGATTGGGACGGCGTATACGTCATGACCACGAAATAACATGACGACGTCTTATCGCGAGGCCGCTCGCTGGCTGTATAGCCTGCAACGCCTGGGCATCAAAGTCGGTCTCGGCAACACCCGCCGGCTGATGGCGCTGTTCGGCCGCCCGGAACGGCGCTTCCGCTCGGTTCACATCGCCGGCACCAACGGCAAGGGATCGACCGCCGCCTTTCTCTTGGCGATCGCCGAGGCGGCGGGACTGAAATGCGGCCTGACCATCTCGCCGCATCTCAAGGAACCGACGGAACGCATCTACGCCGGCGGGCGCGACATTTCCAAGCGCGACTTCGCCAGGCTCGCTTTCGCCGTCCGCGACGCGGCGGCCGCGTACAACGCCGCGCATTCGGCCGATCCGCTGCTGCCGACGTTTTTCGAGGCGCTGATCGCCATGGCCTTCCTTTACTTCGCCGAGCAGGAGGTGGACCTGGCGGTGGTCGAAACGGGGCTTGGGGGGCGGCTCGATTCGACCAACGTCGTGCGTCCGGAGGTTTCCGTCATCACCAGCATCGGCATCGAGCACACCGAGTACCTCGGCCATACGATCCGGGCCATCGCCCGCGAAAAGGCCGGCATCGTCAAACCCGGTACGCCGGTGGTGACGGCGGCGCGGCAGCCTGAGGCGCTGGAGGTCATCGGCCGCATCGCCGGAAAACGCCGCGCGCCGCTTGTCGTCATCGGCCGGGACGCGGATCTCGTCTCCGAGAGGGGAAGGCTCGCTTACCGGCGCGGCGACAGCGTACTACGCCGCCTCGACCTCGCCCTGGCGGGCGAGCATCAGATTCGCAACGCCGCCTGCGCCGTGGCGACGGCCGAGATCCTTGCGGAACGGGGATTTCCCATCGCGGCTCGCCACATTCGCACGGGTCTGACCAGGGCGCGCTGGCCGGGACGACTGGAGCTGTTCGCCGGCCGCCCGCCGTGGCTCGTCGATTGCGCCCACAACCCCGCCGGGGTGCGCACCCTCGCCGAACACCTCGCCTCGGCCCATGGCCATCGGCGCATCCTCTTCGTTTTCGCCGCGATGCAGGACAAGGATTATCGGCAGGAGCTGGAAATCCTTGCGCCGCTCGCCGCCGCCTGGATTTTCACGCAACCGGCCTTGGACCGCGCCGAACGCCCCGAAACGCTCGCCGCCGCCTGTCCGGGGAACGCACCGAAACACGGGCGTCGCCGTGTCGCGGACGCCTTGCGATTTGCCGCGCAGATGGAGGGGAAATTCGATCTCGTCGTCGTCGCCGGTTCGATTTTTCTCGTCGGCGAAGCCTACGATTTCGTCTCCCGGCATCGTCCGAAAGGCTAGCCCTCGCCGCCGAAATCTGCTACGCTCACGCCACGATATTCAATGGAATCGAGGAGCCTCGCCGTGCGCCGTCGGATGCTTGCCGCCCTGTTGCTGATCGCCTGCGCCGCCTCTGTCGCGCCGCTGTTCGCCGCCTCGGAGGCGAACGCCATCAAACGCATCGTCGTCTCAGGGGAATCCCGGGGCGCGCTCGTCATCGTCACCGGCCAACGGTCTTTTGTTTTCTCCGCCTACACGCTCGACGGCCCGTCGCGGCTCGTGATCGACTTTTTCGCCACGACGCCGCCGGCGCGCTACATTTCGCCGGCCGTTCCACCGGTGCCCCTCGTCTCGCTCGATGTGGACACCGTCGAGGGGGCCTCCGATGCAACCCGACTGACAATCGTTCTTGCGGCCCAGGCCGAATACGACATCGAGCAGAAGGGCTCGCGGCTTTATGTCCGGCTGACAGCGCCGCCGATCGCCCCGCCGATCGCCGTCGCCGCCGCGCCGGTCGAACCCGAAAAAGCGGTGCTTGAACCGCCGCCGGCCGTTGCGGAGCCGGAAGCCGATCTGGAAGAAGCGCGGCGCTTGGAGGAAGAACGTTTCGCCTTGGCGATGGCGGAAGAAAAACGCAACGCCGACCGGCGGCGCCAGGAGAGGGAAGAAGCCGAGCGGCTGCGCCTGGAGGAAGAGCGGCGTCGGGCCGAGGAAGCGGAACGGCTCAAGGCGGAGCAGGCCCGCCACGAAGAGGAGGAACGGCGTTTGGCCGAGGAGGCCGAGCGGAGGAAGCAAGAAGAAGAGCGTCTGAAAGCGGAAGCCGAGCAGCGACGCCTGGAAGAACTCCGATTGCAGGCGGAGGCGGCCGAGCGGCAGCGCCTGGAGGAAGAACGCCGGCAAGCCGAGATCGCCGAGCAGCAGCGGTTGGAGGCGGAACGGCGTCAGGCCGAACTCGCCGAGCGGGTTCGACGCGAGGAGGAAGCCAAACGTCTGGCGGAGGAGGCCGAACGGGCGCGACTGGCCGAGTTGGCGGAGCGCGTGCGGCAGGAGGAGGCGCGAAGACGCGCCGAACAGGCCGAACTGGCGCGCTTGGAAGAGGAGCGTCGCCGGGCCGAGGCGGAACAGCGCCGGCAGGAAGAGGAGCGGCGGCTGGAGGGAGAACGCCAGCGCGCCGAGGCGGCGCGGCGCGAAACCGAGGAAGCGGCGAAACGCGAGGCGCTGCCCGTCCGCAAACTTGTTCCCGCCGCCGGACACCCCGTCGTTTTCAAGTTCGTTGGTTTCAAGCCCCTCGCCGAATGGGCGCAGGTAAAAGCCGAGTTCGACGGCGACGTGAGCGTCTCCTCGGAATGGATCTCCGATAAGGAAGTCGTTTTCCGCTTCACGCCGGCGCGCGTCGTAAACCGGCTTAGCCTCCTGCCGCTGCAGACGGAGGTTTTCGGCACGCCGGTTTTGCTGTTGAAGCCCGACTGGTCGCCGAAGGAGAAGACCGTCACCCTGCGCGTGGTCCTTTCCGTACATGTGCCGTTCGTTATCGCCCAGCGCACGGGCGTCGTGGAGATCAACTTCAGCCAGAAACCGTTGGAAGCCGCGCCGGGCAGTCCTTGAAAGCTCTCTGAGAAGCCAGAAGGGACGGTGGACATTGCGTTTGGCCGGACGGGAGGCTGATGGGTTTTCAGCCTGCCTTGGATCTTTCCCGGGCGATAAGGGCGGCTCCCAGGGCGCCGACGATGTCCGGCTTGGGCGGCACGGCGATTTGGCATTCGAGCGCGGCATTCAAGGCGCGGACCACTCCTCCGTTGTGAGCCACGCCGCCGGACATGGCCACCGAAAGGCCGTTTAAATCCGGTGCGATGCGTTTGACCATGGCCAGGATGCGCGCGGCGATGGCGCGGTTCAGGCCGGCGACGATTTCGCAGACCTCCGCGCCTTCGGCGATCAGCGAAACGACCTCGCTTTCCGCGAAGACGGTGCACATGCTGCTGAGCGTCAGGTTCCCGCTCGCGCCCTGATCGAGCGTAGTCATTGCTTCAAGGTCCAGTTGCAGCGCTCGCGCCATGGCTTCCAGAAAGCGCCCCGTCCCGGCGGCGCACTTGTCGTTCATGGCGAAATCCGCCACTTGTCCCGTCTTGTCGAAACAAATGGCCTTGCTGTCCTGTCCGCCGATGTCGATTAAGACCTGGGTTCCGGGCAGCAGGGACTGTATCCCGCGCCCATGGCAGGTGATCTCGGTGACGGAGGCGAGGCGCTGCTCGACGCGATCGCGTCCGTAGCCGGTGGACACCATGGCCCCGATGTCGCTTCGCGCGAGTCCCGCGTCGCGCAGGACTTCGGAAGTTGCGCGGTCGATCGCCTCGCGGTTGCGCGAACCGGTGGGGACCACCGAGGAAGCCAGGATCGCGGCGTTCTCGCCGATGAGGACCGCGTCGCAAGTGAGGCTGCCGAGATCGAGACCAAGATAGTACATAGCGGCTGCTCCCTCTCAGCGCCAGGGCGAGGGCCGCCCGGCGAGCATTTCCATGAAGGCGTCGAGGCGGGTCTTGAGCTGTCCTTCGGCGAAGTTGCGCGTGTCCACGCAATCCACTTCCAGGTTCAGGACCGGCAGGCCGATGTTTTTCAGACTCTCGCCGATCATGCCGCGCGCGCCCGTGCCCTGGCGGCAGCCCCAGTGACAAGGGTTGATGACGCCGTCTATTTTGTATGCTTCGGCCATTTTCTTGAGGCCCTCGATGCGGCGCTCGATGGGGCCGTTGAGCGGAATCGAAATCGCCCGCCGCGCCATGCCGGGGAAGGGATCGTCGGGGTCGATGGGATCCCAGGTGATTTGATTCAACTCGTCGGCGACGATCACGGCTTTGTATTCTCGCTCCAGCATGTCTTCCAGCGGGTTCTTGAACTGGATGCGGTTCTGGATCCACAGCAGGCGCAAATGCTCGCCCGGCGCGCCGCTGCGCTGGTCCGCGATGCGCGCGGCAAAGTCGCGGCGGTAGGCTTGCGCCAGATCCACGGCGGCTTGTGTGCCGAGGAAGAGGGCCATCACGATGCCGAAGTTGCGCAGATCGCGGCTGGCGGCGGGGGAAGGGACGTGCGCGGCGAGTTTGTACACATCGACTAAAAGCTCGCGCGCCTGATTGGAAAGCTCCACCGCCTTGCGCAATTTGGCGGGGTCCGGCTTTTCTCCGGTGTGGCGCGCGACGAATTCCGTCAGTTCCCGAAGCTGCCCCGAAAGATACCGGACACCGCTTTCCGCTTCATCGGGCGGAACGTGCAGAACGAAGAGGTCGCGGGCGAAAAGCCGCGTCAGATTGTCGATGACGGCCAGCCCGCCGCTGCACGGGATCGAGGTGGCGACCAGAAAATCGGGGACCGGCATCATCCCCTGGCGGGCCGCGCCCATGATCGCCCGGTGGTAGCCGCAGGCGTCCGTCGCGTAGCCCGCCTGCTCGGCATGGTCCAGCAGGGGCCCGATGGTCCCCGTCGAGGCGAGCATCGCCCCGACGAATTCGACGAAGCAGGAATTGACGCCCATGGCGTTCAGCAGGTCGAAGGGCGCCACGACGCCGCACCAGGCTACGCGCTGGCCGGGCGAGTAGAGCCGCATCCCCAGGCGGGCGATTTCCAGGGCGTACAATTTGCGCGGACTATGCCGAGCGGGTCCGCCTGCCGCTTCGCCTCGATCCCGCTGGCGAGATTTTCGAAATACTGGAGCATCATGTCCGTCACCTCAACATTTCAACGAAGGCTTCGATGCGCGTCCGCTGCTGCCCGATGGAACGCAGGGTGCAGTCCCCTTCGAGCAGCAAGAGCGGCAACCCCGTCTCGCGCAGAACCTCGCGGACGGCGGGGAGCCGCGCCAGATACGGGTCGCAGAATTTCATCGTATAGCCGATCACTCCGCGCACGCCGCCGGCCCGCGCCGCCGTCAAGACGTCCTCGGCCAACCGCACTGGTTTTACGGGGTTGAGCGTGCGCGCGCAGGGAGACCGCCCCAGTAACCCGCGCGCCAGCGTCGTGTAGGCGTCGTCGTCGGAATCGCATGGGATCTCTTTGAAGAGGCGGGAACCGGTGCACAGATCTTCAGCGGCGATGCGCGCCCCGCAGAGTTCGAAAAGCGCCAACGCCTCCGGGTCGGGCAGCACGTTGCCGAAGAGGAAGACAGGGACAAGCGGGCCTGATGCTCCGGCTTCTTCTGGCTCCTCCACGGCTTTCCGCAGGGCGGCCAGCGCCTCATCGACGGATTGCGTGGAGGCGAAGTTGTAGAGCTTCTGCAAAGCCGCCGCGCCGCCTTTCAACGCGCCGCGCTTCTGCCGCTCCTGCAAAACCCCGAAGAGACGGGCCAGCTCGTTGCGACGGTTGACGCCGGCTAGCAGGTCTTCCGGCGCGGGCGAGCGTCCTCCCCACTCGGCCAGTGTCGCCGCCAGCCGTCGCAACTCTTCCGCGAAGTAAGAAACCGCCGCGGCGTCGTCGGTCACCGGCAGATCGATCAAGACGGACCGCCCCCCCTTGCGGACGACCTTCCAGGCGTCCGCAAGGCGGCGCATGGCGTCGCAGCTGTTGATGAAGACCATGCCCGTGAGTTCGGGAAGGTCGTTCTGGAGCGCGCGATCGAGGATGCGCTTGACGTGCGGGCAGAGGTTGTCGTGCAGCAGCCGCCCGGCCTGGTCGGGCCAGTCGCCGCTGGGAAGCACGCGGAAGGGAGCGAAGCCCGCCGCGTCGAGCAGCGGCAGCGGCGTATAGGCGCAGGCAAAGCCGATTTGTCCGCCATGGCTTTGGCTCATGGCGCGATTCCCTCCTTGTCTTTTTCGAGCAACTTTCGCAAGACGCCCATCATGCGTTCGAGGTCCTTTTGGGGGAGGTCGCCGAAGAGACGCGACATGGCGTCGTTCATCGTCGCCAGCACCGGCTCCTTGATGGCGCGCCCGTCGGTGGTGAGGAAAATATTCTGCACACGGCGATCGTGCGGGTCGTCGCGCCGTTCCACCAGGCCGTCCCGCTCCATGCGATCGAGCAGGCTGGTCATGGTGGAAGGTTCCAGGCCGGCCTTGCGCCCCAGTTCGTTCGATTTGATGCCGTCCTCGATCCAGAGAACCCACAAGACCCCCATGTAGGCCGGCTTCATCCGTTCGAGCCCGGCTTCGACAAGGGCGGTTTTGACGGTGGAGGCGAGAACGTATGAGGCGCGCGTAATGAGGTAGTAAGGGCACTCCAATCGCGAGGTAATGTTCATTATTGACGGCTTTCTTTTTTTTATGTGGACGTAATATCCTGATGCAAATTATACGTATACGAATTAATTCGTCAAGCGATAAAAATCGGAGTATTTCAGTAATCGGCGCGCCCCGAGAAACGATGCGTAACGCTTGCTTGACGCCGGGGAAGGGCCTGCGCTAGCATGGCACCGACTTTCGCGCCCGAATGCGGCGCGACCCTGCCTCTCCCTCTCGCTTCGCACAAGGAGGCCGTCGTGACGCTAGGCATCTTCAACGTCCCCGATCCGATCAACGAGCCGATCAAGTCCTACGCTCCGGGAACGCCGGAGCGAACCGCGCTCAAGGCCGCCCTTGCTGAAATGGCCGCCGCCCCCGTGAAGATCCCGCTTGTCATTGGCGGCAAGCCTGTCAAGACAGGCAAGCTCGTCGAGATCCGCGCCCCGCACAATCACGCGCTGCTGCTCGGTCGGTATCACCGCGGCGGCCGGGACGAAGCACTGGCGGCGATCAAGGCGGCGAAGCAGGCGCGGCGCGAGTGGGCGGCCTGGTCCTGGGAAGAACGCGCCGGTGTGTTTCTCAAGGCGGCGGAATTGCTGGCCGGCCCGTGGCGCGACGCACTCAATGCGTCCACGATGCTCGGCCAGAGCAAAACGGTCTTCCAAGCCGAGATCGATTCGGCCTGCGAACTCATCGATTTCTTCCGCTTCAACGCCCATTACGCTCGCCGGCTGATGGAAGAGCAGCCCAACTCCGCGCCGGGCATCTGGAACCGCATGGAGCACCGGCCGCTGGAAGGTTTCGTTTTCGCCGTAACGCCGTTCAACTTCACCAGCATCGCCGGCAACCTGCCCACCGCGCCGGCGCTGATGGGCAACACCGTCGTCTGGAAGCCCGCTTCCACCTCCGTCCTTTCGGCGCACTACATCATGCAACTTCTGATCGCCGCCGGTCTGCCGGACGGGGTCATCAACCTCGTGCTCGGTTCGGGCGCGGAGGTCGGCGACGTCATTCTCTCTCATCCCGATCTCGCCGGCATCCATTTCACCGGCTCGACCGCCGTGTTTCAGTCGATGTGGAAGACGGTGGGCGCGAACATCGCCGGCTACCGCAGCTATCCGCGCATCGTCGGCGAAACGGGCGGCAAGGATTTCGTCGTCGCGCATCGTTCGGCGGACGTGGATGTGCTGGCCACGGCGCTCGTGCGCGGCGCGTTCGAGTATCAGGGCCAGAAGTGCTCGGCGGCGAGCCGCGCCTACGTTCCCAAAAGCCTGTGGCCGAAGCTGCGCAAGCGATTGGAGGCCGAAATCGCCACGATCAAAATGGGCGACATCGCCGATTTCTCCGTTTTCATGGGCGCGGTGATCGACAAGGCCAGCTTCGACAAGCTGAGCGGCGCCATCGTCCGGGCGAAGAAATCGAAGGATGCGGACATCGTCATCGGCGGCGGCGCGAACGCGGCGAAAGGCTGGTTTGTCGAACCGACCGTGATCAGAGCAAAGCGCCCGGACTACGAAACGATGGCGGAAGAGCTGTTCGGTCCGGTCCTGACGCTTTACGTTTACCCCGACGAAAAGTTTGCCGAAACGCTCGCCCTCTGCGATAAGACGAGCCCCTACGGGCTGACGGGGTCGATCATCGCTCAGGACCGCACGGCGATCAACGAGGCGACGGAGGCGCTGCGCTACGCCGCCGGCAACTTCTACGTCAACGACAAGCCGACCGGGGCGGTGGTGGGCCAGCAGCCGTTCGGCGGCGGCCGCGCCTCCGGCACCAACGACAAGGCCGGCAGCTTGTTGAACCTCTTGCGCTGGGTCTCGCCGCGCTCGATCAAGGAGACCTTCGTTCCGCCGACCGACTACCGCTATCCGTACATGCGCGAGAAATAGCGCTCGGCTTGATATCTGGAAGACAAAAAAACGGCGCGGCCGGTTTCCCGGTCGCGCCGTTTCTGTCTGTCGATCCGTTCAGATTATTGCACGCCGTGCAGCACCGTGGCGTCGCCGACGTTCTCCTTGATCCAGCGATAGGGCGCGTAGATGTAACCGCCGTCGCCCCAGCAGTTGCTCCAGGAGTTTTTGATGATGAAATAGCCGCCGCCTTCGCCCAAAGGCGCATCCGGCAGACGGTCCGCAAGCATGCTGTTGTCGATGAAGCCCGTCACCAGCACGGCGTGACCGCCGCGGCTCGTCTCCGCCGTATCGAACGGCGGCTGCATGAAGCCGTTGGAAATCACGCCGTTGCCTGCCGCGTCCCAGCTTGGCGGGACCGGAACGCCGATCGACACGGGATTGCCGAAGGCGACCGCAAGGATCAGCTTGGCGAACGATAGGTTGCGGTTGGCGGGGTCCCAGAACTGCGCCGAGGTCTTGATCCGATAACCGGCGAATCCGGGATTTTTTTCCGGCACGCCATAGCCGCAGAAACGGAAAAAGCCGAAGTCAAAGCAGTAGAGCTGGCTCTGGTGCGCCGTGTCCGAGCAGGTCTCGGTGTAGCCGACGCACGAGTTGCCCATGTAAAGCGTATCGTCGTTGGTGATGCGCGACCAGGACGGGTTGTAGTTCCACTGGTTCTCGAAGTAGAGCAGCCAGTTTTGGGTGTACATGCTGTTGAAGGCGAGATCGCACCAGAAACCGTCCCAATAGTCTTCCCGTCCCCAATCGAGCTTCATCCGGTTGTAGTAGCCCTGCTCGCTGAGGTTGACCCAATTGTTGAACTTCTTGGCGACATGGAATTCGATCGCCGCCGCGTTGGAGAAGGAAACGCACGACCCGCGGGCGGCCTGATCTTTCACGCACGTATTGAAGAACTTGTTCGGCCAGGAATAGTTTTCCCAGATGCCGTTCGGTTTGAAACCGCAGTTGGGATTGCTGTAGGAGCAGCTTGAACGGTCTCCGCCCGTGCCCGAACCTTCTTCATCGGCGCAGCTGGCGGGATAACCCTCCGGAGGCGTGCCGCCCGGATCGAACTGGATCGAGCCGATGATGCTGTCCGAGAGTTCGCCGAGCCGACCGTTGTAGTCGATCAACGACTCCACCGGGAACTGGCCGGGGTTTTCCTCGATCAGTGTCGGGTCGGGAAGCTGCAGCTCGGCCTGCCATTCGCTCGGCAGACCCTCGTAAAGAGTCCGGTACGTCTGAAATTGGTTGTCCCAGGTGGGGAAAACCTGGATGCCTTGGGCGATCGTCCGCAGCCACCAGCGGCGGCCCATGGTGATGATCCGCTTGCGCGGGCCGCGGCCTTCGTCATCGCTGCGCTCGATCTCGTGGGAATAGTTGCCGTCGGGCGTCGGCTCGACGGTGGGGTCCGTCGGATCGGGATCGGGGGGAATGATGTCGCCAAGACCGGGATTGGCTGCAAGGAAGGCGGCAATCGTCGCTTCGTCCGCAGCATCCTGCTGCAGCGCCGCTTCCTCCTGCTGCACGGTGGTCTCGGTGCTGGCGGGCGCCGCCTCGCCGTTCTCGACCATCTGATTGAATTCTTCCTCGGTGATTTCCTGCGCGCCGTCCGGCAGTGGGTCGTCGGCGTAGCCGAAGGCGTCGTCCGGCAAGGGCGGCGCTTCCTCCGCCTCTTCATCGCCGTCCGTGTCGCCATCCGTCGGCTCATCACCATCGGTCGGTTGATCGCCATCGGTCGGCTCGTCGCCGTCGGTCGGTTGATCGCCGTCGGTCGGTTCGTCGCCGTCCGTGGTTTGATCGCCATCCGTGACTTCGTCGCCATCCGTCGCTTGATCGCCGTCGGTATCTCCGTCGTTGTCGTCGCCCGAATCGCAGGCATAGAATGCCAGTCCCGCCAGCAGGACGATAACCAGAGGCGCCAGTTTGCGCATGCGCAATCCCTCCTTCGCTTTCCACCCGATCCTGTTGATAATGAAACCTCTAAACAGCAAAAGAGGGCGCTTTGCGTATGCTTATTCCGGATAAATTGCCTTTTTCTTCCAGGTTTCAGGCGGGAAAACTTTGAAATAGTCGGGCGCCCCGGAACGATTCGGCAAGGGCGCGATCGCTTGGGGGAGAATGCCGGAAGTTACGGACTCGCGTTCAGCGGGATGTCGTGAAAGACGATTTCGTCGCCTGCGGCGATGCCCCACTTCTCCGCCTGACCGCCATTGATCTCCAGGACGTAGCGACTCGGGGCGGATACGCGATGCGAACTCTCGTCCAGCGGCTGCGCATTGGCGACCACGCCGACGAGGCGGCGGTCGGAGCCGATAAACAACATATCGAGCGGGATGTAGGTGTCTTTCATCCAGAAGCTCTGGTACGCTTCATAAGGGAAAATGAACAGCATGCCGCGATCCGCGTCCAGATGATTGCGGAACATCAAGCCCCGCGCCCGCTCGGCGTCGGTGCGGGCGACTTCCACGAAATAATCGATGCGCCGCCCACTCTGCGTGAGGATCTCGACCGACGGCTCGGTGGCGATGTCCGACGAGCCGTCGTCGTCGGTATTGGTCGGCCGCGCCGGCGTGCAGGAGACGAGCGCGACGAGCAGGGCGAGAGCGGCGAAATGTACAAAGAACCTGTCCCAATTGACGAGTTCCACGTCACCCCCGCGAAAGCGGGGGTCTAGAAATCGTTGAACCCAATCTGGATTCCCGCTTGCGCGGGAATGACGAAGGTCAGTTTCTACCATAAGTTCTAAAAGCCGTGGCATCGATTGACTCAACAGTTATTGTCCGTCGGATGAGCGCTGCTTGGCGAGCGCGTCCAAAGCGAAATGGGCCGCGCCGAGCGCGCCGGCGAGCTGGCTGTCGCGATTGAGCGGCGCGGCCGTCACGCCGAGCAGCCTCTCCACGCGCCGCACGACGCCGGCGTTCTTGGCGATGCCGCCGGTGACCACGAAGGCCGGCTCGATCCCCACCCGGCCGATCAGCGCCGCGACGCGCTTCGCCATCGCCAGGCAATAGGCGGCGAGCACCGTTTTCTTGTCCATGCCGCGCCGCATCAGGCCCATCGCCTCGGTCTTGGCGAAGACGACGCAGGTCGAGCTCACCGGCTCCGGCTCCTGGCTCACGTCGAGCGACATCGGGCCGATTTCCTCGATGGGCACGGCCAGAAGCTGCGCCAGCACCTCCATACCCCGTCCCGTGCCGGCGGCGCATTTGTCGTTCATCAGGAAGTTGACAACTTTTCCCGAGGCGTCGCAGCGGATCACCTTGCAGTCCTGGCCGCCCATGTCGAGGATCGTCCGCGCCGCACCGTCGCTCATGACGTGCGCGCCGCGCGCGTGGCAGGCGATCTCGGTCACCGTTTTGTCGGCGAAAGGCACGTTCACCCGGCCGTAGCCCGTGCCGACGACGAACTGCATGGCGTCGGCGGCGAGGCCTGTGCTTTCCAAAGCCATCGCCGCGGCCTTTTTCGCGGCGTCGGGGCTGCTGGAACCCGTGCGCGTGCTGCTGGCGGCGAAGAGCCGCCCGTCGGCCAGAACCGCCGCCTGCGAACTCACCGAGCCGATGTCCACGCCCATCACCAGCGTCCGCGCCGCTTTCGGATCGATCGCCGGATCGCGCCAGGCCGATTCCGTCCAGCGCCAGAATTCCCGCTCGGCGGCCATCTAGCCCTCCCTCCGGCGTCGGGCTTCGAGGGCCGCGCCGATCGCGCCGGCAAAACGGACCGCTTCGGGGGCAAAAACGGCCTCGCTTTTGAACTCGCGTTTCAAGGCCGCGACGAAGCCCTGGCTTTCGGCCGCCCCGCCGACGACGGCGATGGGGAAAGCCACGCCGACACGACGCGCCAGAGAGGCCGTCCGCGCCGCGATCGATTCGAAAATCGCCTTGGCGATGTCCTCGCGCGGCGTGGGTTTGTGCAAGAGGGACACGACCTCCGATTCCGCGAACACCGCGCACTGAGCGGTGATGACGGCGCGGCCCGTGCTGCGCAGACTCCATTGGTCGAGTTCGCCGAAGGAGGCGTCGAGCACGCGGACCATCGATTCGACGAAGGAGCCCGCCCCGGCGGCGCACATTTCGTTGAGCGCGAAGTTGGCCACGCGCCCCGCTTCGTCGAGCTTGATCGCCCGCGCCGATTCGGCCCCGACGTCGAGCACGAGCCGGCAGTCGGCGACCAGATGCCGCGCGCCCGCCGCCGCCGCGGCGACGTCGGTGACGGCGGCGTCGAAGGAAGCTTCGCGCTGGCCCGCGCCGGTGGCGGCGGTGGGGAGGGAAGCGTCGGCGGCAAGGCCGGCCTGTTGTTTCGCCAGGGCGAGCGCCTGGGCGGCGGCCTCGGCCGGCTCGAAGCCGGTCGTAACGAGGGCTCGGCCCACGAGGCCGCGTTCGGGATCGACAATCGCCGCTTTCACGAATCGCGAACCGATGTCCACACCCGCGGTGAGCATGCACGAATCCTTCGGAATTTGTTCTTGCCGGTCCTTATCAATGTCGCCGGCGACCGTGGCCGGCATCTTAACAGGAAGCGGCCGTCGCGCAAAGCCTTTGTGTCAGATGGCCGTTTGTCGTCTCGGCGGGGCCTTGCGCTGGGCGGCGCGCTGGGCTATGGTGGGCCCGTTTCGGCACGATCGAGGTGGGAAAAATGACGCTCACGCGGCGGCTGGCCATCGCGGCGGCGGTGGTGGTTTTTCTAAGCTGGGCCTTATCCGCTTTGCCGCTCAACGAGGCGCGGCGCACGGCGTTCACGGCCAAAAGGCTGCACGAGGCGCTATCGCAGGCGGCCGGGGAAGCGGGAGAAAAAGCACCTTTCGATTGCGGGCTGGTGCTGCGGGACGAAAATCTGGCTCCGCTCGGCGAAGCGCTCCAAGCGCTGGGCCCGATAGCCAAGGGCGAAGCCGCTCCCGCCGCATGCAGTCTCGCGTTGCTTGAAGAAGGCTGGGGTTATCGCGGCGAGGTATCGCGGGGGAGCGCGGTCGTTTTTACGGCGCGAACGGCGCGCGTCCAGTGGACCGCGCTGCTGCCGCCGATTCTGGCCTTGGCTCTGGCCATCGCCACACGGCGCGTGCTGACGTCCCTGGCGCTGGGTTTGGCCGTGGGGGCCGCCCTGCTCGCCGTGGACGGCGCCAGCCTCGGGCCATTATCGGGCTTTACGCTCGGCACGGCGAAGATCGTGGGCGGCGTGCTGGTCAACGATTTTCGCCTTTACATCTTTTTGTTCACCTTCTCGCTGATCGGCATGGTCAACGTCGCCACGGCCTCGGGCGGCATGACGGGGCTGGCGCAATGGCTGGGCCGGCTCGCCAAGGGACCGCGCTCCTCCCAAGCCGCGACGGCCCTTCTGGGCGCGGCCGTGTTTTTCGACGACTACTCGAACACGGTGATCGTCGGCTCCTCCATGCGCCCGCTCACCGACCGCGCCCGCGTGTCGCGCGAGAAGCTCGCGTTTCTGGTCGATAGCACTTCCGCGCCGGTGGCCGGTCTGGCGCTCATCTCCACATGGATCGGCTACGAAGTGAGCCTGATCGAGAACGCCATGCGCGAGCTTTCGCTTCCCGGCTCGGCTTACGCGATGTTCATCTCCACGCTTCCCTACCGCTTCTACTGCATCCTGCTGCTCGGTTTCATCGCCCTGAACGTAACCATGAAGCGGGAGTTCGGCCCGATGCTTTCCGCCGAGCGGCGCGCGCGGCGCACGGGGGAGACGCTGCGTCCCGGTTCGCAGCCGCTTTCTGGATCGCGCTTGCCGAACGTCGTCGGCAGACCGCTGGCGCTCAACGCCGTTCTGCCAGTGCTGGCCGTGATCGCCGGCGTGCTGATCGGCATGGCCTTGAACGGTGCGGGAGTGATTTCGCCGCAAGGGTTTGACGGCTCGGCCTGGGCCGCGTTCGATGCGGCGCGGCTTTTCTCGCTGGAGAACAATTATCTCATCGCCTGCGAGGACGGCGCGTGGGTGCTGGCGATGGCGTCGCTGTTCGGCTCGGCGCTGGCGATCGCTCTCGGCGCGTGGCTGGGTCGCGCGTCCGTTTTGGCGCTTTTGGGCGCCTGGTTCGCCTCCTGGCGCGTGCTGCTCCTGGCGTTTTCGATTCTCATCCTGGCCTGGAGCATCGGCGACGTCAACGGCCTGCTCGGCACGGGGGCCTATCTCGTCAGCGCGCTCGCCGACGCTTTGCCGGCCTGGCTCTTACCCGTACTGATATTCCTCATGGGCGCGTTCATCTCCTTCGCCACCGGCACAAGCTGGGGAACGATGGCCGTCCTCTTGCCGGCCGCCGCGCCTCTGGCCTATCACATCGGCGGCGCGCCGCTGATGATGGTGAGCGTCGGCGCGGTGCTGGATGGTTCGATTTTCGGCGATCACTCCTCGCCGCTCTCCGACACGACGATCATGTCGTCGATCTCCTCCGCCTGCGATCTGATGGACCACACGCGGACGCAGCTTCCTTACGCCCTGCTCGTGGCGGCGATGGCCGTGTCCGCCGGCTACCTCTGGGCGACGCGGTTGACTCCCGTAGTTTCCTATCTGGCGGCGGTGGCCGTCTTCGCGCTGGTGCTGCGCCTGGTCGGCCGTTCGCCGGAAACGTAATTCCGCTCATGGCCATCATTGGGCGGCTCTGCTATAATCCGCCCATCTCAATCGGGCAGAGCCCAGACCCGGGAGGCGACATGCCACGGAAAATTCCGCTGTGCATCCTCGTGTTGGCGGCGCTCATCGCGACGTTCAGCATTGCTCTGGCGGCTTGCAGCAACAAGACGGAGGACGGGGGAAATTCACCCGGCGACGTCGATCCCGGCGAGATCGATTTCGGCCACCCGGACGCCGACGTCGATTATGATTTGCCTCCCGTCGATGGCGATGCGTCGGAAGACGGCGACGACGATCTGTCCGAGGATGGGGAACTGGCCGACGGTGAAAGCGACGGCGGCGAGGAAGGCGAAAGCTGGGATTTCGAACCGGCGGGCGAGTTCGAATGGGAATTTCCAGAAGCGGATCAAGATCCGACGGACATCGGCGAGCAGGAGCCGAATGAAAAGGTGCTGCCCTTCGACGGCCGTCAAACAGTCGAAACGTCGCCTTTCGGCGTGTGGGAATACACCTTGGCGGTAAACGACGCCCAGGCGAGCGAAGCGCAAGCGGCGCTGAAAAGCGGTTTCGGCGGCGGCGAAACGGTTACGGCGGTTGCGCCGGGCGGCATCACGGGCAATCCGCCGCAGGAATCGTCGATTGCAAATGCAGGCGATACGCTGGCCTGGTCGGCTTACCGGGCGTTCAACGCCGACGGGTCCGTTCCGTCCGACCCGGTGATCGTTTTGCGGCGCGAGCGGCAACTGACTTTCCAGGTGGAAATACGCTATTGGAGCGCAACCGCTCCGGAGCAGACGAACGCCGAGTTCAAACAAGCGGCGATCGTGCCCAACCAGCCGACGGCAGGCGAGAACGAGGCGATCGTCGCCGTCGTTCATCTCTGGGAGCTTGCGGAAGACGACGCCTTCCTTTACTTCCGGGTCTACCGCGCGCTGATCGACGGCGACAGCGTCTCGCTCGTGGCGCAGGGGGAGGGGGCCAACGTGCGCCTGCTGGGCGGACATCGCGACGACATCCCGATTCGGATTTTCGCCGGCGGCGACTACCTGTGGCTTAACGCCGGCGACAGCCTGCATCGCTTCACGCCGCTCGGCGTGCTGGTCGCAAGCTACCCGATTTTGTACGGCATCGAAAACGTCGCCCGCAACGACGTGCTCGATTTCGCCCTTTCGCCGGACGCCGCCTCCGTCAGCATCCTCGGGGAGGTCGCGTTCGAGGACGAAAGCACGGAGACCGTATGGTCCCTCCATCCGACGTCTTTGGTCTCGGGGTTCATCAAACAGTTCCGCTTCGGCTACGCCTACCCGAACTATCGGACGATCTTCTCGCCCGACAGCCGTTATGCGTTCGTCGTCAACGGCGATCCCAACGTCTACGACGACGCCTACTTCGCCGACATCGAGGCGGAGACCGTGATCGTGAACGCGGTCAATCAGCCGTTCTGGGGGCGGCCGCTGACGGCGGCCGATCCCGACCGTTTCCAGATCGCCTATCCGGTCTCGACGGACGGCTTCAAGTCGATCGGGCTGCGTTTCGCCGAGCGCGAAATCGCCGATCTGGTCGCCGCCGGAGCGCCGGCCGAATAATGCGAACCTCCAACCGCCCATGAACGATGCGATCGTCATCCGTTACGCCAACGTCACCAAGGCGTTCGGCCGGCACGTCGTGCTCGACGACGTCTCGTGCGCCATCCGGCGCAACAAGATCACGGTGATCGTCGGCCCCTCCGGCGTGGGCAAGTCGGTGTTCATCAAGCACGTCGTCGGACTTTTGAAGCCCGACGAGGGCTCGGTGACGGTGGACGGCGTGGAGGTGACGACGCTCGACGGGCGGGGGCTCTACAGCCTGCGCAAGCGTTTCGGGATGATGTTTCAGGACGGCGCGCTTTTCGATTCGATGAGCGTCGGCGAGAACGTCGCCTTTCCGCTGGTGCAGCACACGCGCAAGCCGCGCGCCGAAATCGACCGCATCGTCGCCGAGAAACTGGCCGCCGTGGGCCTGCCCGGCATCGAGTATCTGTTTCCCTCCGAGCTTTCGGGCGGCATGCGCAAGCGCGTCGGCTTCGCCCGGGCGATCGTCCTCGAACCGGAGATCGTGCTTTTCGACGAGCCCAACAGCGGCCTCGACCCGGTCATGGCCGACGCCATCGATTCGCTGATTCTGCGCATGCAGCGCGAACTCGGCATCACCTTCCTCGTCATTTCGCACGACATCGCCTCGACGCGTCGCATCGCCGACGACGTGGGCATGCTCTACAACGGCCGGCTCGTGGCCTTCGGACCGCGCGAAAAGGTGATGGAATCCGGCGACCCGATCCTCAGGCAGTTCTTTTCCCGCACGGCCGAAGGACCGATCAGGCTGGTATGAACGGCTTTTCCCCACCGGAGAGAAAAAACGGCCGCGGGTTGCTCGCGCGCTGGGCGGAAGGGCTCGTCGCCGCCGTCGCCGGGTTCGTCGTGCGGCTGGGGGAGATCGGCCTTTTCTTTCTTGGGGCCGTGCGCGCCGCCTTCCGGCCGCCGCAGCACGTCGGCGAGTGGGTGCGCGTCATGAACGGCCTCGGCTGGCGCTGCCTGATCCCGGTGGTCTGCGTCGTCGGGCCGATGGGCGCGGCCGTGAGCCTGCAAGGCGCGAAGATTCTGGAACTGTTCGGCGCGCAGCACCTGCTCTCCTCGATGCTCTCCATCGTTATCCTGCGCGAAATTTCGCCGGTGATGGCCTCGATGATGGTGGCCAGCCAGGCCGGCTCGTCGATCGCCGCCGAACTGGGCGCGATGCGGGTCAAGGAGGAGATCGACGCCCTGGAGGTGATGGCGGTCAACCCCATCCAGCGCGTCGTCGTGCCGCGCCTTCTGGCCGGACTGATCATCACGCCGCTTCTGAACGCCTTCGCCGGCGTCGTCGGCCTCGTCGGCGGCTACCTCGTGGCCGTGCCGATCCAGGGAATGAACGTCGGGACCTTCATGGCCAACCTCTATCTTTTCGTCGGCCCGATGGACGTCGTGGTCGGCTTCATCAAGACGAGCATCTTCGGCCTGGCGATCACGACCATCGCCTGCTACTACGGTTTCCACGTCAAGGGCGGCGCGGAAGGCGTGGGCCGAGCGGCCAACCGCACGGTGGCCGATTCGGTGGTGGTGGTGATTATCCTGAACTATGTCCTGTCGAGTTTTTTCTACTCGGACATGTGACCTACCCGCATTTTCAGCCGGCCTTCCCGGCTTTATCGTTCAGGAAATATCGTTTGACCCCTCCTGTCGGCGCGGATATTCTTTAACCACAGGGGAATTCCGTTTCTTCGCATCGCGATAACTGATTGTAGATGAAAGCGAGGCCGCCATGGCGATTTTCGAATTCGACGGCTACAGACCCCAGATCGGAAAGAACTGCTACATCGCCGACTCCGCCGAGGTCATCGGCGCGGTGACGCTCGGCGAGGGCTGCTACGTCGGCCCCGGCGCGAAGATCCGCGGCGACTACGGCGTAGTCCACATCGGCAACAACACCGGCGTGGAGGAAAACGTCGTCATCCACGCCCGGCCGGGCGAGACCTGCACCATCGGCAACTGGGTGACGCTCGGCCACGGCTGCATCATCCACAACGTCGCGAAGATCGACGACTACGCCGTGATCGGCATGGGCGCGATCGTCAGCGACTGGGCGAAAATCGGCCAGTGGGCGGCGGTCGGCGAAGGCGCGCTGGTGGTCAACCGCCAGGAGATCGCGCCGGGGATGGTGGCCGTCGGCGTGCCCTGCAAGGTGGTGGCCGAAATCCGCGACGATTGGAAGAAGACGTGGGAGACGTTCAAGGCCTACTACGTCAACTTCGCGCATACCTACCGCGAGCGATTGAAGAAGATCGAGTAAACGGCGTCGGCGCGCTCCGGCGCGCAACCGTCACGAGAAGGGGGAGGCGATGGAAGCGCTGGAGCGGATCTTTCGGCTCAAGGAAAACGGCACGACGCTCAGGGCGGAAGCGGCCGGCGGCGTCACGACCTTTCTGACGATGGCCTACATCCTCTTCGTCCAGCCGGCGGTGCTCGCCATCGCCGGCATGCCGATGGAGTCGGTCTTTCTCGCCACCTGCCTTTCGTCGGCCTTCGCCACGATTCTAATGGGTATAGTGGCCCGTTACCCGGTGGCGCTTGCGCCGGGAATGGGCGAAAACTTCTTCTTCGTTTTCTCCGTGGCGTTGCTCGAACTCGGCGGCCAGCCCGTCGGCTGGCAGGCGGCGCTGGCCGTCGTCTTCATTTCCGGCGTGCTGTTTTTCATCCTTTCGCTATTCCGCGTGCGGCAGTGGATCCTCGACGCCGTCCCCGCCGCCCTGCGGCACGCCATCGCCGCCGGCATCGGCCTGTTCGTCGCCGAAATCGGCCTGCTGCATGCCGGCATCATTACGATCAACAAAACAAGCCTTCTCCCTCAACTTGGCAGCCTTTCCTCGCCGCCGACGCTGCTGGCGCTGGCGGGGCTTGTGGCCACCCTGGCGCTTATGGCAAGGCGCGTGCGCGGCGCGATCCTCTGGGGCCTGCTCGCCACCACCGTCTTCGGTCTGGTCGGCGGTGTGGTGCAGTACAAGGGCATCGTCTCCCTGCCGCCTGCCGACTTCAGCGTCTTTTTCGCCTTCGACTTCGCCAAGGTGTTCACGCATCCGGAGTTTCTGACGCTGATCTTCGTCTTTCTGTTCATGGACGTCTTCGACACCTTGGGAACACTTGTCGGCGTGGGTGCGCAGGCCGGCCTGATCGGTCCGGACGGAAAACTGCCGCGCGCCGAAAAGGCTTTCCTTTGCGACGCGGCGGGAACGGTGGTCGGCGCGTGCTGCGGCATGTCCACCGTCACCAGCTACATCGAATCGGCGGCCGGCGTGGCGGCGGGGGCGCGCACCGGTCTGGCCAACGTTTTCACCGGCCTGCTCTTTCTCGTGGCGCTGTTCTTCGCGCCGCTGGTGGCGATGGTGGGCGCGGGCTGGCAGATACCGGGCAGCGATCCAGCCGCTTTTCTCTACCCCGTGACGGCCCCGGCGCTGATTCTCGTCGGTTCGATGATGGTGCGCAACCTGACGCGCATCGACTGGGACGAAGTCGGCGACGCCATCCCGGCCTTCCTGACGCTGATCGGCATTCCGCTCGCCTTTTCCATCAGCGACGGCCTCGCCTTCGGCTTCATCTCCTACCCGCTCATCAAGCTGTTCGACGGCAAGGGCAAGGACGTCTCGCCGCTGGTCTACGGGCTCGGCGCGGTCTTCGTGCTCCGTTACATTTTTCTTTAGTCGGGCATTTCGCGTCACCGCGCTTTCGTCGCGGCAACTATCTCGCTGACACGGGTGTCAACTGACGGAATACAGTTGAGTCGCACCCTTACCTATGCTACAAAATCAGATCAATACGCATGTGCATCGGGTCTGTGGCTGTTGACCAAGGCGGTGACGCGATGAAGACGACCTTCAAGGGTTTGCTGACGGTTTTGGCGCTTCTCGTGGCGGCAGGGTGCGGTTCCGGTTCGGCAGGCTCGTTTTTGGGCGATGGAGACGGCGACGCGGACGGCTGCCTCTGCCCGAACGGTTGCGCCGAGGACGGTTCCTGCATCGAAACGCCTTGCACCCTCGACTCGGACTGCCCGGCCGGCCAGGTTTGCGAGCAGGGGCAGTGCAACACTCCCGGCGCGCCGACCGACGGCGATGCGGACGGGGATGGGACGACCGACGGCGACGGGACGATCACCGACGGCGATGGAACGCCGGACGGCGACGGCGTCGCCGATGGCGACGGCTCCGAGTATGAATACGACATCGAATTCGAAACCGACATCCCGCACGAAGAAGGCGACCCGTGGATCACGGTTGACACCCGTCGGCTCGACTTCGGCGCGGTGCCGCTGCATTCGAGCCGCACCAAATCGGTGAAGGTGACGAACATCGGCGCGGGCGACTTGGAGATCGATGACATCTACATTTACTTCGACCAGACGCCCGAGGAACTGGCCGTCAACAATCCCGCGTTGCCGGTGGTGCTCGTCAAGGACGGCTCGATGACGATCGAGGTCGAATTTGTGCCGACGGATCTTCAACCCGACTTCAACATGCTCGTCATCCATTCCAACGATCCGGCCGAGCCGAACGTCGGCGTGGAGATCGTCACCGACATCAAGGAGACGGTCGCGGCGACGATCGAACCGGCGTCGATCGAGTTCGGCGTCGTGCGCCTGGGCAATTACAGCCAGACGGTGACGATCGCCAACGACAGCGGCGTCGAACTGGCCGTTTCCGGCATCCTTCTGGATGCGCAGTCGCCGGAAATCGGCCTGGACGGCGCGCCGGGCGACATCGACGCCACCAACCCGTTGATTATCGAGCGCCGCGAGTCGTTCTCGTTCGACGTCTGGTATCGTCCCACCGTTGCGGATGGCATTGAAGACACGGCGGGGCTGCGCATCGAGACGAACGACGAGAACCTGGGAACCGTGATCGTCCCGGTTTCGGGCACGCCCTGCGAACCGGAGATCGAGGCCGCGCCGACCGTGATCGACTTCACCGACGTCGAGTTCGGCTCGCAGGCGACGCGCTGCACGACGATCACGAACCTGGGCTGCTGGGACCTGGACATCGCCTCGCTTACGCTGACCGACGATGGCGACGGGGCCTATGCGCTCGATCCCGCGCCGACTGCGCCGACGACGCTCGGCGGCGAGGAATCATTGGAGGTATGCGCCGTCTTCACGCCCCAATCGACCGGCGACGGGACGGGGCTGATTGCGGTCGAGAGCAGCGACGCCAACGAGTCCCCCCTGGAGATTCTGCTGGCTAGCACCGTGCTGCCCAGCGACATCGACTGCGCGCCCATCCCGCTCGATTTCGGCCGCGTGCCGCTCTCCACGGAAAAAATCCTCAGCGTCGTCTGCAAGAATCTTTCCCCCGGGCAGCTGCAGATCACGCGCTACTCCATCGACCGCAACCCGGACGGTCGCTACACGCTCCTCAATATGCCGGCGGCGGTGCTGGAATACAACGAAAGCACTACCTTCGACGTGCGTTATTACTCCGACGTGGAAGGGCTCGACGAAGGCAACCTGTTCATCCAGACCAACGACCCCGACGAGCTGAAAGTCGATGTGCCGCTCGTCGCCGAGTGCTACAACCCCAACCACTGCCCCACGGCGAGCATCGCCATCACCGCGCCGACCGGCGCGATCTATCGCGGCGACACCGTCCACCTCGACGGCACGGGTTCCTCCGATCCCGATGCCGGCGACTCCATCGATCGCTACATCTGGACGGTGCAGGCGCGGCCCAGCGGCTCGACCAGCCAGATCGTCAATCCCAACGACCCGCAACCGACGTTTGTCGCCGACAAAGCCGGCGATTACACGATCAAGCTGCAGGTGAAGGACACGGTCGGTGAGTTCTCCTGCGAGGCGGCGACGATCTCCTTCACCGCCCAGGTTCCCCCGCCCGACATCGAATGCATGCCCGCCGCCATCGATTTCGGCTCGGTGGCGCTGAACACGGCGAAAATCGAAACGCTCGCCTGCCGCAACGTCGGCGGCACGGATCTGACCGTCAGCCAGTACGAATTGACGCCGTCCGGCGGGCCGTTCTCGATCTACGGATCGCCGGCGACGGTATTGGCGGCCGGTCAGACCGCTTACATCAACCTGCGTTACCGGCCGACGACGGAAGGATCCGACAGCGCGCTTTTCCGCGTCCATTCCAACGATCCGGACGAACCGATCGTCGAGACGCCGTTGTCCGGCGGCGGCTACTTCCAGAACGAATGCCCCACGGCCTCGGCGCGCGTCGTTTCTCCGCCGTTGGGGAACATCAAGCAGTTCGACACCGTCCAGCTTGACGGCTCGGCCAGCTACGACCTGGACGCGGGTGACCAGATCACCCACTACATCTGGGCCGTGCAGAGCGCGCCGGCGGGTTCGACGAGCCAGGTGACGCCGGCCGACGCGGCCTTGCCGTCGTTCTACGTCGATAAGCCCGGCACCTACGTCATCCAGCTTCAGGTGAAAGACAAGTTCAACGCGCTTTCCTGCAACACGGCGACCGTCTCCTTCACGGCCGTCGCTCCGGCCGACATCGAATGCGGGCCGTCGCCGCTGGTCTTCGCGCCGATCCTCGCCGGTTCGTCGCGCACGGAAAACGTCTTATGCCGCAACGTCGGCGGTCTGCCGCTCACCATCGGCGGCCTGAGCCTGCTTGGCGGCAGCGATCCCTCGTTCAACCTCGGCGGCGCGCCGACGCCGCCGATCACGGTGGGGCTGTTCGCGACGGCGATCATCCCCGTCGCCTACGCGCCCGCCGCGCCGGGGTCGCACGCGGGCACGCTGCGCATCGCCTCCGACGACCCGGACGAGGCGACGATCGACATTCCGCTCTCCGGGAGCGCCTTCCCGCCGAACAACTGTCCGATCGCCGACCTGACCGTGACCAGCCCCAATCTGGCCTATCTGAAGCCGCTGGATACGGTGCAGCTGGACGGCACGGGCTCCTACGACCCCGACGCCGGCGACTCGATTTCGACCTACATCTGGACGGTGACGCAGCGGCCGGGCGGCTCGACCAGCCAGATCAACGCTCAGGGTCAGGCGCGGCCGACGTTCTGGGTGGATCTTGCCGGGACGTACACGATCACCTTGCAGGTGAAGGACCGCGCCGGCCTGATCAGCTGCAACACCGACAGCGTCGTTCTGGAAGCCATTCCGCGCGAAAAGATCCACGTCCAGCTTGTGTGGAACACGGACGAAACCGACATCGATCTGCACCTCGTGCGGCCGGGCGGCCAACTCTGGTCGAGCGGCGCCTGCTACTTCAGCAACTGCACCAACGGACTGGACTGGGGCCAGTACGGCGAGCCGTCGCTCGATATAGACAAGCGTTACGGCTACGGGCCGGAGAACATCAACCTCGACGACCCGTCCAACGGCGCCTACACCGTCTACGCGCATTACTGGGACAATCACGGCGTCACCGGGCCGACCGTCGCCACGGTGCGCATTTACATTTGGGGGCAACTGCGCGGCGAGTGGCAGAACACCTTCGCCTATGCGGATCTGCACAAGCGCTGGCCGGTGGCGACGATCGTCTGGAGCGCCGACGATGCGACGGTGAATTTCCTAGGCTACACGATCGAGAGCGACGGCCACGGCGACCGCCGGCGCATCGCCGGCGGACCGACCAAGCCGCCGTTGGAAAAGTAAGCGGGAAGAGAATCAGGGCGGGGCGTCGCCTGTGGGCGCGGCGCGTTCGGCGGCGCGTGCGTCGTGTCGAGCTAAAAGCCCCGCCAGAGCCCAGAAGGGAAGAGACAGCTCGCCATCGGCGAGCGCATTGTGAAACAGGCTCCCCATCGTCAGGACGACAAGCGCCAGGCCGGCGGCGCGCGCCGGCCACGCTCCCGCCTCCCGTCTTGCGCGCCACGCCGCGCATCCCAGAGCGGCATAGAGTCCAGCCAACGCCGCCAGAAGCCACGGCCCGCCCTCTACGGCGGCGGCCAGCAGGTCATTGTGCGTCCCCGAACGGATGTCGATGACCGGGGCCAGCTGATCGAACCAGAGATCGCCCTGGGCGAAGAAGCGGCCGTAGCCCCAGCCGGCGGCGGGCGCGTCGGCGAGCAGCGCCAGCGCGACGCGCCAGATGCGCCAGCGGCTCATCTCGCCCGGCGCGCCGAACAGCGAGGTCAACCGATCGACCAGACCTGCATCGAGCAGTGTCGCGCCGAGAACCAAGCTGCCTAGCACCGCCGCAAGGCCAAACACCATTCCTCGCCGGCGCGCGAAGAGAAGCG
>QZKR01000121.1 GCA_003598065.1 Myxococcales bacterium | reverse complement strand
GGCCATCAAATCGACGGCGACGCTGCCTTGGGCCGATGAGCTCCATACGGTGCTCAAGACGTCGATCCACGATCGGGCCGGCGGCGAGCATATCCGCAAGGTGCTCGACGAGCGGGGCCTTCACCTGTTCGATATCGATAAACCGGCATGATCGAGCCGTTGCGAAAAACGACAGCCGGCCCGGTGGAGACACCGGTTCAATCGGGAGAAAAGAAGAAGACGCCAAAGACTACAAGCTCCAGCCAACAATCAAGGTCGTGAAGGAAGGATTACATGTCTACAAAAACACAGATGATTCTCCGGCTCAAAGTGCTGATCGCCATTACTTTCATCCTGCTGGCCTTCTCGGCGGCAGGTCCGACCGCGAATGCCAGCGAAATCGAGCAACCGGGCCGTTTCGGGCTGGGCTTGAGCGTCGGATGGCCGGGCCCGGCGCTCTCCACCAATACATTCGTCGCCGACTGGATGAGCATCCAGGCCAACCTCGGCCCGTTCTGGTCGTTTCATGGAGGCTTCCTGGCGGCCGACTATCTCTTCTGGCTGCATGACATCGTCACGCATGAGAAACTTGACTTCACCTGGTTCGTCGGTCCCGGCCTCGTCTTCGCTTTTTGGGACAACCGGTATTCCTGGAGGCGCAACGCCTCTCTGGTCGGCGCGGTGGAGGGGGATATCGGTCTGGCGTTGCAGTTCAAGGAGCAGCCGTTCGACCTGGTTTTCCAGGTAGCTCCGGGCGTCATGTTCGGCGAATTCGGAGCCTGGCTCTGGATACAGGGTAACGCGGCGTTCCGCTATTATTTCTAGCCGGTGCGCGTTGCGATTATCGGACGGAATTTTTCGAAAAAAGAGAGGAATGAATGGCGACCATCACACTTCGATTTTTTCGAAGCATAGCGTCGAATCTTCCTAATAGACTTACTTATCGAGCGGATGCTAGAAAGAGACTGAAGCTGAAGGGATTCCATCCGGAGAACGCGAAAACGCCCGCAATCAGCACCTCTCGAAAGTTCGTCGCACAGCAAGAGCTTGAAAAACGACGGCCGTCGATCGGAGCGGGCCGGACGGCAAAATCAAGCAAGGGACAATAACGACCGCTCGCCGGATGCGGTGAATCGGGAAAGGAGACACGCTGTGAATCAACTGTTTTTGATGGGAGTCGATAATCATTCTGGCCCTGCTGGCGTTCTCCGGCATCCGCATCTTGAACCAGTACGAACGCGGTTCAGAAAACAATCGAAACCACTGATCTGAAGCTGAGGAGGAAAACGATGACTAAAGGCAAACCAGTCCCTGACCCAAATATGACCGGAGCGGATTCGCGCAGGCGGATTTATATCAAAAGGCTTCTAAGTAACGGGAAAGTCGCAAAGGAATACCTCGACGGGAATCTGGAAGACATCGGCCGGTCGCTGGAGAAACTGGAAGGGAAAATCCTGGAGCTGGCCTTCATGGACCATGATGTCGAAAAATCTTGGGACAGGAAGGGAAAGGTGTCGGGGTGAGAAAAACGGGTCCGTTCTCGCGGCCGGCCACACGGCGCCAAACACTTAAACCCGAAGCCCGGCCCGTCCCCACCCGATCTGTCCTTGAATGCCCGCTCAAATAGCGGCTGCGGCTCGTTCTAAAAAGAAAGATTACCACCATGCGCAACGGCAAAAAACGCAAAGTCCTCATTGTCGACGGCGAAGCAAACCTTCGCCTCTTGTACGGGACCAACTTCAAGATGTCCGGCTACAAGGTTTCTCTGGCGGCAACCGGCGCCGAGGCCGTCGTCTTTGCAAAAACGGAAAAACCGGACCTTGTCATTCTGGATCTCAAGCTGCCCGACAATGATGGATTCGATACGATGGCGGCTCTTCTTCACGAAGACCAGCACCTTCCCGTAATCATCAACACCGGTTACAGCCACTTCCGGGCCGATATTCGCAGTTGGTCCGCCGATGCCTTCATGATCAAATCTTCGAACGTCGACGAATTGATGAACAAGGCTGCGGAATTGCTGCAAAGAGAGCAAAACGTGGGAACTGCAAAACTCCAACATGGATAATGGATGGTTCGGTATGCGTCAATTAATTGAAATGCGCGAGGAAATGTCACAGGCCGGCATCCGGAGCAGGCTTTTGGAACAAGCGGTGCTTCCTCATATCCCCTTTCTCAAGAACTTTGCTCGATACCTCACCCGCGACCGGGCCACGGCCGAGGACTTGACTCAGGAGACCCTGCTGGTCGCCATCGAAAAGTTCGACCAGCTCAGGGATCCGGACAAGTGCCGCGTCTGGCTTGGGGTGATTCTGCGGAACCTGTACCTGGGGACCATTCAAAAAAGCAAGCGGGAGCGCCGCCTGGATTACCACGACCTTGCCGATATTCTGCCCGCCGATTCGAACCGGGAGGAGCGGATGAGACGCGACGGCTTTTCCGATCGCGTACAGCATCATTTGGACCGGATGAGTGAAAAATATCGACGACCGTTCCTGATGAAAGTGTTCGGCGAATATTCGTACAAGGAGATCGCCCAGGAACTCGATATCCCCCTCGGGACCGTCATGTCGAGAATCAATCGTGGCAGATCTTTCTTGAGGACATGCGGAATCGAATCCATCACGGCGCGGGGAGGAAGAGCCCCGTCGATTGCCGATCGGGGCGGAGCGGCGTGAGTACCCGACACAAGGAGGATGCCATGAACGCGGACAATCAGAGCAAAATCGCCAAGGACTTGGGTGTTCAGAACTTCAAGATCGGCGGTAGGAGCGAAATCGAAAAGAAATTCGCCATCCAGAAGGTGGAAGGGAATCTTCTCTCCCATCCGCTGACCCCGTACAACTGCGACCGGGAGGATTGCCGATATAGGGAATCCTGCGTCACCAGGAAGGGTCTGCAAGGGGATTCATCGACAGGAGAATAATGCTTAGGGCCGGTCAGGTCATTTTGAGATGGGTTCTAAGTATCGCAACCAAGCGTTAAAACAATACGGTCGATATCGGACAAGTTGCCGAGGATCGTCGAACGCCCTCGCGGTCCCTCCATGAGCAGCGTCGGCGTCACGAGGATATTGTTGTCCAATGCGGCCTGAAAGTCATCCAAGACGTCCACGATCGTAACCGTGCAATTCCCCACGCGCAGGTATTCTGCACAAATGTGATTAAGGTTATCCCGAGCCAGCATCGAGTTGGTGTCGTTTCCCGCCACGAACAACACAAACCGAAAGGGAGTGGTCTTTGCCGGTGTGTTGTTCATCGCGCACCTCCCGTCGCCCTGGGCGTTCGGCTAGAACGCTCAGATTTTGCACTGGCCGCTGATATCTTACTTGAGTCCAACACGATGCCGTTATCGGTGATGCGGAGGTCGTGGAATCGAGGAGAATGCTTACTGCCCCGAGCCTTCAGGACCACCAGGGAGCGTTTCAGCTCGCTCTGGATCTCTTCGAACCGCAACTGGATCACCGTGTCCACGAGCGAGGAAAACCCCAGCCCGCTAAGGTCTACGTCCGCGGCGGAAGACCTCATTTGGTTGTTGAGGACGCACGTGATGCCTTGTTCCTTGCACGTGTTCACCAACCGCATCAGGTAGTCGAACGGCGCCTTCCCCGAGCCCATACGATTGCAGGCCGATATAGCATCGACCGCCACCAGATCTGGCTGGAACGACCTGATCGTCAAAAGGTCAAAAAACAGGTGTTCATCCGCCCCCATTCTTTCAGGCAACCTGGAAATGATTTTCAGATTCCCGGAGCGTAGGGCGGGTTTCAGCTTGATGCCCGCACTTCGGACGGACGATTCCAAGGCTTCGGGGGATTCCTCGTAGCTGATGAAAAGCACCTTTTCGCCCCGGGCGCAGGCTGTCTGGACGAGGGAGCAGGCGATAGTGGTCTTTCCAGCGCCGCTGGGGCCGGTGATCAAAATGCATGCGCCGCGGCGATACCCGCCATCCAGAGCCTCGTCAAAATCTTTTTTCCCGGTGGATCGATGAGGGCCCAAAGCCCTGTGTACGAGGGCCACGGATGCAATGGGGACCAGTGAAATGCCGTTGGTGCCGATAATGTAGGGATATTCATTCGTGCCGAAACCGGATCCTCTATACTTGACCACTCGCAGTCTTCGCGTGCTGATCTGTTCCATCATCCGATGATCCAGCACAATGGCGCAGTCCGCCATGTAATCGAGAAAACTGAAGCGCGCCGATATAGCGGGATCGTCGCTCGATTTGACGGATAGCAGGCACGTGTACCTATTTTCGTCCAGCCATTCGTGCAGGGCGTTCAATTCATCGCGTACGCGAGGCGAATCCTCGAAACGACGCATCAAGACGTCGATTGCGTCGATGGCCAATTGCTTTGCGCCGATTGCCTTGCATTTTCCATCGAGAATGGCCATCAGGGCTTTCAAGGAGAAAGGTCCGGCGATAATATCCGATGGGTTCATCTTGGCGTAATGGATGAACAAAAGCCCCTTTTTCTCGAGGGCCCGAAAGTCCCAGCCCAGGGTCGCCGCGTTCATGCGGATGGCATCCGTGCTTTCCTCGAATGTGACGAAGATCCCCGGTATGCCTTTTAAGGCGCTTTGGTGGAGGAATTGAAGCGAGAAGAGAGTCTTGCCAGCCCCTGGACCGCCTTTCAGCAGCGTTGTTCGGCCATCGGGGTACCCACCGTTGAGAACATCGTCCAAACCATAAACGCCTGTACCGAGTTTGGCCAGTGGTGTGGATTTCAACATGGGATTGTCGGGGATGTTTTTCTTTCCGCCCACGGGTGACCTCCTGACAATAAAACCCACAAACGAATGATACGAGTTGGAAGAAAGGTAGATCTTTTGCCAAGGGCTCCCGATCTAATTCTTCAACGCACCAGCACCCTTTCGATCCTCGTATCTACTTGGCGGGAGCACCCCCCCGCCGAACCACGCCATACTTCTTGAGCTTCCGGTACAGCGTCGCCGATCCGATGTCGAGTTGCTCGGCCGTGAGCGTCTGATTGCCGCCGTTGCGATCGAGCACGGCCATGATGTACTCCTTCTCCACGGATTCGAGCGCCTTCACTGCACCGGAAGCTATTGGAATCGCCAGCGCCTGCCGAACCTCCTCGGGCAGATCTGCGAGCTCCGTGCGGCTGACGCGCGCCAGCGCGACCGCACGCTCCATGGCGTTCTCCAACTCGCGTACATTGCCCGGCCAGTCGTATCGCAGGATCTGGTCCGCAGCGCGCGGCGACAGTCCGGTGATCGGGCGCTTCAGCCGCGACGCCGCCTCGGTCAGCAGGACGCGGGCGAGCGGCAGGATGTCTTCTCGCCGATCCCGCAGCGAGGGCACGTGCAGCTCGACGACGTTCAGCCGGTAATACAGGTCCTTGCGGAAGCGGCCCTCCACGATGTCCTTGGTGAGTTCGCGGTTCGTCGCGGCGATGACCCGGACGTTGACAGGCCGGCTCTGGTTTTCGCCGACGCGGCGGATTTCGCGCTCCTGGAGAGCCCGCAAGAGTTTAATCTGCATACCGTGCGAGACCTCGCCGATCTCGTCGAGCAGGAGCGTCCCGCCGTTAGCCGCCTCGAACAGGCCGGGTCGGTTTTGCACCGCTCCCGTGAACGCGCCGCGCGCGTGCCCGAAGAGTTCGCTCTCCAGGAGCGTTTCGGTGATCGCGCCGCAGTTGACCGCGATGAACGGCCCGCTCGCGCGCGAGGACTGCTCGTGCACGTACCGTGCGATGCGCTCCTTGCCCGTCCCGCTTTCTCCCGTGATGAGGATCGTGCTGTCCACCTTCGCGATCCTCCGGGCGAGGTCGATCAGACGCCGCATGGCGACGCTTCGGGCGACCATCCCGAGCGGCTCCTCGATGTTAGGCGTGACGCTGGAGAGCATACGCATCCTCTCCCGGAGCTTTTGCTCAACTCCCTTAAGCGTCTCGGTGATCTGGTGCAGCGAGGCGTCGAGCCACCCACTCAGTTTTTCGATATGAAAGAAGCGAAGCTCATCGGCGCGTTTGTCGCCCCACTCCTCGCGCGTCCG
Source organism: Myxococcales bacterium (assembly GCA_003598065.1). Taxonomy (GTDB): domain Bacteria; phylum Myxococcota_A; class SURF-8; order SURF-8; family SURF-8; genus SURF-8. The sequence goes on along the minus strand of QZKR01000121.1, from coordinate 21,573 downwards.
ACCCAGGAGGTGGCAGGCGGCGTCGCCCCGGCCGAGGCAGCGCTCTTCCAGGACGTAAATCTCCTGGCCCAACGTGCGACTCAGGTAGCCGCTGGTCAGGCCGCAGATCGTCCAGCATACGGTAGCGTCGCTGCGCCCGAGGTGCGCGATATGCTGCTCCGCCTCGTACGAGTTAAGGAGCGTCCTGCCCTCTTTCGATAGCGGATCGAGGCTGCCGGGTTGGAGGCAGTACATCCCCTCGAGCATGTGGATGCGTCCGCCGGCCCGTTGCCGGTCCTCGTCGCAATCCCACTTGAAATGGGTCTCCAACGCCTCGGCCATGCGCCAGCCGTGGACATAGCCGAACCGGGTGAGAATCCCGCGGGCGGTGGCGACGCCGAAATGCTCGATCAGATCTTTGCGCAGGCTCCCCATCGCCGTTGCGTCGATGATAAGCGAACGCTGACCGGCGAAGCGGATTAAGCCGCCCTCGGCGTCGAACTCCACCAAGTCCTGAATGTTCAGGTCTTCGATTTCCATGGCAACCCAATCATTATGATCGAGACTAGATCACAATGGATGAGGATTGCAAGCGGATATTTATTTCAGTTTTATAGAAAAGCTAAAGATTCAGGCACTTACGTGAGAGCGTGGAAATGGCACGATGCTTGCGAAAGGTAAACCGGGAAGTTGCCCTAAAAAGGATTCGATGAGACACGCCGCTGAGCATGCAGCAAGGCCGCGAGGGTGGACTACGAACGCGGAACGCAAAATAAGGAGGAACCCATGAAAATCCACTTTCACAAGGCCGCACGGCTCGGAGAGCTGGTTGTGTCCGCAATATTCAATAAGGCGGCGGCTCGGGTGCTTCCCGACCGCGAAAACGAAGCTAAAAAGAGAGGGGAGCGCGTAATGAGAAGTCTCCAAATCGGAATCCTGTTTCTCCTGCTGACACAACTTTTTGCGTGTGGCCAGGTGGTCGGGTGGCCCAGCGCCGACCGCACCGCGCCGACCGTCAGCTCGACCACACCGGTGAATAGTGCAACAGGCGTGGCGTTCAATGCGTCCATCAGCGCCACTTTCAGTGAGGCGATGGACCCCCTGACGATCACCCCGGCGACCTTCACGTTGCTTGACGGGACGACGCCTGTCTCAGGCGCCGTGAGTTACGTCGGCGTCACCGCGACTTTCGACCCGACAGACAATCTCGACCCCGACACCACTTATACGGCCAGGATCGGCAATACGGTCACGGATCAGGCTGGCAATGCAATGGCCGTGGATTACGTCTGGAGCTTCACCACCGGGACAACACAGGACGCCACCCCGCCTCGGGTGAGTTCCACTACCCCTGTGAACAACGCGACGGACGTGGCGTTCAACGCGCCCATCGCCGCCACTTTCAGTGAGGCGATGGACCCCCTGACGATCACCACGGCCACCTTCACCCTGCTTGACGGGACAACGCCTGTCCCAGGGGCCGTGATCTACGTCGGCGTCACCGCGATTTTCACACCGACAATCAGTCTCCACTCCAGCACCTTGTATACAGCCACGATTACGTCCGGGGTCAAGGACCTGGCGGGCAATGCGATGGTCGAAGACTACGTGTGGAGCTTCACCACCGGGACGATCCCGGACACCACTCCGCCCCGGGTGAGTTCCACCACTCCTCTAAACAATGCGACGGACGTGGCGTTCAACGCGCCCATCGCCGCCACTTTCAGTGAGGCGATGAACCCCCTGACGATCTCCACCGCCACCTTCACCTTGCTTGACGGGACGATACCTGTTTCAGGCGCTGTGATTTACGTCGGCGTCACCGCGATCTTCACACCGATAATCAATCTCAACCCCAACACCTTGTATACAGCCACGATTACGTCCGGGGTCACGGACCTGGCGGGTAATGCGATGGTCGAAGACTACGTGTGGAGCTTCACCACCGGGACGGCGCCGGACACCACTCCGCCCCGGGTGAGTTCCACTACTCCGGTGAACGGGGCGACGGCCGTGGCGTTCAACACGTCCATCAGCGCCACTTTCAGCGAGGCGATGAATCCCCTGACGATCACCACCGCCACCTTCACGTTGCTTGACGGGCCGACGCCTGTCTCAGGCACCGTGAGTTACGTCGGCGTCACCGCGACTTTCGACCCGACAGACAATCTCGACCCCGACACCACTTATACGGCCAGGATCGGCAATACGGTCACGGACCAGGCTGGCAATGCAATGACTGTGGATTACGTGTGGAGCTTCACCACCGGGACAGCGCCGGACACCACTCCGCCGCGGGTGAGTTCAACTACTCCGGCAAACGGGGAGGTGGCCGTGGCGTTCAACGCGCACATCACCGCCACTTTCAGTAAGGTGATGAACCCTCTGACGATCACCACGGCTACCTTCACGTTGCTTGACGGGCCGACGCCTGTCTTAGGCGCAGTGACCTACATCGGCGTCACCGCGATTTTCACACCGACAACCAGTCTCGACCCTGACACCCAGTATACGGCGACGATTGCTTCCACGGTCACGGACCTGGCGGGCAATGCGATGGTCGAAGACTACGTATGGACATTCACGACGGGGCCGGTGCCGGACACCCAAAGACCCAGCGTGACCTTCACGGTCCCGACTGATGACGCCACAGGCGCCGCCACCGACGGGAACATCACGGCAGTCTTCAGCGAGGCGATGAACCCCTTGACGATTACAACGGTGAACTTCACCGTACAGCAAGGGGACACGCCAGTCGCCGGCGCCGTGACCTACGCTAACGTAACCGCGACCTTCAATCCGACTAGCGCTTTGGCGGCCAACACCACGTACTCGGCCACAATCACGACGGCAGCCCGAGACCTGGCGGGCAATTCGCTGGTGCGCAACTTCGTGTGGAACTTCAGGACAGGCGCCACATCAGACACCACCCGTCCCACAGTCATCTCCACAATCCCCGGGGACGAAGCCACAGATGTGGTTCTGGACACGAACGTGTCCGCCACCTTCAACGAGGCGATGGATTCACTGACCCTCACCACGGCCACTTTCACGTTGTTTGACGGGACGACGCCGATTGAGGGTACGGTGACTCAGACCGGCAATACCGTGATTTTTAATCCGGCAAGCGATCTCGACTCCGACACCGAGTACACGGCCGCCATCACCAACGAGGCAACGGACCTGGCTGGCAATGCACTGGCGGAAAATTACGTATGGAGCTTCACGACCGGTACAGCCCTCGACCCGATCGCTCCTACGGTCATCCTCACGAATCCCGATGACCTGGCCACCGACGTACCCGTTGACGCAACGGTGAACGCCACCTTCAGCGAGGCCATGGGCCCCCTGACGATCACCACGGCGACCTTCAAGGTGGCGGGGCCCGACGCCACCGAGGTGATGGGGACGGTGTTCTACGATATGCCGAGCATGATTGGCGCCTTCACGCCGGAGGACGATCTCCTACCGGACACCACGTATACCGCCACGATCACGATCGGGGCTATGGACCTGGCAGGCAGCGCGCTGGAAGCGGACTATGTGTGGAGCTTCTCGACGGGAGCAACACCCTCGGGTTTGATGCCCGTCGATCTCGGAACGCTGAGCACGTTCGTGGCTGTGGCCGGCGCCGGCCTCACCAACTCCAACTCGAGCGGCGCCACCACGCTGAATGGAGATGTCGGACTGAGCCCCACGGCAACGTGCCTGGGTGATGGTTCTCCTTGCACGTTGACCAATCCGGTCATCAACGGGACGTTGTACGCGAACGATCCCGAGGGCGTGGCGGCCCAGGCCAAGGTGGACTTGACGGCGGCGTATGTCGATGCCACGTCGCGACCGGTGGGCACGACGGTCAACGACGTTTCCGGAATGGTCCTCCTCCCCGGCGTCTACACCTCCGACTCCACGATGAGCATCGCGGTGGGCGGGACCGTCACTCTCGATGGCCAGGGTGATGCGAATGCCGTCTGGATCTTCCAGATCGGATCGTCGCTCACCGTGAACAACGACGCCCAGGTTCTCCTGATCAACGGCGCCAAGGCCAAGAACGTCTTCTGGGCGATCTTCGCGTCATCGACGCTGGGATCGAACGTCAGCTTCCAGGGAAGCGTTCTGGCAGGTGCGGCAAATTCGGTTGGCACGGACTCCGTGGTGGTAGGCAGGCTTTTGTGCACGACCGGCCAGATCACGCTTCTGTCCAATACCATCACGCTGCCTCCCCTATAGGACATGAAAACAAGGCATCAAGACACGGGTGCGCAACCATAATGCATACTGGAAGGAGAGACTCATGAGACCGACAATGACGAACTCGAAAAAATGCGGGCGGCCCATGCGCCTTCCTGATCTGACCGTCTGCGCAGTTGGGCTGGCGGTCTGCCTTGCCGTGCTGCTTGCAGGGAGACCCGCCGTCGCGCAGGAATTCAGGTTCAACGCCGAACCGGCCGCCGCCTTCTGGGTGGACGAACCGCAATCGACCCGGTTCACGCCGGGGTTTTACCTTGCCCTCCGACCGGGTATCGCGCTAGGACGATTTGTAGCCTTGCAGTGGTCCTATGCGCTGCTGCTGACGCCGGCAAAGGAAAGCTCCAACGATGATGGGATGGCGCACTTTATTTTGGCCGGCGTGCGCGTCCGACCCCTCGCCTCCCTCCGACCCGAGTCCGAACAATTGGGCGGCCTATTCATGGACTTCAACCTGGGGTATGTCCGGACGGGAGACCTGGATCGCTTCGGGTTCGACGCGGGCTTGGGCTACGGCTTTCAGGTCGCGCCCTGGTTATCGCTCGGCCCCGTCGTGCGGTACGGCCAGATCGTGCAAGCTAACGACGCCTTGAATGAAGACCCGAACGACGCGCAGTTCATCACCGTCGGATTGGATTTCGCCTTTGGACCCGCGCATGAGGAGAAGAAAGAGGCGGAAAAAGTGGAATGCCCGACCGCTCCGGAATGCCCGCCGGAGAGGATGGCCGTGGCGTCGCTCTGTCCAGATTCCGACCGGGACGGCGTGTGCGACGCCAATGACCGTTGCCCGGACCAGCCCGGGCCGCCGGCGACGCTGGGCTGCCCGGTCGTCCTGCGTAGCGATGCTCCTCTGGTGGTTCTGGTTCAGTTCGAGTGGGACAGCGCGGAACTGCCCCCCCCAGAGGACGATGCAATCACGATGTATCCGGTGCTCAATGCAGTGGCCGAGGCTATCGCGCAAGACCCCTCGATCCGCGTCTGCGTCGTGGGCTATGCCTCCGAAGAAGGGTCTGTCGAGCACAACGAGGATCTGAGTCGCAGGCGAGCTCAGGCGGTGCAGGGTTACCTGACGGATCGCGGTCTGCCTGAAGCTCGCATACCCGTGGCCGGTCTGGGGGCGCGCTGCCAGCTCGTTCCGGAGAGCACCCGCGTGCTAAACCGCCGGGTTGAGTTCCGCCGGCTCGAGGAGGGACAGTCCTGCCCGGTGGATTGCAAGTAGGTGAATGGCGCACGGAGCGCGCCGCCGCTCATTGAGGGGCGACGGCGTGCTTGCAGACACGCCTGAAACAACGATCGGCTATTAGCAGGTCTGCTCCATTCTGCGGCGGAGGGGCTATCGCTTCGTGAAATCGCCGCCGATTCGGCGAATGAACATTAGCGAAGGACAGGATAATGTCATGGTTTCGTGAGCGGTGGACATGGCTAAAACGAATACTGCGCTTTGCCGGCCGCGTCATTGGCTCCTTCATGAAGAACCGAGGCGTCCTGCTTGCCGGCGGAGTGGGTTACAACGCCCTGCTCTCGCTGGTCCCCTTCCTCACCCTCACGGTCGCCATACTCTCGTTATTCCTCGACAAGGCTCGCATTCTCAGCATCCTGAGCCGGGAACTCAAAATGCTCGTCCCGCAGCATGCAGACACCATTCTGCAAACGGTAGAGACCTTTTTACAGAGCCCGGCCGCCATCAGCGCGGTGAGCGTCATTGTCCTGCTGTTTTTCAGCTCGATTGCCTTTCGCATGCTTGATGAGGCGGTCGCCGCGATCTTCCAAACGTCCGGCAACGGACTTCCGCGCCGCGCCTGGATCTCCGCTTTGCTGCCTTTTGCGCTCATGCTGTTGTTGATGGTCGCCCTGTTATCTTTAACCTTGCTGACGTCCATCCTCGACGCGCTTGGAGACAGCTCGGTCAAGATCTTCGGTGGTGAGATATCCCTGGCTCCCGGCATTAAGTTACTTCTGCGTCTGGCCGGCTTCCTGGGTCTGGTCCTTCTCTTCGCCGGGATCTACCGAGTCCTGCCGGTCGTAAAGATATCGCTTCGCCGCGCCTTCATCGGCGGGCTATGCGCGACGATCCTGTGGCGGCTGGTAGGAATCGTCATGGTTTATTACTTCACCACTATCTCAACGGTGAACCTGATCTACGGCTCGCTCGCCACCGTCATCGTCCTGCTGCTCTTCCTGGAGATCGGCTTCATCATTCTGCTGTTCGGCGCGCAGGTCATCGCCGAGCTCGAGGCCAGTTCTGCAGCAGGTTTGCCATGGTACGAGAAGCCGGGGCCAACTTGACTTACGCCGACCGGCGAAGCAGATCAAGCCGCCCTCGGCGTCGAACTCCACCAAGTCCTGAATATCCAAGTTGTGATTTGCATGGCGGCCCCATCATTTTGATCGATGCGAGATCATATTGATGAACTTTTCAAACGCCTTTTTCGATCTCTATTCTTAAAGAGGCCGGGAATTCAGGGGTTTACCTAAGCGTGTGGAAATGGCACGACGCTTGCGAAAGAAAAACAGAGGGATCGAATTTACAATATGGAGGCAACCATGTGGCTCATTCTTCTGATCTTGCTTCTCGGGTTGGCGCTCGGCGGCGGAGGGTGGGGGTACTCACGCTACGGCTACTGGAGTTGGTCGCCCGCTACCGTCATTCTGATAGCGGTCGCGGTGCTGTTTTTCACCGGCCACCTCAGCTGGAACTCATAGCGACGAGGCACGCACAGCTCGACGACGCGGAGCCAGTAGTAAAGGCCTTTGTGGAACAGTCCGGCCACGATGTGGTCGGCGAAACGGATCAGCCCGACCGCGGGTTCGGTCCGGATTGGTATAGAGAAGGCCATTTTCGCCTGATTCATGGTTCGGCGGCGCCAGGCCGTCGCCAGCAACTGCATCAGGAACCAGGATGTTGAGATGGCCGGAAAAAAAACAAGACGCGACGAAGCGGCGCGCTCCTATCGCGTGTCGCTGGATGATTCCCACCCTCCCGAAAGGACCATTTCGCTTGCCGGCCGTCTCTCGCTGGCCGACGCGAACCAGTTGCACGAGGACCTTCTGAAGGGCGCGCAGAGCCCCGCCTCTGAGAGCCTGACGCTGGATCTCTCCGGCATCGAATATCTGGACAGCGCCGCCATGGCCGTAGTCTTTGATATCGAGCGGATAACGAAGGCGGCCGGTAAAAAATTCCAACTCAGCGGTCTCACGGGAGCCGTGGAGGGACTTCTCACCCTGGTCGACAGTGAAAAACTGACGGCCCTGAGTACGGGGAAAAAGCCGAAGCCCGAGCGGATGCTGGCGCAGATCGGCGGTGCTGCATTGAGCTTGCTGGCGGACGCCAGGGCTTTCATCGTTTTCGTCGGCGACGCAACCAGCGCCATGGCAGGCTCCCTCGTCAATCCCAAGACTGTCCGCTGGCGGGACACTTTGTATTACATGGAACGCGCCGGAGCGGACGCCCTGCCGCTCGTGGGGCTCGTCTCGTTCCTTCTGGGGTTGATCCTCGGTTTCCAGTCTCTGATGCAGCTCAAGCAGTTCGGCGCCAACATCTATGCGGCCAACCTCGTCGGCCTGTCCGTGTTGCGCGAACTGGGCCCGCTCATGACGTGCATTCTGGTCGCGGGCCGCTCGGGCAGCGCCTTCGCCGCGGAGATCGGGACGATGAAGGTGAACGAGGAGGTTGACGCCCTGACGACCATGGGCTTCGACCCTGTGCGCTTTCTGGCCGTGCCCCGCATCCTGGCGCTGATGCTCGTGGTCCCCCTGCTGACGATCTACTCCGATTTCCTGGGGCTGCTCGGCGGCCTGATCGTCGGCGTCGCGATGGGCGACCTGACCGTCAGCGCCTATCTGTTACAGAGCCACAAGACGATCAAGTTATGGGACATCGGCCAGGGATTGATCAAAGGCGAGGCCTACGCGATCATCGTGGCGCTCGTGGGATGCATGCGCGGCTTCCAGGCGCGCGGCAACGGCGCGAGCGTCGGGCAGGCCACGACCAGCGCGGTCGTCAGCGGGATCTTCCTGATCATCGTCATCGATGCGATCCTGACCCTTATGTTCCAATACTTTTCTTGAGGCAGAAGGAAAACGCGCCGTGGCCGCAACGACCGAAAAGACAAGTAGTCTTACCGAAACGACGCCGCCCGGCGAGCGTCCGGTTATTGTCCAGGTCCAGGACCTGATCGTCCGATACGGAGAGGAGACCATTTTGGATGGGGTCAGCTTCGAGATTTGCCAGGGTGAAATATTCGCGATCCTGGGCGGCTCGGGGTGCGGCAAGAGCACGTTGCTGCGACAGCTCATCGGTCTCGAAAAACCCGCGGCGGGCAACGTGCTCATCGATGGCGAGGATATCACCGCGGCGGAAGGCAGGGAACACGAAAAAATCCTGCGCAAGATCGGCATCCTCTTTCAATCCGGCGCGCTGTTCGGATCGATGACCCTGGCCGAGAACATCTCGCTGCGCCTGCTCGAATACTCCGACCTCCCTCAGGCGATCATCGACCTCATCATCCGCATGAAGCTTTCGATGGTGGGCTTGGAAGATTTTGAAAATTACCTGCCCAGCGAACTCTCCGGCGGAATGAAGAAGCGGGCGGCGCTGGCGCGCGCGATGGCCATGGACCCGAGGATTCTCTTTTGCGACGAGCCGTCCTCTGGGCTCGACCCGATCAGTTCCGCCGGGATCGACAATCTCCTGATCCAGCTCAATCGGTCGTTGGGGGTCACCATCGTGGTCGTGACGCACGATCTCGCTTCCATCTCGGCCATCGCCCATCGCGCCATTATGCTGGACAAATCGGTGAAAACGATCATCGCTGATGGAAAACCCTCAGACCTCAAAGAACACAGCGACAACCCGTTGGTCAAAAGCTTTTTCAACCGGCTGGCGGAGAGCGGTGAGAACCTTAACGTCCGGTCCGGGGTGGAGAAACGATAATGTCGGCCGAAGCCTACAAATTCAAGGTCGGACTTTTTGTCGTGGGAGGCGCCGCGCTCATGGCCGTCGCCCTGATCTGGCTGGGGGCCTCGAAGTTCTTCTCCGCAACGAATGATTACGTCACGTACATCAACGAGTCGGTTCAGGGCCTCGACGTGGGCTCTGCGGTGAAGTTCATGGGCGTCTCCGTCGGGACGACAACCGAGATTAAAATCGCGCCGGACGGCCAACTCGTGGAAGTCCGCATGGAGTTGCAGAAGAGCTTCCGCCGGGAGCCGGACATGCTGGTCGAGCTGGCGATGGCCGGAATCACCGGGATGAAGTTCATCGAGATCACGCGCGATGCGGAAGCGAAGCTGGTGCCGCTCACTTTTCCACCGGCCGGCGACTACATCCCGGCGAAGATCTCCGCCACGCAGAAGATCTTCGATGCGCTCAGCAGCATCTCCGATAAGCTGATGCAGGTGGATTTCGAGGGAATCAGCAACGAAACGAAGAAGACGCTCAAGACCATCGGCGACGCGGCCGAGCGGCTGAAGTACCTGCTTGCCAAGAGCGAAACAGAGAAGTCCATCGATGAGGCCGCGGCGACGCTCGACGAAATCAAGGCCCTCGTGCAGAGCGTTCGCGAGGAGGTTGCCGGCACCGACATGAAGGGAACCATTAAAGAGATCCGCCAGACGGTCTTCAACTTCAACCAGATCTTCGAGCGAGTGGACGACGAAGTCACGGCCACGCTGATCAACCTGCGCCAAACAACCGCCAACCTGTCGCGCATCACCGAAAGAATCGGCCAGGACCCCGCGCAATTATTCCTTGGCCTGCCGGCGCCGGAGCGGGGCGGCGCTCCAAAGAAGGAGGACGCGCGATGAAACACTTCCCGGTCGTTGCGGCGGTCATCGTCCTGGCGACGCTCCTGTACGCTATTTCCTGCATCAGCCTCACCCGGCCGTATAAGGAAATATTCAATTACCAGATCGCCTACGATCCGCCCGAGACGAAAGGTCTTCCTTACAAAAACGTCGTGGTGCGCGTGGCCGCCTTCAGTGTCGCTCCCCCGTTCGATAAGCAGAAGATCATGTATTCGACAGGCCCGAACCTGCTGGCCGTTTACGAGTACCACACCTGGGTCACGAACCCCGGCGATATGCTGTCCGACCTCCTGATCCGCGACATGATTGTTTCCGACTTCTACGAGGCGGTGGTCGACCCGAGGAGTTCGATGGTCCCGCAGTATGAACTGGAAGGCGTCATCGAACAGATCTACGAAAAAACCGATGGGGAAATTTGGTGGTCGGTGCTGAAACTGCGCGGCCTGTTTTTCGCCTACGACGGCGGGAAGCACGTGTTGTTCCAGCGAGTCTATCTGAAGGAGGTCCAGACCGCCGGGCGCGAGCTTACGGACATCGTAGCCGCCATGGGAGAGGCCGCCCAAGCGATATCGGTCGAGCTGCAGCCGGACGTCAACGCCGCGGTCGCAAAGTACGAAAGCGAAAAGATACTGGCCGGGCGGAAAGAGTGAACGAAGCCCTGCGGCGATTGGCGGTAGGCGACCTTTGCCGGTGTCCATTCAGCTGGATTCCGAACTACCCCGACATTGTCCGGAATGAGCGCTCGCTCGTAAACCTCCCGCTGCGAGCAGCCTTGAGCGCTTCTAATATTTCACTGGAACAGTGGCTCATAGGCGCAAGTCGCAGTATTTTCTAATGAAAAGTCGTATCTTGTCATCTTGTTTGGTCCGAAAATTTGGGCGAGATTTCCGGCTATCTCTTCCCTCGTCCCAGCTTTCTTTGGATTCGACCCTCAACGAACGATTCGGGCGAGTGGATAAGTCAGGTCAGGTCGTCGTCCAATTTGCGCCCGTTGCGGTTTTGGCGAACCACAGGGATCTGACTTCGCTTTATTCGAATAATACAGCGTATTTTTCCTCATAGACTTGCCTATCGAGCGGGGGCTAAAAATAAAATGAAAGTTTAGCGTCAGCCACCGGATGCTTGTCAAGCAGTCACGGGCTGTCGGCCTGAAGGTTCGGGCATAAGGCGGTATGTGTTGAGACACCGACTCCGCAGCATGATATTTGGGTCCGGCAAGAAGCCAGACCCGCTCCCATCTGCCGACCTCGCCCGTTGGGCGGAGGACCTTTACCGGGCTAGCGCCAACGATTCGCCGTTGCGCGGGGCGGTCTTCGCGATCGAGCAGCTGGAGCTGCACGCAAAAGCGCTGGCCGCCACCCATGGGCTTGATCGCCGCCGTGGCGGCGATCGGCTCCTGAAGCGGCTGGCCGACTCGGAGCGCGTGATCGCCCGCTGCCACGATCTGATGTCCGGGGCGCACGCTGCCGGGCGACGCCTGACGCCTGCCGCCGAATGGCTTCTCGACAATCACTACCTCATCGAGGAGCAAGTCTACCTGGCGCGGAAGCATTTCCCACCCAGCTATAGCCGTCAACTGCCACGGTTGGCCGATGGCAAGCTGGTCGGTTCGCCCCGGGTCTACGACCTCATCCTGGAGTTCATTGCGCACGTCGATGGCCGCGTGGATGACGAGGCTCTGGCCCGCTATACGGCGGCCTACCAGTCAGTCACGCATCTGACGCTGGGAGAGCTATGGTCGGTCGCCATCATGCTGCGGCTGGCTCTGATCGACAACCTTCGCCGCGTCGCCGTGAGCATAAGCTGGCAGCGGGCGCATAGGGACTGCGCCCTGGCATGGGCGCAGCGGATCGACGCCACGTCGGACAAGCATGAAAGCGCCCTCCTGATACTGGCGGACATGGTCCGCGCAAACCCGCCCTTGTCGACGGCATTCGTCGCCCAGTTCACGCAGGCCCTCCAGGGGCGCGGGGCGACCACGACTTTCGTTCTGGCGTGGCTGGAGCAGCGGCTGGCCGAAAAAGGACAAACGATCGAGGAAGTTGTTCGCGCCGAGAGTCAGAGGCAGGCGGCCGACCAGGCCTCGATGGCCAACAGCATCGCCAGCCTGCGGCTCGTCAATGCCACCGAGTGGCATAAGTTCGTAGAAGCGAACAGCACCACCGAAAAAATTCTGAGGGACGAACCCGCGGGCGTATATAGCCGAATGGATTTTGCAACCCGCGACGAGTACCGGCACGTAGTGGAGGCCATGGCGCGACGGCTGCACGTCGGCGAGGAGGAAGTTGCCCGGACGGCGGTGGCGCTGGCCGCCGCGCGCCATGCGGTGCAAAGCGCCGACGTGGCGGCTCACGTGGGCTACATGCTCGTCGATGACGGAAAGCGGCATCTTGAGCGAGCGCTGCGCGGGCAGCAGGCTGCACGGCTGTTCTCCCGGCAGTTGCTGCGGGGGTTGCAGCTCCTCGCCTATCTCGGACCGGTCGCGCTGCTCTCGGCAGCCGGTGTCGCGTGGCTGGTCATGCTATCGCGCCGGGCGCCCGATTTCGCGTGGCCGCTTCTGGCCTTCTGCGCAGCCCTGGCGGCATCCCAGTGCGCTCTCGCGGCGGTGAACTGGTTCGCCACGATCATCCGCAGACCCCGGGCCTTGCCCCGGATGGACTTTGAGCACGGCATCCCCGACGGGTGCCGCACAGTGGCCGTCGTGCCCACCATGCTTTCGGGAGCCCAGCGAATCGCCACGCTTATCGAGGGTCTGGAGCTGCGCTATCTGGCCAACCGCGATCCGAACCTTTGGTTCGGGCTGCTGACTGATTTCGGCGACGCCGACCAGGAGCACATCGAGGGGGATGAGACCCTGCTGGCGCTGGCCGCCGGCGGCATCGAGGAGCTGAATGAGAAGTACGGCGACGGCGCGCATGGACGCTTCTTCCTATTCCACCGGCCTCGGCTCTACAACCCACAGGAAGGCTGCTGGATGGGCCGCGAGCGCAAACGGGGCAAGCTCGAGGACTTCAACTCGCTTTTGTGCGGCGACGATCGGGCTCGTTTCAGCCGGATCGTGGGCGACGTATCGCAGATCACCTCGATCCGCTACGTCATCACGTTGGACACCGACACCGACTTGCCGTGGGGGTCCGGATGGCGGCTGGTGGGCGCCGCCGCTCACCCGTTGAACCGCCCGAAGATGGATCCGGCCGGCCGGCGCTTAATCTATGGTTACGCGATTCTCCAGCCGCGCGTCAGCATATCGCTGCGCAGCGCGGTGCAGAGCTACTATTCCCGGCTGCTGGCCGGCGAGGTGGGTATCGACCCTTACACCCGCGTGGTCTCGGACGTGTATCAGGACCTGTTCGCGGAGACCTCCTTCATCGGCAAGGGCATCTACGACGTGGGCGCCTTCCGCCAATTGCTGGACGGGCGCTTCCCCGACAACGCTGTGCTGAGCCATGATCTGCTGGAGTCGTGCTATGCGCGCTCAGGCCAGTGCAGCGACGTAGAGCTCCTGGAGGACTCGCCCTCGGGGTACTTGACTGATATCAGCCGCCGCCACCGCTGGATGCGCGGCGACTGGCAGATCGCCCCGTGGCTTGGCCTGAGGGTCAGCGATGCCACAGGCCAGCGGATCTATCCGGCGATCGCCGCCCTGGGCAGGTGGAAGATCTTCGACAACCTGCGCCGATCCCTCGTGGCGCCTGCCTATGCGATACTGCTGGCGCTAGGGTGGATTGTGCTGCCGGCCCCCCTTTCGTGGACGCTGGCGGTGCTTTCGCTGTTATTCGTTCCCGAACTGCTGCCCGGCCTGGCCGAACTCTGGCAGCGCCCGCCGAAGCTGCCGCTCTGGCTGCATGTGAGCGCCGTCGGCCGTTCGACCGCGCGCCGCCTGGCCAAGATCGCGCTGTGGCTGACGTTCCTCCCGTTCGAGGCTTCGGTGGCCCTCGATGCCGCCGTGCGCTCGCTGTGGAGGATGCTCTACAGCCGGCAGCGCTTGCTCGAGTGGCAGACGGCGGCGGCGGCCGAGAGCGCGGCAGCGTCGGGCATCGGACGCGTAGTCCGGCAGATGTGGGTGGGCCCGGCGCTAGCCGTAGCGGTCGCGGCGCTGCTGATCATGATGGGCGCGCAACATGCCTGCGTGTCGGCGGGCCCGGTCCTGCTGCTGTGGTTCCTGTCACCGTTGGTTGCGTGGTGGGTCAGCCAGCCGCTGCGGTCCGACTCGACGCTGCTCAACGATGGAGACGTGCATTTCCTGCGCCGCATCGCCAGGCTCACCTGGCGCTACTTCGAGGTATTCGTCGGACCGCAGGAGAACTGGTTGCCCCCCGACAATTTCCAGGAGCAGCCCGGTCACCGCGTGGCCCATCGCACCAGCCCGACGGACATGGGCCTGGCGCTGTTGTCCAACCTGGCCGCGCACGATCTGGGGTATCTGAGCGGTGGTCAGTTGCTCGACCGCACCACCCGCGCGATCGAATCGATGGAGCAGATGGAACGCCACCGGGGGCACTTCTTCAACTGGTACGATACCAATACCCGCAAGGCACTGCGGCCTCTCTATGTTTCTACCGTCGATAGCGGCAACCTGGTCGGGCATGTACGGGTGCTGCGCAGCGGACTGCTGGAGCTTCCTGCAAGTCCGGTATTGCCGGCGGAGTCGCTGGAGGGGCTGCGCGACACGTTGCGTGTTCTGACCGACCATGCCGGCCCTAGCGAAGCCTTGAAATCGGTCAACCGGCTCCTGCTGGATCAAGACGACTCCCTTTCGGCCAGGGCGGCTTGGCTGAGGGAACTCAGCGCCGAGGCCGCACGGCTGGCCGAATCGTTCGACCGTCAACAGCATCCCGAGGCCGCCTGGTGGGCGAACGCCTTCGACCGGCAGGTGCGATCTTTCCTGACGGATCTGACCGAGATGGCGCCGTGGCTGGCGGCCAGCTCCGAGCCGTTCGAAGGCGAAACGCAACGCCTGGCGGCCGAAATCGACCGGGCGCACAGCCTTCAGGAACTCGGCGACCTTGCGCGGCGGGCGGCCGATGCGCTGGCCGCGACCCCCGACAGCGGCGGAGGAGGTCGTTTGGCCGAGGCTTTTCGGCTTGGTGCGGAGCGCATCTCGTCCCGCATTCGCCAGATCGACGCCCTGGCTCAACGCTGTTCGGGCCTGACGGATGCGGAGTTTTCGTTCCTGTACGACCAGAAGCGCAAGCTCCTGGCGATCGGGTATTGGGTGACGGATCGCCGGCTGGACAACAGCTTCTATGATTTGTTGGCGTCGGAGGCGCGGCTGGCGAGCTACGTGGCCATCGCTTCCGGCCAGATCCCTTTCGATCATTGGTTCGCTCTCGGTCGCCGTCTGACGGCAGCGCGCGGGGGGCAGGTGCTGCTCAGCTGGAGCGGCTCGATGTTCGAGTACATGATGCCGCTTTTGGTGATGCCCGGTTTCCGAGGCACGCTTCTCGATCAGACATGCAAGGCGGCCGTCTCCCGCCAGATCGAGTATGGCAGGCAGCGCGGGGTGCCCTGGGGCATCTCCGAGTCCTGCTATAATGTGAAGGATGTCGAGGGCACCTACCAGTACCGCGCCTTCGGGGTGCCGGGATTGGGTCTGCAGCGCGGACTCGCCGATGATCTGGTCGTCTCGCCGTATGCGTCGGCCCTGGCCCTGCTGGTCAGTCCGCAGCGCGCTTGCGCGAACCTGCGACGCATGGCCGAGGAAGCCTGCCTGGGCTCTTACGGCTTCTACGAAGCCATCGACTTTACGCCCCCCCGCGCCAAGGAGGGGGAGCGAGCAACGGTGGTGCCGGCGTTCATGGCCCACCACCATGGGATGAGCTTGCTCGCGCTTAGGCAGGCCGTGCTGGGACCGCAGATGCAGAGCCGGTTCCTGAGCAATCCCGACTTTCGGGCGGCGGCCCTGCTGCTTCAGGAGCGTATCCCCAAGGTGAACGCGCTTATGCACCCGCATGCGAGGGAGGCCCAGGTCTCGCGCCGTGTCCAGGGCCGCGCGGCGGAGCCGGTCATGCGCGTGTTCACCAATCCGAACGCGCCGATCCCAGAAGTGCATCTGCTTTCCAACGGCAGCTACCACGTGATGGTGACGGCCGCCGGCGGCGGGTATAGCCGCTGGAACGATCTGGCGATCACCCGTTGGCGGGAGGACCCCACGTCCGAGTCTTTCGGGGTCTTTTGCTTCATCGGCGATCGGCTTACCCGCCATGGATGGTCTAATTCGTTCCAGCCGACGCTACGCACCGGCCGGCAGTATGAAGCGGTCTTCACTCCGGGGCGGGCGAAGTTTCGCCGACAAGACGATCAGGTGGAGACTCACACCGAGATCGCGGTCTCGACGGAAGACGATCTTGAGATCCGCCGTATCAAACTGACCAACCGGTCGGAGACCTCCCGGTCGCTGCTGGTCACAAGTTACGCGGAGGTCGTGCTCGCGAAGGGCGCGACGGACGAGTTGCACCGGGCGTTCAGCAATCTGTTCGTGCACTCGGAGTTGTTACCGGACTTCAGCGCCATCCTGATGACGCGCCGGCCGCGCTCGATGGAGGAACGGCCGCCGTGGATGTTCTGCATGATGCTGGCGGCCGGCGACGAGAAGGCCCCATGCAGCTTCGAGACGGATCGGGGGCGTTTCATCGGCAGGGGTCGCAGCGCGCGTCAACCCGCTGCACTGGAGGATTGGGGTCCGATGTCTGGAACGGCAGGGCCGGTGCTGGATCCCTGTGTGGCGCTCCGGCGCACGGTGGAACTGCCATTCGACAGCAACGTACAGCTCGATCTGATCATCGGCGCGGCGACGACGCGGGAGACCGCGATGGCTCTGGTATCGAAGTACCAGGATCACCGCATGGCCGACCGCGTGTTTGAAGTCGCGGCGACCCACAGCCAAGCCGTACTTGGCCACTTGGGAGCAAGCGAAGCGGAGGCGCAGAATTACGGGGAGCTGGCGTCTGCCGTGATTTTTCCCGTCGGCGCTTGCCGTGCTCCCAACAGCATCCTGCGGCGCAACCGCAAGGGCCAGTCTGGATTGTGGGGCTATGCGATCTCGGGCGACCTCCCGATCGTGCTGCTCAGTGTGAGTGACGCCGATAATCTGCATTTGGTGCGCAACCTGCTCAGGGCGCATGCCTACTGGAGGATGCAAGGTCTCTTGACTGACTTGGTGATTTGGAACGAGAATGCCTCCGGCTACCGGCGCGTGCTCAACGAGCAGATTCTAGAACTCATTGCCGCCGGCGCCGAAGCACAACTGGTAGACAAGCCGGGCGGCGTGTTCGTGCGACACGTCGATAGCTTCCCCGAGGAGGACCGCGTGCTGTTGCAGGCGGTGGCGCGAATCGTCGTTCGGGATGTCGATGGCCCTCTCGATCAACAGTTGGATCGCTGGCGGCGGGCCATGCTGCCGTCGCGGGCCTCGATGCTGGCTCCCACGCGCCAGGCGCGCCCGCCCGAAGGGGAAGTCGCACCGATGCCTCGGCGAGACGACTTGATCTTTTCCAACGGAACCGGCGGGTTCACGCGGGACGGGCGCGAGTACATCATCGACCTTCCGCCGGGCTATCACACTCCGGCGCCATGGGTGAACGTCATCGCCAACCCACGGCTCGGCGCCGTGATCAGCGAAAGCGGAAGCGCCTATACTTGGTTCGGCAACGCCCAGCTATACCGACTGACGCCGTGGAGCAACGACTCCGTCAGCGACCCGAGCGGCGAGGCCATCTACATCCGCGATGAGCCCAGCGGACGGTTCTTCAGCCCGACGCCATGGCCGCACATCAGCGGCACGGCATACGCATGCCGGCACGGCTTCGGCTACAGTATTTTCGAGCACAGCGAGGACGGGTTGAAGTCGAAGCTGACGACGTACGTGGCGGTCGCCGCGCCGGTGAAGTTCCTGGCGCTGAAGATCAAAAACCTCAGTGCGCGCAACCGCACCGTCAGCGTCTTCGCCTCCGCCGACCTGGTGCTCGGCGACCTGCGGTCCCGGCACGCCATGCACGTCGTGACCGAGCTCGACCCGCTGACTGGCGCGATTCTCGCGCGCAACCGCTACAACAGTGAGTTTTCCGACTCCGTGGCCTTCTTCGATTGCAGCGAGCCCCTGCGCAGCGTCAGCGGCGACCGCACTGAAATCCTGGGACGCAACGGCGACCCGTCGAGCCCGGCGGCGCTTCGCCTGCGGCGCCTGAGCGGACGGTTGGGTCCGGGCCTGGACCCGTGCGCCGCGATGCACGTAAAAGTGGAGTTGGCAGCGGGGGCGGAGAGGGAGATCGTCTTTATCCTTGGTGCGGGGGACAGCGCCGCAGAGGCCATCGCGCTGATCCAGAACCACCGGGGCGTGGCGGCCGCGCGCGTCGCGCTGGAGGAAGTTTGGCGGTTCTGGAAAGACAAGCTGGGCGTGCTTTACGCCGAGACGCCGGATGCCGCCATGAACGTGCTGATGAATGGCTGGTTGCCGTACCAGGTGCTTTCATGCCGTATGTGGGGCCGTAGCGGCTTCTACCAGTCGGGCGGGGCCTACGGCTTCCGCGATCAGCTCCAGGACTGTTTGGCCCTTCTTCATGAAGCGCCCGACATGTCCCGGCAGCACATCCTGCGCTGCGCCGGACGGCAGTTTGTCGAGGGGGACGTGCAGCATTGGTGGCACCCGCCCGGCGGGCGCGGCGTCCGCACGAGATGCTCGGACGACTATCTGTGGCTGCCGTACGCCGTTTCACGGTATGTGGTTTTTACGGGCGACACCGGCGTGCTCGACGAGCAGATCCCCTACCTGACGGGTCGGGCGGTCAATGGCCGCGAGGAAAGCTACTACGACCTTCCGGGCCGCTCTGATCAAACCGGGACCCTGTACGAACACTGCACCCGGGCCATCCTCAACGGCTTGAAGCTCGGGGCGCACAACCTGCCGCTCATGGGCGGCGGGGACTGGAATGACGGGATGAACCGGGTCGGCCATCTCGGGCAGGGCGAGAGCGTGTGGTTGGGGTTCTTTCTGCATGAGGTGCTGTCCCGATTCGCCGCCCTGGCGAAGCGGCGTGGGGATGAGGCTTTTGCCAAACACTGCCTGGCAAGCGCCAGCGAGCTTGCGGCTCAGATTGAGCAGCACGCCTGGGACGGCCAGTGGTACCGTCGAGCTTATTTCGACAACGGCGAACCCTTGGGCTCGGCACAGAATGCGGAATGCCGGATCGACTCGCTGCCTCAGAGCTGGGCCACGATCTCAGGCGTCGGCGATCCCGAGCGCCGCCGGCTGGCGTTGGATTCCATGTGGGAGCAACTGGTGCGCCAGGATCTCCAGATCATTCAGCTCCTCACCCCGCCCTTCGATCATTCCACTCTCGATCCCGGCTACATAAAGGGGTATCCACCCGGCGTGCGAGAAAACGGCGGGCAGTACACTCAGGGCGCGGTGTGGGCGGCTTTGGGTTTTGCGCTGGCCGGACGCAGCGAACAGGCCGTAGCGCTTGTTTCGCTGCTCAACCCCATCAACCACGCCCTGGACCCGTTGGCGGTCGAGCGCTACAAGGTCGAACCGTACGTGCTCGCGGCGGATGTCTACAGCCAAATGCCGCACGCCGGTCGCGGTGGATGGACCTGGTACACCGGTTCGGCGGCGTGGCTCTACCGGCTGCTGCACGAAGTCATTCTGGGGATCGAGCGCCAGGCGGACACGCTGCGCTTCCGACCGCGGGTTCCGGCCTCGTGGACCCAGTTCAAGGCGCACTACCGCTACTACCAAACCTTCTACCATCTCATTTTCACGCAAGCTCCAACGCACCCAGGCCCGATCCGGTTGGCGCTCGATGGTCAATCGTTGCAGAACGGAACCCTGAAACTCGTCAACGACCAGCGCGAGCACACCGTCGAGGTGCTCTTCGGGCCCTGTGCGATCGAGTGATCTTCCTGCTATTGGTGCAGATCAACACCTACGGCGACTTCGCCCACCAGGCCGGCAAGCCGGGCCTGCTCTTCGACCGGCTGGCCACTTTCTCCATCCCCGTCGGAGCGCTCGAACTCTTAAACAAGCTTTGCGAAGATTTCCTCTACGGCGACATCCTGCGCAAGCTGAATTACGCGGTCAACAAAGATGATCGCGACCGGCTGAAAAAAGCCGACTCCGAGGATTAAATCTTACTCATTGGTAAAGCTGAGAAAGCCACCGGCGCGAACCCCGGCGGCTTTTTGTTTTTTGCCTTTAGAGATGGCGAGCCTTATATCATCGGGTACAGGTAGGTCGCCGCGTCGCTCTTAAAAGGTTTTATATTGGTGTAGTCGTGCTCGCCGATCGTGCCTTCGGTGGTCAGCGTGTCGCCGTCCCAGGTGATGGTGAGCGAAAAGCTCAACTGGCCGCTCAAATCGCCACCGACTTTGGCGTCGCCCTCCACCGAGGCGGCGAACTGTCCGATCACGCCGGAGTAAGCGTAGTCCACGAAGCCATCGAACACCAGCCCGCCTTGCCCGTAGCCCTCGAAAGTCGTGCCGAAGTCCACTGAGAGGCGGCCGTCTTTCAGTCCTCCCTGGCCCTCGCAGGCGGCCTCGCCTCCTTCGAGTCCGTTCCGGTCGCCCGTAAACGCGCCGTCCTCCTCCCATTGCAGGGTCGGTTCGTTCGATCCAGCCGCACTGCCGGGGTTGACGAACCCCAACATGGCTTCGACGGATGTATCCACAACGACGCCGCTTATTTCGCGGTAGGCGCGGACCGCTTCTTCGCGGGTGAAGTCGCCTTTTTTCGAATCAAGCACGCCAAAATTGTCCGGCAGACAGGCGGCGCATATCCAAACCGTCGTTATCAGAATAATGGCCTTTTTCATGAAAATCCCCTTTATGAAGACCCTACGCGACTCCGGTTAGGCGGCTCGGATTCCTTCTTGATTTTGATAAACTCGCCGAGATTTTCAAGAAACAGATTTACCAGGTTGGAGTCGAAGCGCCGGTCGCTGTCTAGGGTGATGATGTCCACCGCCACATTGACGGGGAACGGTTCTTTATACGGCCTCCTGCTCGTCAGGGCGTCGAAGACATCCGCCAGAGCGACGATACGTCCGAAAATTGGAATGTGGGTGCCTTGTAGCTTGTTCGGGTAGCCCGTTCCGTTCCATTTCTCATGATGGGTCAAGGCAATCCTCTCGGCCGCCTGCAGCAGTTCGGACGACGACCCGGACAGGATCCTGGCCCCGATCCGGGTGTGCGATTGAATGGTCTCGAATTCGCTGTCCGTCAGCTTTCCCCGTTTCATAAGAATGGAATCTGGAATCCCGATCTTGCCGATGTCGTGCATGGGCGCCGCGTAGAGCAGAATTTTGACCTGCTTTGCATCGAAGCCTAACTTTTCGGCCAGCAAGGCGCTGTAATGGCTCATACGGATAATGTGGTCGCCCGTGTCCTCGTCCTTGAATTCCGCTGCCAGAACCAGCCGGTGAATGGTATCGAGGTGGGATTCCTCCAGGCGTTTTTCCGATTCCCGAAGCTGGGAAATGGTCTGGTTGAGGTCTGCCGCATACTGTTGCAGTTGATCGTTGCCGCGCTCCAACTGCTCCCGTTTCT
>QZKR01000153.1 GCA_003598065.1 Myxococcales bacterium | reverse complement strand
TTTCGGGCGATCCGCGCTGAGAACTCGGTGGGCAATGCGATCGCCTCGTCGAACGAGTTGGTGTGCAGGCTTTGTGTGCCGCCGAACACGGCGGCAAGCGCCTCGATAGTCGTGCGCACCACGTTGTTGTAGGGATCCTGCTCGGTCAACGACCAGCCCGAGGTCTGGCAATGGGTGCGCAGCATCAGCGATTTCGGATTCTTGGCGCCGAACTGCTTCATGATGCGCCACCACAAGAGGCGCGCCGCACGCAGCTTCGCGATCTCGAGGTTGGGGCCGAAGTAGTCGCCCAGTTCGACGGTCTGCCAGTAGTCGCAGTTCCAGACCTGGGGCCCGCCCAGTTCGCAGGCGGCGGCTTGCCGCGCGCCGCCGGTCGTGTGCGTGAACGTATAAGCCCACAGGCCGGCGAAACCGAATACGCCCATCAATACGTCTTTGCGCGCCGAGAGCCAGACGACGCTTTCGACGTGCGTTGGGTGGATGGCGAAGGCGACGACGGCGACGAGCGCGGCCGCGTCGGCGCGGGAAGGTTCCCATTCGCGCCACAACAAACCGATCATGCGCCGCAGGAAAAGAAAGGCGAACAGGCAGGAGGCCCAGTAGAGCGCCAGGCTATGAAGGCGCATGGCGGCGATCGAGCCGTCGAAGAGCGTCCAGTCGAGGGCGTGACTGATCCAGCGCAGCGGCGTGTAGGCGATCATCGTCCCTGGTGTAAAGAAAGCGGCGATGCGTTCCAGGTCGAGCGTCTGCACGGCCGGGTTTTCGGTCGCCAGACGGGGGTCGTCATAGTTGATGGGCGCGTAGGGAAGGGTGCGGCCGAAGAGCAAGGCGACGACGGCCGCCAGCACCAGGGCGGCGACCCATGCCGGGCGGCGAATCTGCCGGCTAGCGCGGCTCATCCGGTTTGTCCAGCCGCATGAGGATTTCGCGGTTCTGCCGCTCGATGCGGTAGAGTTCCTTGCGGTTGATGCCGACGAGCATCGCCAGGAGGCCGAAGGAAATGAGCTGCAGGCCGCCCAGGAAGAGCAGCGTCATCAGCGTCATCAGCGGCCGGACGGGATTGAGCACGCCGCTCTGCCAGAGATAGACGATGTAGCCGCCGGCGAGGAAGGCCATCGCCGTGGCGAAGAGGCCCAAGAAGCCGAAAAGCAGAATCGGCCGCTCGATGAAGCTGAACATCAGGTGGCTGGCGATCGTCGATTTGACCTTGGCCTTGCTTTTGCCCTTGCGCCGCGCGCGCAGCACGGCCGGAATTTCCGTGATGCGATACCCTAGCGACAGCGCCTTGGCGAGAATTTCCAGATGGATTTCCTTGCCGTCCGACTCGATGTCCAGCCGCTCCAGCACCTCCCGCCGGTAGGCGCGCACGACGCAGGTGATCGTATGGATTTTGCCGGGCATGGCGGCGCTGAGCAGGTGGTTGCCGTAACGCGACAGCAAAAGCCGCCAGAACGGCACGCCTTCCGTCCGTCCGCCGGGCATGTAGGCCGACGCCAATACGATGTCCACCTCCTGTCGTTTCCGCAGCGTCTCCAGCATGCGCAGGATGTGGTCGGGGCTGTAGGAGAGGTCGGCGTCGATGGCGCAGACGATCCGCCCGCGCGCCTGGGCGAAGCCCGTTTTCAGCGCCCGCCCGCGGCCGAAGTTGACGCGGTAGCCCGCCGGCCGCACGCGCGCATTCGCCCGCGCCGCCTGCTGCAAGGCGCTCCAGGTGCCGTCGGCGCTGCCGTCGTCAACCGGCACGAGTTCGTAATCCACGCCGGCCCGATCGAGCGCTTCCGCCGCCAGGCGCAGCGTTTCCGGAGCGTTCTCCTCCTCGTTGTACATCGGGATGACCACCGACAGTTCGGGGCGCGGCGCATCGGGATGATTCGGAGTCACGGCGTCCTCCACGATTTTTCGAGCCAGGCGACGATGCGCTCAGCGGCGCGGCCGTCGCCGAAACGCCGCTTCGGGCGCACGCGCGTCGCCAGCGCCTCCTTGACGGCGCGGCGGATGCGTTTTGGCGACGCGCCGGCCACGCGGTTCGCGCCGCCTTCGAGCGTCTCCGGCCATTCCGTTTCGTCGCGCAGCGTGACGCAGGGCACGCGCGCGAAATAAGCCTCTTTTTGCAACCCGCCGGAATCGGTGAGGACAAGGCGCGAGGCGCGCAGCACGGATTGCAGCTCGATGTAGCCGATCGGCTCGGCGAGGCGGCAGGCGGCGGCGAGCGCCTTGAAGAGGCCGGCGCGCTTGAGCGCCGCCCGCGTGCGGGGATGCAACGGGAAAAAGACGGGCAGTTCGCGCGACAAGGCGACGAGCGCCTCGGCCAGGGCGGCGAGCCGGCGCGGCTCATCGGTGTTTTCCTGGCGGTGCAGCGTGACCAGCGCGCCGCCGGCGGGCGCATCGAGGCGGCGCAGCACTTGCGGGTCCGGCCGTTCGAAACGGCGCGCCAGGTCGTACATCACGTCGCCCGTGAAATGCACGCCTTTGACGACGCCCTCCGAACGCAGTTGGTCCACGGCCCGGCGCGTCGGGCAGAAAAGCAGATCGGCGCAATGGTCGGCGAGGCGGCGGTTGATCTCCTCGGGCATGGCCTTGTTGAAGCTGCGCAATCCGGCTTCCACGTGCGCCACGGGCAGGTGAAGCTTGGCGGCGGCCAGCGCTCCGGCAAGGGTGCTGTTCGTGTCGCCGTAGACGAGCACGCCGGCGGGTTTGATCTCGACGAGGGCGGCTTCGATCGCTTCCAGCATGCGGCCGGTCATCCGGCCGTGGCCGCCGCCGCTGACGCCGAGATTGATCGCCGGTTCGGGCAGATCAAGCTCGCGAAAGAAGGCCGCCGACATCGGGTCGTCGTAATGCTGGCCGGTATGGATCACGACTTCGGTCATGCCGGACCGCTGGCGCAAAACATGGTTGACCGCCGCAAGCTTGATAAATTGCGGCCGCGCGCCGACGATCGTCGCGATGATGCGTGTTTTCCCTGCCGCCATGCGGGTCTCCGCTTTGCCTCGGGTGCGTTGCGCCAATGGCGGATCATACTCCGAAATCCCACGAGCGGGCAACGGCAAAGGCGATTTCTCTCAATAGCCTCGCACGCTTGCGGGACCTAAACTTGACGTTGGGCCGCCGTTGGCTAAAATGAAAGTCGATTTCACCTCGCATCGATCCGGTCGGGAGGAAGCAGGATGAAAACCTGTCCGAACTGCAACGCGCAGAATCCGGCGGAAGCGACGTTCTGCATGAGCTGCGGCTACGATCTGGTCGCCCTGGACGGCACGCCGACGCCGGCGCCGACGACGAAGCTCTGCGGCAAATGCGGCGTTAAAATGCCCGTCGAGGCGCTCTTCTGCAGCAAGTGCGGCGCGAAATACGACGGGGGCGGCAAGGACGGCGTCGGCAAGACGATGTTTTTCGGCGCCATGCAGGAGAAAGGGAAAGCCAAGCTGATCCTCATCAAGGGCGGCGGTCTGGAGGGCGTCTCCTACAACCTCAACAGCACCGATCATTTCACCGGCCGGTCGGAGGGCTTCATTCTTTTCCCCGAGGACCCCTTCTGCTCGCCGAAACACGCCAACTTCTTCTACTTCGGCGGCAAGTTTTTCGTCTCGGACGAAAAGAGCTTGAACGGCGTCTTTTTGCGCATCCGCTCGCCCATCGAAATCAAGGACGATCTCGTCTTCCGCCTGGGCGAACAACTGTTCCGCGCCAATCTGGTGAACGACTTTCCGCGCCTGGACAGTCTCAGCGAAACCGACGACGGAACGAAGTTTCTGGGCAGTCCCGGCGACGACAGTCCGAGCCTGGCGTTGACGCACATCCTGGAAGACGGCCGGCTGGGGCCGGTCATCTATCCGGCCAAGGAGACCTTCACCCTCGGGCGAGAAGGCTGCGACCTGAACTTCCCCAAGGACGCGTTCATGTCGGGCAAGCACGCGCGGATCACGAAAAGCGGCGACAAGTACTTCCTCGCCGACAACGGCTCGAAGAACGGCACCTATTTTCGCATCGCCGAGGAACACGAACTTGTCCACGGCGATTACGTGTTCATCGGCCAGCAGCTTCTGCGCGTCGAGATCACCCAATAGCGGAAGGATTCGCGGAAAACGAAACGGCGCGGCAGATGCCGCGCCGTTTTCACGTATGGCTCTTAATCAGAGTGGGGCCGCCGGCGGTTTAGCTCATTTCGCCGGCACGCAGCTCCCGGTCAGGCAGACGCCCTCGGGGCAGGCTGTCCCGTCCGCCAGAGGGACGCTCTGGCAGGTTCCCGTGCCGGCGTCGCAGGTGTCTGCCGTACACACGTTCCCGTCGTCGCAATTGCCGCAATCGGGAGACACACAGATCCCGCTCACGCAAAGATAGCCCGCGTCGCAATCGTCGTTCACGGCGCATTCCGGCGATGTCTGGCAGGCGGCTTTCGCGAAAGCGAAGGTGCAATTCGGATTCTGGCAAGCGAAATCGATCTGTTCCTGCGCCTGGGACCACATCGCTTCGCAGTGGGGTACGGGAAGAATGGTGGGGGCAGCGTTCAAATCGCAACCGTTCAACGGAACGATCGCCTCTTCGCCAGTCGTCGGATTGACGGCGCGAATCACGAAGCCGCAGTATGACGATTCGTCGGCTTCGATTACGAAGCTGAAGTCCTCCCCCAGGGCGACATTGCATCCGTCGCCGACGGGCTCGCCCGCCAGGCAGTACTCGCCCGCGAAACCGGCGCATTCCACGCATTCCTGGACCACGCAGCAGACTTCGCCTTCGCCGCAGACCGGCAGGTCGGGTTCGATGGAGATATAACCCTCCGGGCAGCCGTCGCCGACGCCGGAAACGGTGAAGCACTCGCCGCCGCTGGCCTGACAGTTGTACTCGTTCTCGTCGATGCACAGACCGTTGGCGCAAATCTCATAAGGCTCGCAAACCGGATCGCACCCCGCTTCGCATACTCCATCCTGGCAGAAGCCGCCCGGGCAGGCCGCTCCATTCGCCAACGGCGCGTGCACGCACATACCCGTCATGGCGTCGCAGTCGTCCGTGGTGCACGGATTCGCATCGTCGCAATTCACGCCCGAACAATCGGGATCGTCGGAAAATACGCATACGCCGGCCACGCAATGGAAACCCGCCTCGCAATCGGCGTCCGTAGTGCAGATCGGCTGCATCAGACATTCGCCGTCCTGACACGTCCCTCCCTGGCAGGGCTGCCCTTCCACGGCCGGAAGGTTGGCGCAGACGCCCGTGGCGGCGTCGCAGGCGTCCCAGGTGCATTCGTTGGCGTCGTCGCATTGAGCGTTGTCCGCGCATCCCAAGCTCGAACATACGCCGCCGAGGCAGATCGTGTTCTCCGGGCAATCGCTGTTCGAAAGACAGGGCCCCGACGCGCGGACGGTGGCGACGATGTTTTCTTCGCGACGTTCGTTGGTATCCACGACGCCGTTGTCGTTCGTATCGCCGTAAATCGTGAACGCCGAGAGGATCGCCGGCAACAGCGCGGCCAGCGCGTCCGGGTTGTGGTTTGCGTCGATCCGGATGACGCCTTCCGAATCGGCAAGCAACGCCCCGATGTCGAGACTGGCCAGCATTTTCGCGGCGTCGAGCTCTGCCGTCCAGGAATCGGTCTCGCCGGTTTCGAACCGCAAGGCTCCGTTTGGCGTCACGAAGGAGAGCACGCGGTTCAGGTCCGTATCCACCGCCAGCCGTTTGCCGTCTTCCGTTTCGGATTCGATATGGAAGCCTGCCGGCGACGAGGAAATCGCGAAATCGAGGGAACAGTATTCCGTGGCGGAAGGCATGTGCAGTTCCAGGCGTTGAAGCGATGGCTGCAGCATGTCGAGTTGAACGGGACCCTGCCTGGCGGACATGAGGAACGCGTTCTCCTCTCCGCAGGAAGGTTTCTGCGGCAGAGAGGCGTGAGTCAATCGGATGTTCATGGCTTTCCAATCCATGTTCCGCACATGGTTCGTCATCGAAAAAGCGAGAACGATGACGGCGTTGCCGCCGCCGGAGCTTGTTCCTTTCAATTGGATCAGTTGCTGATCCGCGTCGCCGTCGCCGGCGAACTCGAACGTCTGATCGTCGGAGCAGGCGGCCGGCCCCAGCACAAGAATCAGCGACAAAAGGCCGATCCGCTTTGCGGCGTGCTTCCATCTATTCAAGATCGACATGATTTTCTCTCCTTCGCCTATCTTCACGACTACTTCTTCTTCGGGTCGATCGTCAGAGGGAAGAAAGCCATCTCCAGATGGTAGACCCGTTCCGTTTCTTCGGCTGCGTCAACGATGGCGCGCACCCGGTCGCGGCAGTGCTTCATTTCCTCGACGATGGCGTCGTAGGCCGAGACGGGGATGGACATTGCGAGCCCGAGATAATGGCGCTGTTCGACGGGCAGTTCCATCGACGCCATGGCCCGTTCGAGCATTTTCAGATGGTAGGTTCTCAGCGTCATGGACCCCAGCTGTTCGCCGGTGTCCTGGTGCTTGTGGACCGCCGCCAGACGGCCGTCTTCGCCGCGCGCAAGGTGTCCGGAGGCGACGAGCCGCGCGATCGCCTCGGCGATGCGTTTTTTGCCGGCGTTGAACGGCAGGCGCGCCGCGATCCAGCCCGGATCTTCCTGGAAGTCGCGCAGATCCGCCATTTCCCGCAACGCCACCATCAACGGGTCGGCGTAGTAGTCGAAGCGGTTCAGTTCGAGTTGGTGCACATCGACGAAACGGCGGTTGCGGCGAAGGTCTTCCAGGGCCTCGGTCCGCGACTGGGTGTCGTTGGTCTGGCCGTAGCGCACGAGCTGTTGGAAAAAGCGCGTCTCTTCCTTGTTGAGCCCGATTTCCTGCGTCACGCGCCGCGCGAGGGAATCGCTCAGCTTGCGCGAGCCGTCGATGATGCGCTTGAGGTAGTTGCTGCTCGCCAGTTCCAGCTTCTGGACAAAGTAGCGCCGCGAGTATTTTTTGTCTTCCGCGCGCAGTTCCTCAAGCCGGTCCTCCAGGAAGCGGCGGAAATCGGTGTAAGCGAAAATGTCCAGTTTGGTCCGTTTCATGGTTCGACTCTGCCATCGGGGCGGAAGCGTGGCAACTGAAAAATGAACGCACAGGCAAAATTTCGAGTACTAATAAGTACTCACTTAGACTTGATAATAATAAGTATTACCTTTAAATTACGCTATGTTATGACAAAATATCAACTGGCATATAAGCGAAAAATGAAAAATTTTAGTACCTACTTGGCATCGTTTCGAAAGGCAGCCTGGCGCTATTTCGATGTTTGTTCGAACAGCGAAGCGCAGACAATCTTGGCCGATCAGGGGCAATCCCTGTGCCCGTCGCGCCAGAATTGGAGCGGCTGTCAAGGACCCTTGCCAAGGCTAGGAAGGGAATGCTTGCGTGCTCCCGAGGCTGTGTCTTCGATATTGTTATTTATCCTCAAGCGCTGAGTGAGTATGATGACGTCAGTTCGCCGTCTCGTGAGATTGGCACGGATTTTTCAACAATTAGAGACGGTCGGAATCGTTGCTTTTACGCCTGAAAGTCTTGGCTTGAAAAATAAATGGGGAGGAAGAAGACCATGCCGCGCCTAATTACCTGGCTGGTGCTGTGTCTGTTGCTGCCGGCGCTGGCAGCCTGCTCGAACGACGATAATGGAACCGATGGCGACGCCACGGACGGTGATGCCGCCGATGGCGACGCCAGCGATGGAGATGCAAACGATGGTGATATCGTCGATGGCGACGCCAGCGATGGAGATGTCACCGATGGCGATGCGACCGATGGGGATTTAACGGAATTTCCCATCCGTGTGCCGAGAACCGCCAGCTATACCTGCGTCGATGAGATGTCCACCACCGACTTCGGCGATGCGGACATTATCTGCCGGGTGAATAATTCCGTGCTGGATGTCGAACTCTACTTGCAGTCGAATCCGGTAGGTTGCGAATTCGGCGCGCCGATTTACGAAACCGTCGCGGCCTGGATCAAGGAAGGCGGCGCGGTTTCTTCCATCGAAGGCGCTTACGATTGGGGCGGGCGTCATCACAACGACTACGTCAAGTGGGAAGCGGGCGGCGGCAAATACATGCTCTGGCATTCGTCCATCGGCTGGGGCTATCGCGCCTGCGCCGGCCCCGACTGCCTGCTGGTCTGCGCCGAAGGAACGGAATGCGAACCGATGGTTTCCGAGAGCATCGCCCAGGACGGCTGCGAGCGCGACGCCGGGTCCGGTCCGCCGCTCCTGACCGCCATCTGCGTGATGGTGTTGCCCGACGGCTCGGCGCCGGAGTTCCTCGACCCCTGGACTGCCCAGGAAGGACATGAGGACTATCCGCTGCTTCCCTGCGGCGGGGAGGAAAATTATATTGAGTGAAGCGCCGCTGCGCAGGCTGGTATGTAATCTGCTGGCGGCATGTTCCGTCGCCTGCCTGATCGCCTGTTTGTGCGGCTTGGCCGGTTGCTCGGAATCTTCCGGCCAAAACGATAGGACGGATGAGGATGCAACGGACGGGGATTTGGATGGGGAGTCGTGCGCCTCGGGCGGCGTGAGTATTTCTATCGTCGATGCGCAGGGCGCCACGCCGCCGGTTTTTCAAGCCACGCTTCGCCTTCCCGATGGGAAAATCCTCCAGACGGTTTGCGGGGAAGAGAGCGAATCGCCCGCTGAACTGGATTGCACGGACTCCGGCTTGCGGCTGAGCGACGATCCCGAATCGCTGGCGATCGTTGTCAAGGCTCGCGGGTTTCGCACCGCTTCCGCCGAGAAAACGGTTGCCTATGACGGCCAGGATGGCGACGGAATTCGTTGCGGCCATGTGGAGGTGAGCCTGTCGGCGCTGGACGCTTTCGAAGCCAACGACGATTACCGGACCGGTTTTGCCGCCGACACGGGCAGGGACGATTTTCTGGCGATGGCCGTCCTCATCCCCGGGGAGATGGGCGCGTCCTACGCCGTCAAGTTTTACCTGGAAAATCTCGACTCCGAGCCGAACGTCTATTTCCAGAACACCAAGCGGCATCCCCTGCATTACAACTTCGTGCGCGGCGTGCTCGGCAAACCGCTGTCCCAGCAGGAATACGAGCGGCAGACCTACCACGGCGAGTCCCGCACGGCGATGGCGGGCAGCGTCATCGTCTACTCAGACATCAAGGTACCCAGCCAGGCGCTTGGCGGCGTGGCCGACGGTCCGTTCACCGTCGAGTTTTTCCCCAGCGACGATCTGAATCCGCAACAGGCATTGACCGCTTACCGACTGCTGGAAGAGCGCATGAGTTTCATTGCTTGGCAGGGAAATTCGGAGCGGCTGTTCTACTTGCCGCCGACGGAATCTCACCAGGATGATCTCGTCGAGGACGAGGCTTCCTTCCGCGCCGCGGGCGCGCTGTGGCTGCTTCGGGAAGAGCTTTACGGCGACGTGAAGATGCAGTTGCTCAACAAAGGCGTCGCCTACGGCGTGTTGCGGCTGTTTCAGGCGGGGGAGGTGGAAAACGCTCCCGTCTCCTACAAAGACATCGCCCTCTTGATCCGGCTGCCGAACGAGGCGCCGCTCTTGGGCGGCACGATCACCGAGGAGCTGCAAACCCCGCTGGCCCATGTCAACGTGGCCGCCCGCTCGCGCGGAACGCCCAACCTCGCGCTCATCGGCGCTTCCACCGATCCGCGCATTCAACCATTGATCGGTTCGTTGGTGCGCTTCGAGGTGAACGAGGGCGGTTTCAGCGTACAGCCGGCCACGCAAGAGGAGGCCGAAGCCTTTTGGGCTGGCCTGATTCCGGACGAGCCGTTCGTACCGGAAGCCGACCTGGAGCGGACCGGCCTACTGCCGTTCGCTGAGATCGGTTTCAACGACAGCATCGCTGTCGGCGTGAAGGCGGCCAATCTCGCCGAACTGCACACCCTCCTGCCCGAAGCGGCCCCGGACGGCTTCGCCGTGCCGTTTTACTATTACGACCGGTTCTTGCGGACGGCCTTGGTTTCGGACGGCTTGTGTGACGACGCCCGCGACGACTGCCTGGACGAAGAGCGACAGGCGGCCATTTGCGATCGGGTGAAAGCGTATTGCCGCGCCGAAGGAGCGGGCCGCACGCTGGCGACGTACATCAATGACCTGCTCGCCGACGCGACGTTCCGCACGGACACCGAATACCGCGAGGCGGCGCTGGACGGGCTGCGGTATCTGATCCACCACATCCCGGTGGACGCCGCTTTCGCGGCGCAACTGGACGGCCTGGCGGAGAACAAATTCGGCGCGATCGACGTTCGCCTGCGCTCGTCCACCAATGCGGAGGATCTGTCCAACTTCAGCGGCGCGGGGCTTTATACGTCCATTTCGGCGGCGGTCGGAAGCGGCGATCCGCCCTCGTCGCGCATCCGCAAGGTGTGGTCCAGCGTGTGGAACTGGCGGGCGTTCGAGGAGCGGAGTTTCTGGGCCATCGATCATCAGGCGGTGAAAATGGGCGTCGCCGTACATCCGGCTTACGGCGACGAGGCGGCCAACGGCGTGCTGATTACGCGCAATCTGGCCGATCCGGCGGTTTACGGATTTTACGTCAACGTGCAAATGGGGGAAACCTCCGTCACCAATCCGGTGAACGGCGCGTTGCCGGAGATCTTCAGCTTGGTACCCACCGGCAACGGCGTGGAGATCATCCGCACGCGCTATTCGTCGCTCTCGCCGGATGTCCCCGTCATGACTGAACCCGAAATTCTGAGTTTGTATCAGGCGGCCCAGCAGATTCAGCAGCGTTTCTCCATTCTATACAACCAAAGCGCCTACGACCTGGCGCTGGACATCGAATTCAAGTTGAACCAGGGAGACCGCCGCCTGGCGGTCAAGCAGACCCGGCCGTATTTCGAACGCTGACCGAACCCAAAGCCCCACTGGAAAAAACAACGAAAAGCAGCTATGTTAACCCAAGCGTAAGGAAAAACCTGCCGCTAAGGAGACAACAATGTCGTGGAACCACCGCAACGGGCGCCTTTTCTGTCTTCTGTTTTTGGTGTTTTTCGCCTCGTTCTGGACAGCCTGTTCCGATAGTTCGTCGGAGCCCTCCGAGACGGACGGCGACGCGGATAGCGACCTCGATGCGCCGGGAGAGGAGGAAGAGGAAGCCGATGGAGACGGGGAAGGGGAAGCCGAAGACGAGCCGGCGTACCCCGACCATACCTTCATCTTCGAGAACCGCCAGCCCACGTACCCCGTTCTCGATGAGCCTTACGAGCAGGAATTCACGGAATACTTCCGCACTCCCGCGCAGCTCCCCGACCTCGATGTCCGCGCCCTGGCGGTGATTGAGGGGACGGTTTTCGCCGGCGCGCCGACCGGCCTTTACGCCAAGGCTCCGGGCGATGTCGCTTTTGTTCTGCTCGAAGCATCTCCTGCCGGCGAAGGCGAGGGTGGCGACGCGGACGACGAGGCTGCCGAGGAAGAGACGCCGCCCTACGCCGGCGTGGTGGACATCGCGCGGAATTTCTTTGACGGCAAAATTCCCGTGGCCTTTCCGGATCGCGTGGTTCTGGTGAGCCTCACCGATCAGCAGAGCCAGAGCCTGCCCTTCGACGGTCCGGAAATCACGGCCGTCGCCGCCGGCGGAGGGAGGCTCGTCATCGGCGCCGTTGACGGCATCTGGGAATGGCAGGGCGATGAATGGCAGCCTTTGGTGCTTATGGATTCGCTCCTTTTCGCCCGCGACATCGTGGTTCACTCCGACGGGAAGGTTTATGCGGCGGTGGGAGGTCGCGGCGTGTTCATCGCCGGCGCGGAAGGGATGGAGGGGAACCTTACGGCGGAGAACGGCGACCTGCCGGACGACGACGCCCGCGCCGTGGCGTCCTGCGGCG
Source organism: Myxococcales bacterium (assembly GCA_003598065.1). Lineage (GTDB taxonomy): Bacteria > Myxococcota_A > SURF-8 > SURF-8 > SURF-8 > SURF-8. Next base: position 15,754 of record QZKR01000153.1, on the reverse strand, counting down.
ACCGGCTGGTCGTGGCGACGCAAAGTGGCATCGCCGTGCATCAGGGAGCCGAGAAGATCCTCAAGACGGCCGGCGTCGGCGCGCTTCCCACGGACGACAACCTCGTGGTGGACTGCAACGCGACGCACATTCTGATCGGCCATGCGATCGGGGCCACGCTGGTCCCGCACGACTTTTCGAAGGTCGATCACTATTCGTCGATGCGCTGGGTTCTGGACAATCGCGTCCCGGCCGTGGCGCTGGCCGACGGGCCGGTGGTCTGGGCCGGCGGGGCGCAGGGCGTGACGCGCATCTACCGGCAGACGCGCACCCTGGTCGATAAGGAGCCGGTCTTCGACGCCCTGGCGCCGAACTACTGGCGGATGGATGGATTCTTCGCCGCCGAGGGCTGGGTCGCCACGCCATGGGACGATCCCTCGACGATGTCCAAGAGCGATAACGACAATGACGGACTGTGGACCCAGATGATGATCGGCGGCTGGTGCTTCGCCTATGCGTTGACCGGCGACGAGAAGTATTACCAGTACGCGCGCAAGGGCATGGACAACATGTTCAAGCTGATCGACATCCCCGCCGTCAGCTTCCAGGAGAAGGGCATGCAGCGGGGCTTCGTGTCGCGCTCGATCGTCCGCGACGACGAGGGGCCGGTGTACGAGAGCAAGGCGACGCAGGGCAACTGGCATCAAGTCACTGTGGATGAACGCAGCTACTACTGGAAGAGCGACACCTCCTCGGACGAAACCACCGGGCATTTCTTCGGTTACCCGGTGTTTTACGATCTGTGCGCCAAGACGGGCGAGGAACGCGCCGCCGTGGCCGAGCATGCCGCCGCGCTGGCGCGCTACATCGTCGAGGGCGGTTTTCTGCTGATCGACCTCGACGGCCAGCGCACATCCTTCGGCGTCTGGAATCCCGAATCGCTCGCCATCGCCGTCGATGGTCTTACCGAATGCCTGAAGAACGGCTACGACATCGCGGCCTGCGGCGAAGCCTATTACGGCGGCGGCTGGCTGAATTCGCTGGAAATCCTTGGGCACCTCTTGGCGGCGTGGCACATGACCGGCGACACCTATTTCTATGACGCTTACGACATGTTGATCGAGGAATACCGCTACGACGAAGTGGCCATGCCCAACGAGGACACGCTGACCATCACCGGCACGGCGATCGCCAACCATTCCGACCACGAGCTGGCGATGCTGGCCTACACGACGTTGATCCGCTACGAGCCGAACGAGGCGCGCCGCCAACAGTGGGTCAAGGGGCTGGAGTTTCTTTACGACTGGGAGCGAATAGAGCACAACCCCTGGTGGACGGCGGTGATGGCCCTGTCGGGCGGGGCGCTTACCCAGGAAGACGTGAACAACTCCCGCAACACCCTGCGCGAGCTTCCGGACGACGTGCGCGAGTGGCTGGTGGACAATCGTTACCGGAAGGATTTCGGGAAAATCCTGCCGGCCCGCAACAACAGCGAGCAAGGGGAATTCCGGCTGCCTTACGACGAGATCAAGACGATGTGGTGGAACGGCACCCCCAGGGACATCTCCGGCGGGGGAGCGGGGAATTCCTGGAAAGCCCCCACCTTCTTCCTGCTGCCGTACTACATGAACCTTTATTCCGGGCTGATCGTGCCGGAAGGTAAGTGAGAGAAGAAAAAAAGCTCCGTCCATCGGAGGCGGAGCCTTTTCGTTTTCTGGTGCGCCCAGTAGGATTCGAACCTACGACCACCGGGTTCGAAGCCCGGTACTCTATCCAGCTGAGCTATAGGCGCATCGTTCGGCGGCGAACGGCTTCCCGCCAACCGCCGGGCGCATCATAGTCCCGACGGGCGCAGGCTGTCAACCGCCGCGCGTCGCTGGCTGAAACGTCGAGAATTATCTTTGCGGTTGATTGGAAAAAGCACTGGCGCAACCGTTGGGAGATCGCTATATCTTGAAAAACATCCGGGTGAGCGAGGCTAGCGATGCAGCGACGAGAATTCCTGAAATGGTCCACGATGCTGGCCGGAGCGGCGGCGCTCGGTCCGACGGCCTTCGTGACCGGCTGCGCCTCTCCGCGCGTCAGGCCGACGGGCGAATCCGTCGATACGATTCTATTCGGCGGACCGCGCGTGATGTGGGTGGCGGCCCACCCGGACGACGAGTCGATGCTGGGCGCGCTTTTGGCCAAGGCGGGACTCGCTTACCAGTGTCCGCTTTACTTTCTCGTGCTGACGCACGGCGACGGCGGCGAATGCTGCCGGCCGGAAGGTTGCCTGCCCGATCTGCCGACCGTCCGCGGCGAAGAGATACGCCGCGTCGCCGCGCTATACCGCGCCGAGTTGCAGCACGAGCGCTTCTACAACGCGCCCCTGCCTGTCGAAAGTTTTCCCAAGCGCCACGAACTGGCGCGGATCTGGGCCGCCGAGCGCGACCCGGCGGCGCTGATCGCCGAGGCGATGCGCCGCTTCCGCCCCGACGTCGTCTTCACCTTCGAGCCCACGCACGGTTTCACCGGCCACCCCGAGCACCAGCTCGCCTCGCGCTTCGCCATGGCCGGCGCGCGGCTCGCCGCCGATCCGCAGGCCGCCGTTCCCGGATTTCCGCATCGCGTGTCGCACTTGTATTTCGGCTTGAACCGCTACTGGCCCTATACGGTTTTCGCCGGCGGCGATCCGGGGCCGGTGACGGAGACCTGGGACGCCACGGCGCCCTGCCTCAACGGCTGGGATTGCCGGCGCGTCATGGCCGAGTTCACGCGCCCGCATCGCTCGCAGGCGCGCGACATGGGCACGGTGCGGCTTTTCACCAACTTCATCGACAAGGTTTATCTGCGAAAAGTCGATCCCTTCGTCACGATCTACGATCCGTTCGAGACGGCTTAGAGCCAGTATCATTTAACCTGGCAACGAGGCGTAGGATGGGCAATTGCTTTGCCCATCGCTGGGGGAATGATGGGCATGACAAATGCCCATCCTACAAAGATGCCTTGAGCGCCTCGACGGCATGGCGTGTGTCGTCGGCCGTGTAGGGGTGATGGAAGACGAAGCGCCATTCGCCGGCCTCGGGCGGATAGATGAGGCGTAGGATGGGCAATTGCTTTGCCCATCGCTGGGGGAATGATGGGCATGACAAATGCCCATCCTTGTATTATCCCTTCCAAGCGATTGTTCACCGATGCGTAAGGTATGATGCGACGGCATCCCGGTCGGAGCCGGGATGCCGTCGGGCGGCGAGATCGTCCCATCCTGGGGCCTTGGAGCCCGCCAGTAGCCGGATCCGCCGCCCATCTTGTCGGGAAGCCCGAACAGTCGCTGGGGCCATTGTAGCAAATGAGCCCGCATTGGCAAGGGAGGGTGAACATGACCGAAACGATCGGAATCGATGTGAGCAAGAGCGTTTTCGATGTGGCCGCCTTTTCCGGCGATTCTCTCGGCCGCTACGACTACACGTCCGCCGGGATGCGTCAGGCGGTGCGCGCCATGCGGCGCTTGAAGCCGGAGCGGATCGTCATGGAAGCCACCGGCGGCTACGAAGCCCGCCTGGCCCGTTATCTTCACGAGCACGGCCTGCCGGTCGCCGTCGTCAATCCCCGGCGCGTCCGCGATTTCGCGCGCGCCACCGGGCGGATGGCCAAAACGGACAAGATCGACGCCGCCATCATTGCCCGCTTCGCCGGCATGCTCGACCCGCGGCCGACGCCGCCCATCTCCCCCGAAGGTTTGCGGCGAAAGGCTCTGACCGCTCGCCGCCGCCAGCTCATGGAGATGCGCACGGCGGAGAAGAATCGCATGGACCACGCCGACGACAGGCTGATCGCCGGCAGCCTGAAAGCCGTCGTCAAGACGCTGGACAAGGAAATCGCCAAGGTCGAAACGGCTCTCGAAGAGATGATCGAAGCGGACGAAACCCTGCGCGACAAAACCGCGCGCCTCTCCAGCGTGCCGGGAATCGGCCCGCTGACCGCTCGGACCCTCGTGGCCGAACTGCCCGAACTCGGCGAGTACAACCGCCGCCAGATCGCCGCGCTGCTCGGCGTCGCGCCGATCAACCGCGACAGCGGAGTGTTTAAAGGGAAGCGGATGACCGGCGGCGGGCGGCGCGAACTTCGGACGCAATTGTACATGCCGACGCTGGTGGCGATTCAACACAACCCCGTTATTCGCCGTTATTATCAGAGACTCATTCAAACCGGGAAACCGAAAATGACGGCCGTCGTCGCTTCCATGCGAAAACTGCTGGTCGTCATGAACACGATGATGAAAAACAATGACGTCTGGAACCCTAAATTCGCTTGACGCCGATAACAGTCGCTACAAAGATGCCTTGAGCGCCTCGACGGCATGGCGTGCGTTTTCGGCCGTGTAGGGATGATGGAAGACGAAGCGCCATTCGCCGGCTTCGGGCGGATAGGTGAGCACGCCGCGATCTTTCAGGCGGGCGAGAAACGCCGCCTCTTCGCCGGCGCGTACGGGCAGGCGCAGAAACACCATGTCGATTTCCGGCTCGCGCGCGAGTTCGACGCCTGAAATTTCGGCGGCCAGAACGCCGAAGAGCTTGGCGTTGGCATGATCCTCGGCAAGCCGCGCCGTCATCTCTTTTAAGGCGACGAGCCCGGCGGCGGCGAGAAAACCGGCTTGCCGCATGCCGCCGCCCATGATCTTGCGCATCCGCCGCGCCCGATCGACGAACGCTTTCGCGCCGACCACGAGCGAGCCCACCGGCGCGCACAGCCCCTTGGAGAGACAGATGCTCACCGAGTCGGCGTGACGCGCCATTTCCTTCACGTCCTTGCCCAGCGCCGTCGCGGCGTTGAAGAAGCGGGCGCCGTCGATGTGGATGGGAACGCCGTGCGCCGTGGCCAGGGCGCGGATTTCCTCCAGCGCGGCCAGCGAGTACAAGCGGCCCGAGGCCGTGGCCTGCTCCAGGCAGATCAGGCCGGTCTGCGGATAATGGATGTCGTCGCCGACGCGCAGGCGGGGGCGGATGTCGCCGGCCGTCAGATGGCGGCCGTTCTGCGGCGCGACGACGCGCAGCTGAACGCGGCTCAACAGCGCCGCCGCGCCGGCCTCGTGCTGGACGATGTGGGCGTCCTCGGAAACGACGATCTCGTTGCCGCTCTGCGTGTGCGCGAGGATGGCGCACTGGTTGGCGAAGGTGCCGGAGGGCGTGAACAGCGCCGCCGGCTTGCCGAGCCGTTCGGCGGCGTAGGCCTCCAGGGCGTTGATCGTCGGGTCCTCGCCCACGACGTCGTCGCCCACTTCGCAGGCGAACATCGCTTCGCGCATGGCGGGCGTGGGCTGGGTGACGGTGTCGGAGCGGAGATCGAGAAGGGACGTCGTCATGGCTCCTCCTGCGGTTGGCGTCGGGATCAGCGGCGGCCGCGCCGTCCCTTGCCGCCTCCCTTGCCGCTGCGGCTCTTGAACGGCTTGCGGCGACGCACGGCGAGACGGCGGTGGGGGCGCGTCGGCTGGCGCGGTTCCTGCGGTCCGATGTCGCGCACGGGCTGGCTCGGCGTGTGGTCGATCAGGTCGAAATCGATGAAGGCGCGCGCCGTGTCCACTTTCGCGAGCCGCACGACGACCCGGTCGCCCAGGCGGAAGATGCGGCGCGTCCGCTCGCCGAACAGCGTATGGAGCCGCTCGTCGAACTGGTAGTAATCGTCGCGCAACTGGCTCATGCCGACGAGCCCCTCCACGAAGGGCGAATCCACCTGGACGAAGAAGCCGAAGTGCGTCACGCCGGAGATGCGGGCGTCGTATTGTTCGCCGAGCTTGTCGGCCATGAACTCGGCCTGGGCGATGGATACGGCCTTGCGCTCGATCTCCATCGCCCGCCGCTCGTTGTCCGAGCAGTGCGAGGCGATCTCGGCGAGTCCCGGGGCGCGCGCCGGCGGCGCGCTTTCCGGCGTGTTCAGGAGCGCCTTAAGCTGGCGATGCACTTCCAGGTCGGGGTAGCGGCGGATCGGCGAGGTGAAGTGACAGTAACGCTTCAAGGCCAGGCCGAAATGGCCGCGATTGTTCGTGGAGTAAGCGGCCTGCTTGAGCGAGCGCAAGAGGAGCATGTTGAGGTAATCCCGCTCCTCGCTCTCGGCGATGGCGCGCAGAAACTGGTTGAGCGAAAGCCCCGTGACGTGCGGGCCCGACGGCGCGGCGTGGCCGAAGGCGTTGGCCAGTTTGCCGAAGGCCGTCATCTTGTCCTCGTCCGGCGCTTCGTGGATGCGGTAGAGGCACGGCCAGTGTCGGCGGGCGAGCGTTTCGGCCACCGCCTCGTTGGCGGCGAGCATGAACTCCTCGATCAGCCGGTGCGTCTGGAAGCGCGGGGCCTTCTCGATGGCGGCGACCCCGCCGTCGTCGCCGATCTCCACCTTCGCTTCGGGAACGTCGAGATCTAGCGAGCCGCGCCGCAGACGCTTGGCGAGCAGGATACGGAACAAGTTTTCCATCCGCGCGAAGGAGGCCATAACTTCCGGCGCGAGCGTCCGCTTGCCGTCGAGAACATCCTGAGCTTCGGGATAGGAAAGCCTGTTGCGGCTGCGCATCAGGCCGTTGACGAAAGCCGTCGCCTCCAGCCTGCCGCGCGGCGTGTAGTCGAGCCGGGCGGCGAGGGCCATCCGGTTTTCGTTTGGCTTGAGAGAGCAAATGCCGCTGGACAGCTCGTGCGGCAGCATCGGCTCGACGCCGCCGGGGACGTAGACGCTCGTCGTCCGGTCCAGCGCGTCGCGGTCGATCGCGCCGCGCTTCGGCACGTAGCGCGACACGTCGGCGATCGCCACCCACAACCGCACGCCGTCCGCGTCCGGTCGGTCCTCGGCGGCCACGGCGTCGTCGAAATCCTTGGCGTCCGCGGGATCGATGGTGACGAAAGGAATCGCCGTCAGGTCCGCCGCCCCTTCGGGAGCGGCGTTGATCGTCTGCTCGATGGACAGCGCCTCGGCGATCGCGCCGTCGGAGAAACGCGTCGGCCACTCGGCGCCGGCGAATAGCGCATCCACGAGGATCTTGCGCCGCTTCGCCGGCGAGAGATGGGAAGCGGCCGATGGCGCGCGCAACGCGCCTGCGCCCTTGCGGTACCACTTGCCTTGCCGCAAACGCAGGGCGTCTGTATGCACCAGCGAGGCGAGAAGGCTTTTGAATTCCCGCCGCTCGCTGGCGGAGACGTCGAAAGTACGGGCCAAGTCGCGATAACGCCACTCCACATGGTCGTCGTCGAAGAGGGCTAGAACCTCGGCGGGTTTGGCGCGCATTCGTTGAGTGCGACGTGCTAGAAGAAACGCGCCCGCAACGCGGCGAGGGCGAGCGTCAGAGCGCAAAGCGCGACAAGCGGATTTCCCGGCGTCGCTCCCTGACAGCCCGACGACCCGCCGTCATCGTCCGTTACGATGGTTTCATCGCCATCGACAGAAGGAGAGTCGCCGTCCTCTCCGCCCTGGGTGACGTTGAACGGCACGATCGATTCGGCGTCGGCGCATTCGTCGGAGTTTTCGTCCTTCACTTCGGCTTTGATTTCGAAACTGCCCACCGTTTCCGGAATCCAGTGGGAGACGTTGAGGATGGAGTAGTCTTTCAGGTAGGTCCATTCCCCTCCCGCTTCGCGCGCGGAAAAGCGATACAGCAGCGATTCGCCGCCTGCGGCGGCGACGGAAAGCGTCACCTGCTCGCCGATCGACACGGGCGATTCCGGCTCGGCGCCGAAGCTGATGATCGCCACATCCGAGCCCGGATCGTCTTCGGGGTTCAGATCGTCCGGATTGGCGGGATAGCAGGCGCTGTCGCCGCCGACCAGGGGTCGGCAGGCCCAGCCGCGCGGGCAGTCCATCACGCTTGTGCAGTACTTCGTGCAGACGTCCGAAACGCAGATCAGATCGTCGGAGCCGCAGGGCATGGTCTGACCGCAATGCGACCCGATGCCTCCGACCTCCGCTTCCGGCGGCAGGCATTGACGTTGCTGGCATTCGAAAGCGGCCGGGCAGTCGGGATCGCATTCGCAGGGCGTGGAGCAGATCGTTCCGCCCGACGCCTCGTGTTCGAGGCAGCGATTGTCCGCGTCGCAATCGGCGTCGCCGGCGCAGGGGAAACCGTTTTTGCCGGGGTTGGGATAAAGATGGCAGAGGCCTTGGATGTCGTCGGCGGCGAGGGTGCGCTTGTATGTTTCGCCCTCCAGGGCCGAATAATACATCGTCGCGTCGAGATACGGGGAGTGATCCAGGCCCAGCAGATGGCCCACTTCATGGGTGACGATGTTCTGCGCATCCGCTTTGCCGACCTGGCCTTCGGCGCCCGCCGACCAGTCGAACGTTTTGTTGCCGAGAATGTCGGCGTCGAGAATTTTGGCCGTGCGCGTATCGAAGACCGGCACCGTAATCATGAAGGCGTCGGTCCATTCGTTCTCCCACTGGTTCTCCTCGATCCAGATGACGACGTTTTTCTTGTCGTAGCCGTTCGTCGTCGCCACGTCGGCCGGGCCGACGTCCACCACGCCGCCGTCCTTGAAACCCAGGATCGAGCAATCGACGTTGCCCCAGGCGGCGAAGGCCGCCTGCACGGCGACTTGCAGGGCGTCGAAGGAGACGTTAGGCGCGCCGTCCTGATCGAGATAGAAATTGACGGGTATTTGTTCGACGCCCCAGTGCAACTCCTGGCCGGAGTCGGTCCTGATCGTCGAGTAGGCCCAGGCATGGCCGGCCGCGCCGACGATCGCCGCAACGGCTGCGAGGGCGAAGAGGTGACGAGTCATGGCGCGTTCCATTTCAGCGGGAGGAGTCGAGCGCGGCGCGGATCTTGGCTTTAAGCTCGGCGAGCGGCAGCTTGAGCGGCTGGCCCTCCTGGACGGCTTGCTTGCCTGCCGCGTCGGGAGCGAGGACGGCTGCGCCTTCCAGCTTCTGAACGGCGGTTTCGACGCCGTTTTCGGCTGTCACGGCGAAGAGCCCCTGGCCCATGCCGCGCAGGAAGTGATATTGGCCGTCGCTCTTGAGAAACAGCACGACGTCGTCGCCCTTGGCGAGCCGCGGCGTGCCGGGGATGCGCATCTCCAGACCGTCGTAAGCGCCGCCGATCTGGCGCAGGACGATCGTTTCGGGCGTCTTGCCCTTGATCCATTCGCGCACCTGGATCGCGTTGTAAGTGTAAATGCGCCCGGACTGCTGATCCTTGTCCGTCCGGACGTCCGTCACCTCGCCGCGCACGACGCTTTCGGCGGCGCGGGCGAGGTCGTCCACGCTCATTTTCCACAGGACCGTCGCCGAAACGATCGGCGCGATCAGGATCAGCACCATCACAACCAACGTGCAACGACTTGTCTTCATTTTGTCCTCTCGCAACAAATCGCAGAAGGCGGGGTGGGAATCGTCACTCGCTCAACAGTTTCGACACCTTGGCGACGATGTCCTCGCGGGTGAAGGGTTTGGCGATAAAATCCGTGTTGCCGGCCCTCATCTGCCGTTGAATTTCGTCCGTGATCCCGTATCCCGAGGAAAACAGGATCTTCAAATCGGGTTTGATGCGGCGCATGAGGGTGGCGAGGTCGGATCCTTCGATCCCCGGCATGACCACGTCGAGGATGGCCAAGGAGACGTTGTCTATTCTTCTTCGGAGGGTATCGAGCGCGAGCGTGGTGTCGTCGGTCTGGTGGACAACATAGCCAAGCTGTTCCAAAACCTTGCGGCCCAGCTTGAGAATCAGGTCCTCGTCATCGACCAGAATGATTTCCCCTCGCTTCGTCGGTTCTTGCGCCATGCTCACCCCCGACTTAAGCCCGTACTGGTCTGTACGCCCTGTCAGTTGACCAGTTGTGGGCCTACATTACACCACATGGTAGAAGCTTTGCAAGGGAAAGCGGTGAGGTGGACGCTATATTTCCGGTATTTCGATTGGAATTCACCCGGAATTATCGCTTCTGTCGAGATGTTGTAGTGCAGTAGTTGATGCAAAGAAGAGAGAAACGCGGCCTATCACAAGAAAGCGGTTGGACTGTCAGTCCAACCGCTTTATCTTTCCCTGGTGCCGAAGGGGGGACTCGAACCCCCACACCCTTGCGGGCACTAGACCCTGAACCTAGCGCGTCTACCAGTTCCGCCACTTCGGCCGATGTGGTTTCAGCCCCGCCAGCGCGGAGCGAGGGGAATAGCTATCACAACTCCCCAACCTTGGCAAGCTTTTTCCGGGCGGTTTTTTTTCCGAAACGGAATAGCGGCGTTCCCGACCTGAGTCGTCCCCAGTTTGCAATAATTCGAGTTTGACATTCGCAGGGATTCTTGGTGTGCCATAGTCTCACGGCCCGTAGGGCCGGGAGGCTGTGCCCCAAAGGCCGTTGGGCACAGCTTTCCGCCCTCTCCGAGGGCGTAAAACTATGGCGCCCACCATCCACGAAGAAAAAATCAAAACTGGGGGCAAGTCAGGCTCCCGACGGCTCGGAGACGGTTTTCGCGCGCTTCGGCTTGCTTGCGCCGGCGATCTGCGCTAAACCCTGATCGGTGTAGGGAAAGGAGCGGGCATGGACAATCGGCGGTCGGGGCAACGTTACGAGAAGCGTTTCGAAGTCATCCTGCGTCACGACGGCGAGCGCGCGGAGGGTTTTCTTGCGAATCTCTCCGATGAAGGCATGGAAGTGCGCGCCCGTTGCCGCTTCGAGATGCGCGACGAACTGTCGGTCCGCGTCCTGACGCCGGAGGGAGAGCGCTTCCATTATCTCTCCGAGGTGCGTTGGTGGCGGCCCCTGGTGGGCGAAAAAATGGGGTTGGGGCTCTTCCGCTACGGCCTGCGCCTTCTCGCCATCGATCCGGAGCACGAGCGGCTGATGCATCTGGTCCGTTACGACGCCAATCGTCGCCAGGACGTGCCGCGCGTCTTCGTGGAGCTGCCGGCGCTCTTGGACGGTTCCCCTGTGCCGAAAACCGCCACCACGGTCAATCTTTCGCCAGAGGGGGTGTTTCTAAAGCTGGAGGAAGCGCCGCCGCCGTTCCGCGACGACCGGCTCACCGTGCGCATCGATTTGCCCGAGACGGAACCGGTCTGGGCCACGGCCCGCGTCGTCCATCTCCTGCAAGCGGTGACGGCGCAGAAGCTCGATTTGTCGCCCGGGGTGGGGTTGCAGTTCGTGCAGCTTTCCGACGACAATCGCCGGCGTCTGGCGGAGTTCGTCGAACGAATGAAAGCGGCCGGCAAGGACGAGCCGGCAGAGCCGGAAGCCGAAGAAACGTCTCCCGAACAAGAGCCTTAGCAGAGGGCGCTCGCCAAACGAGCGAGGGCTCAGTCCGCTCCCGGGGCGTCTTCCTCCGCGCCGTGCTGCGCGCCGAAGACGTTCGGATTGGCCAAGAGCGCGCCGAATTTCTCCGGGGCCGGCCGGCGGATGCGGGGTGCTTTGACGTGTTTGGCCAGGAGCCCGCGTGTGTCCTTCAATCCAAGCTGATCGAAGAGGAAACGGAACTTGGCCTCCAGGGCGGCCATGATCGCCGCCTTCGCGTCCGCTTCCATCGTCCAGGTCTCCCATTTGTAAGGCCCGAAGCCCTTCTTGCGCGTGCTGTATAAAAACTGCTCCTCGGTTTTTCCGGGTTTTCGTTCCTTGGCGCAGTTGACTTGCAGCCAGGCGTACACGCGCTCTTTCAGTTCGGCGGGGAACTTCGGATGGTCGTAGACGAGGTTCTGGAAGCCGGTGGCGAGATGCACCTCGACGGCCTGGGTGTGGCGGAAGTGGTTGAACGCCTCGTCGGGCAGGGTGGATGCGCCGTGCTGCACCGTCCCCGAGATTTTGTACTTCGACCGCGACACCCGCCCGAGCACGTCGAGCACGCCGAAATCGAGCGCCACCTGAGCGACGCTGCCGTCGGGAAGCGGCACGCCGCCGTGGCTCGTCCCCGTCTGCACCGAAATTTTGCTGATGCCGATGCTGTTCGGCCGACGTTTGGCGAGCACGGCGAGATAGCCGTCGAGGTAGGCTTCCAACTCCTCCACCGTGGAATTCTTGCCGCCCACCTCGCCGATTTCCCCGCCCACGGAAACCGTCACGCCGCTCGGTTCGTGATCGCGGATAAACGCCGTGAGTTCCGCCGCCACTTCGTAATTGAGCTTTTGCTGCTCGGGAACGGTCGATTTGGAGAGATCGACGAGCGTCGAGGTGTCGAGGTCGATGTTGTAGAAACCGGCCGCCAGCGCCTCGCGAATCAGCGTCTTCACCGATTCCACTTCCTTCGTCGGATCGGCGGCGTAGTTTTTCTGCGCCACCTGAAAATGGTCGCCCTGGACGAACACCGGCCCTTGATGGCCCTCCGCCAGCGCCGCCGCAAGCACGGCCGTCGTGTACTCGGCGGGCTTCTGGAAGGTGTAGCCGATCTCGCTCTTGGCGATTTCGAAAATGAACGGTCCGGCGTCCAGCGCCTTCGCGGCCCGGAACAGCGCCCGGGCGGAATCGTAGGTCAGCGCCCGGATGTTCACCGCCGGGACGCAGACACTATTGTATTCATCGCGGCCGCGCGCCGCGTACAGATCGTGGATCGAGGCCGAGACGACGCCCAGTTCGTGGGCGCCCTCCCAGAGAATCCAGCGCGCCGTCTCGCGCACCTCTTCCTGTGGCGAAAAGACGGCGGCGTAGATCAGCGGCTCGGCGCATTCCTTTCGGAAGCGCGCCTCATCGAGGATCTTCACGCCTTGCGGGCCGAAAGCGACGATGCCTTTTAAACTATAAGGGAAATCGGTTAGTTGCGAGAAACGCATGGAAACCTCCCTTTTCTCGAACGGCTAAAGGATGCGCGTCCCCTCATTAATCGGCCAAACGGTCGCATGCGGGACTTATTTCTTAGCGTTCTACCCCGAAGCAGGGGAAAAGATCAAGGCGAAGTCGGCGAAAACGGCCGCCTGAGGGGGAAATTTTCTGGATGCGACATTTTTAACGCGACCTCTTGTCAGCCGGGAGCGGATCGTTTATGGTCGGAAATGGGCTGCGCCGGGGGACAAGCAAATACCCGCGAGGGGGTGGAAAAAGCGACTCATGTCTGACCTGCTGCTCGACACGCTGCTGCCGCTCGCCGGGTTGTTGGGGGCGATGTACCTCACGTTGCGGCGGCTTCTCCGATCTCGCCCCAATTGGCCTGTTTTACTGGGCGAAAGCTTCTTTCTTGCCTGCATTGCGGGTGCGGCGGCGCTCGTGATTCTCGGGCCCTTCGGATGGATGGGACTGTTCGTCGGCCTGGGTTTTTTTGCGGGCGGCGCCACGCTGAGCCTCCGGGCTCTCGCCCGCTCGGAGCGAGCGCCGATTCCTCCCGCCCCGCCCATGTCGGGAGGCCGCCAGAGCATCCTGCTTTTTTCCGCCTTCAACGACCTGCGCGATCCGGTTTTCGTGGTGGACAATATCGGCCTGGTCGTTTTCACGAACCAAGCGGCTCTTGAGCGGCTCGGCGATCGGCTCGGTTCTCCATGCATGGACGTGCTGGGGTGCGAGCCGCAGCGGTGCTACGAATGCCCGGTGCGCGGCGATTTGCCCGACGCCGCCGCCGAACCTCGGCTCGAAACCCGTCTCTGGGGCGACCGGCACTACGAGATCGCGATGCACCGCATCCGCGCCGACCGGGAGGGCCGGACGATCATTCTGGCCCGCGATGTAACCGAGCGGATACAGGCCGAGCGCCGCCTGGCCAATCAGGACAAGCTTACGGCCTTAGGCCAGCTTACCGCCGGCATCATCCATGAGATCAACAATCCGTTGACCGCCGCCGCGGCGAACCTGGAGGTTTTGCAGCTCCTTTTTCCCTCTCTTGCCGGTTTTGTCCGCCAAACGCTGACTCCGGTGGACGAGCCGACGCCGGAAGCCGCTTCGCGCCGCCACGAAGAGTTGATCCGGAGCGCGGAAGACTTGCTGCTGGCGGCCAAGCTCGACGAGCTGCCCGGCATTCTGGGCGACATGCGGGAAGCGATCGACCAGGTGCGCAAGATGCTTCAGGACGTGCGCGAGTTCTCGCACCGCGGCGGCGAGGAATTCAAAGAAACGGACCTCAACAAACTTGTTCGGCTTTCCTTGCGCATGGTCCACTACGAACTGAAGCTGATTGCGCTTAATCTCGACCTTGAAGAGAACATGCCGCCGGTCCACGCCGATCCCCAGCAGCTTAAGCAAGCGCTGCTGAATCTGTTTATCAACGCCGCTCAGGCGCTCAGGAACCATGGCGACCCGCGCCTGCAGGTCGAAACCCGTTATGCGGCGGGTCGGTTTTCCGTCATCATCACCGACAACGGACCGGGCATTTCCGAGGATGCCTTGAAGCGCATCTTCGAGCCGTTTTACACCACCAAGGAAATCGGCGAAGGCACGGGTCTGGGCCTGGCGATCGTGGAGCGCATCGCCCAACGCCATGGCGGCGAGGTTGTCGCCGAGAATGCTTCCGGCGGGGGGGCGCGCTTTACGTTGAGTTTGCCGAGACTGTCGGCGCAGGAGCGGGAACGCATCCTCGCCGCCGGTCAGACGCCAGGCTGACTGGCCTTATATCATCGGGTATAGATAGGTGGCGGCGTCGCTTTCCAGGGGTTTGATATTGGTATAGTCGTGCTCGCCGATCTTGCCTTCGGTGGTCAGCGTGTCGCCGTCCCAGGTGATGGTGAGGGAAAAATTCAGCTGACCTTTCAAATCGCCCTCGACGTTGATGTCGCCCTCCACCGTGGCGGCGAATTGTCCGATCACGCCGGAATAGGCATAATCCACGAAACCTTCGAACACCAGTCCCCCCTGGCCGTAGGCTTCGAAATTTGTGCCGAAGCCCACTGAGAGCCGGCCGTCTTGCACATCCCCTTGACCCTCGCAGATGGCCTCGCCGCCTTCGGGACCGCTACGGGCGCCCGTAAAAGAGCCGTCCTCTTTCAGATGCAAAGAGGATTCCTTTTCTTTGGTCTCGCCGCCGGGATTGATAAGCCCCAGCATCGCCTCGACGGAGGAATTCACAACGACACCGCTGATTTCGCGGTAGGCGCGGATCGCTTCTTCGCGGGTAAAGTCGCCTTTTTTCGAATCGAGAACGCCGAAATTGTCCGGCAAGCAGGCGGCGCATATCCAAACCGTCGCTATCAGAATAATGAGTTTTTTCATGAAAGCCCCCATTGCGGAAACCCTGCGGGACGCCGGCTTTCGACCGGTTTCCCCGTCACACCCTGTTTTGGCTGTTTTACTTATCAGTTACGACGTCGGACTCATCCAAATCTACACATTCACAGATTAGTAATCGGCCGGTCCGGCGGAATTATTAGCCTTCTTTCCGGCCGGAACAGCGGCTCCGGCGGAGAGGGGAAACCCATTATGGGGAGGTCATTATTTGTAGGTTAAGGGGACAAGCCCTCGGTCGAGCAATTCGCGGGCGATGAGTTCTGCGGCGAGGCGATGGCCCGCCTCGTTGAAGTGCCCCCAATGCCCATAGCCGGGAAGTTCGCCGAAGCCGTGCAGGAAAACGCCGTGCTCGCGTTGAAAAAAGGCAAAGCCGGATTGGAGCGAGAAATAAACGATATTTTCGGCGGCGGCAAAGCCGCCGAGTTGTTTGTCGGGCAGGTTGATGTCGAGGTCGGGATAACGCGCCGTCGCCAATTCCCACATTTCCGGATCGACCTGGACCGGGATCGTAAGCTGCACAAGAAAAAAACCGACGTTCCGCTGTCGGCACGCGCTCGCCATTTCCCGTAACAAGGTGTACGTGAGCGGCGCCATCTCGGCGAAATCGGCGGGCGGGTGCAAAGACAAGGCCGCCACCTCGGCGGGCCTGATGAAGTCCGCCGACGGCGGCTGTTTGGCCAGCGCCAGCGCCATGC
>QZKR01000040.1 GCA_003598065.1 Myxococcales bacterium | reverse complement strand
CGGCCAGGATGGGCAGCGGGGTGGACCCGCCCGGAATCACCACCGCGGCCTGCCCCCGTTCGGTGATGGCCCGGGCCGCGCGCACCGCCATGAGGGCGGCCGTGGCCCGCGCCAGTTCGTCGCTGGTTTCAAATACGCGGATACGCATGCTTGTGTCATCCTTGCTCGCGGTTGGGATCGTTATTAAGGCCCCGATCCCCCCTCTCAGCCTTTAAATCTAATGCCTGCCGCTCCGATTGCCCGTCCGCCGCGCGTTTTTCCCGCCGCGCCCGCCGCTGGCCCGCGCATAGCGGTTGCATTGCCCCCGGCCGCCTGGCAGCATGGAGCCAGCGGCCAGCGGCCGGCGGCCACGCCCATGTGCTCGGCGGCGAGAATGAGCGACAGGCCGCGTTTGGCGACAAGATCGTCCAGGGTGGCGATATCGCGCACGCCGTGGCAGGGAGCGTCGCCGACCGCTGCGGCGATGCGCCGGCGCGCCTCGGCGAGTTTTTCCGGCGCGGTCACGCCCTGGATCAGATACTCGACGGCGACGCCGTAATCGGCAAGCGCGCGCGCCTCGGCCAGACCGTCGGAGGCCAGCGTCGCGGGATTGAAATCGACGAACATCCCCAGGCCGTAGCCGACTTTCAGGTTGTCGAGATCCGCCCGGCGAAATTCAACCGCCTTTCTGGCTTCCGCTTCCAGCGCCCGCGCGGCTTGTGCGAGCGCCTGACCTTGTTCGTTCCCCAGCAGGGAAGCGATGGCCAGGTAGAAAGACAGGCTGGCCTCGATGCCGATCGGCGGCGCCGCTTCGAGGATGCGCGCCCCGCGCGCCTCCAGCCGCGCCAGCAGACCGGCGAAAAGGGCCCGATCCGGAACGACGACGGCTTTCGCGGCCGGCAATTCCGCCCATTCCTCCGCCGCCGATCCGACGCCGACCGACCGCACGTTTTCGACGCCCGTCTCGCCGAGCAAACGGGCCGCCTCGCCCGCGCCGCCTCGTCCATCGTCGAACAAAACCTCCGGAAAGCCGAGCAGCCGCACGCCGGACGCTTTGCCGTTGGCGGCCATCCCGGCGCGTTCGGCCGTTTCGACGAGCGTCCGCGCGAAAAGATCCACAATCTGCGCCTGGGCGAAGTGGCCGAGGCCGTGCGTGGCGACGGCGGCGACGGGCACGCCGGTTTCCGCCTCGGCCCGGCCGGCGACCTCGCGGAAAGGGTCGTGGGCGACGATCACCGGGCAGCTCGTCAACAGCAGAATGAAACGCGGCCTGCGCTCGCGGGCCAGGGCGGCAAGGCACTGGGCCAGGCGCTCGGCGGAGCGGCCGGTGACGATGTCGGCTTCGTCGAGGTTGGTGCAGTAAAGCCGGCCCAAGACCGGCGGCGCGTAGGGATTGAGCTTCACCGCCGTGACGCAGTCGCGGTCGGCGTGCACGACGACGGCGAAGTCGCCCGGCGTTTTCAGAGCCAGGGTCAGCATGCCGGAAAGCGAGCAGCCCGGCTGGCCGATGCGGCCGGTCCGCCGCGCCTCCTGACGCAGCCAGAAGCGCTCTTCCTCGGCCTGGGCGTCGGCGTCGCGCCGCGACGCGGCGACCAGCGCCGCCAGTTCCTCGCGCCGTTTCGCCGCCAGCCGCGCCATGCGCTGGCCGTGACGCGGCGCAAGCTCGGAGAGACGATCGGTTATGTACGTCCACGCGGTGTCGGCAAGCGCCCTGACATCCTCGGCGACTTGTGTCGGCGCATCCTCGCCGAGCGCCCGCGCGAGCAGACGCGAAAACGGCGGCGCCTCGTCTTTTTGACCGACAAGAAAAACGACGACCGGCACGGCCTGCCCGTGCGCGGCGACGGCCAGTTCCAAGGTCAGCGGCGAGGGCGGCTGTCGTCCGTCGCCAACAAGAATAAGCCATGCGGCCGTCTCCAGAGCGGCCAAGGCCCGTTCGCGCGTCGTTTCGTCGCCCGGCCCTTCGGGGATGGCCGAAATGTCGGCTTTCCATGCCTTTGCGCCGTCTAGCTGCGCCGCGATAGAGACCGCATCGGCTGCTCCGGCTTCCACCGCAACAAGAACTCGCGGCGGTCCCTGCGCAACAGCAGTCTCGCGCTCGACCGCTGCGACAAATCGGCGCACGGCCGGCGTGTCCGGCAGCTTGCGCGCCGCCGCCAGGATCTTGGCCAGGATGTTCGCCGCGTCGAGCATGAAGGCTCCAAAAAGCGTTTGCGCTGATCATACCGGAGCGGCCGGCCGATGGCAAAGGCGGCGGCAGGGAACGGGATTATCATTTTCCTGAAAGAAAAGACCCTCTCCGACTGTCTTAAGCATGGGGGGTGTGCGGTTTTCAATGAATCATCGCGCGCGCCGCCACGCAGGTTGTGGTACGATAAATATAGTGGAATGTGACCGGAACAACGATGAGTCCGGCAAGATCGGGAGCCAAGCGCATGGCGGTGAAACAGGACGAGGCGGCGAGCCTCTCGCAGCGCAAGTTGGCGGCGGTGCTGAAAAACGTCACGTCGCTGATTCGCGGCAAGGACGAGGCGGTCGAGCTGGCGCTGGTGGCGCTTCTGGCCGGCGGCCACGTGCTCATCGAGGACGTCCCCGGCGTCGGCAAAACAATGCTCGCCCTGGCCCTGGCCCACTCGATCAAGTGTCCCTTCCGGCGCATCCAGTTCACCAACGACACCGTTCCCGCCGACATCCTCGGGATGATGGTCTACTCGCGCAAGGACGAGACGTTCCGCTTCGTCCAGGGGCCGATTTTCGCCGGCGTGGTGCTGGCCGACGAGATCAACCGCAGCTCGCCGAAAACGCAGTCGGCCCTTTTGGAAGCGATGACCGAGCGCAAGGTCAGCATCGAGAACCGCGTCTTCGATCTGCCCGAGCCGTTCATGGTGATCGCCACGCAGAACCCGACCGAGTTCCACGGCACGTTTCCGCTCCCCGAAAGCCAGCTTGACCGTTTCCTCTTGCGCTTGCGCATCGGCTATCCCAACCGGCAGGCGGAGCGGGAAATCCTCCAGCGGGACATCGGCCCGGACTCGATCGCCGAACTGCCGGAAGTGATCGATCAGGCGGAGGTGCTGGCCGCCCGCGCCGAGGCGGCGCAGGTGCGCATCGACGACAGCCTGCTCGATTACATCCTCGACCTCGCCGCCCGGACGCGCGAGGACGATCGCCTTTCCGTCGGCGTCTCGCCGCGCGGCACGCTGATGCTCAAGCGCGCCGCCCAGGCGCTGGCCTTTCTGCGCGGACGCGGCTACGCGCTCCCCGACGACGTGAAAGCGCTGGCCGGACCCGTCTGGGCGCACCGCGTCAGCCCCGCCGGCGGCGCGCACGCCCACGGCGCGGCGGAGGAAGCCGAGGCGATCATGGCCGACATCCTGGAGCGCACGCCGCTGGCGGTGTAACGCATGCGATTCTGGCGACCGTCGGCTCTCACCTGGCGCGAAACCTGGCGCGAGCGCGGCCCCGCCGGCTTGCTGGTGCGCTTTTTCACTCCGCCGCGCAAACTGATTCCCACCAAGGCGGGGTGGATCTTCTTCGGCTTCATGCTGGTCATCGTCGTTTTCGCCTACGCCACGAACAACAATCTGCTCTTCCTGCTTTTCGCGGCGATGCTGGCGATGATGGTGCTCTCCGGATTGATGAGCGAGGCCTCCCTGGGCGAATTGACGGTGGCGCGCCGTTTCCCCGCCGAGATCTTCGCCCGCCGGCCGTTTTTCGCCGAATACCGCTTCCACAACGAGGCCCGGCGGCTCGCCGCCTACGCCTTTCATGTCCACGATCCGCCGCTGTTCGGCGACCGCCCGCCGCCCTACGTCGTTCACCTGCCGGCCGGTGGCTCGGAGACGCAGCGCGCCCAGGTCGCC
The DNA here is from genome assembly GCA_003598065.1 of Myxococcales bacterium. Lineage (GTDB taxonomy): Bacteria > Myxococcota_A > SURF-8 > SURF-8 > SURF-8 > SURF-8. Next base: position 23,941 of record QZKR01000040.1, on the reverse strand, counting down.
CTGAACCGGCGCGGCCGCGTGCGGCTCGGCGATTACGAACTGCGCACCCAATACCCCTTTTTGCTGTTCACCAAGACGCGCGCCGTGCGGGGCGGGGATGAGCTTGTGGTTTACCCGGCCGTCCATCCGCTCGACGCGGCGGAGGAAGATCTTTTCGGCCGGGGCGACGGCCGCGAACGGATTCGCCAGGGCGGCGGAGACGCCTTCTCCTTCGTGCGCGAATACGTCGAGGGCGAACCGCTGCGCAAGGTGGACTGGAAGAAGAGCGCGCGCGGCGAAACGCTGTACCTCAAGGAATTCGACCGTTCGGAGTCGCGGCGCGTGCTGGTGCGGCTCCTGTTCGGAGAAAAGGATTACCAGGTCGAACCCGGTCTGGAGACCGCCGCTTCCTGGCTCGTCTGGCTCGCCGAGCGCGGCCTGCCCTTCGCGCTCGACGCCGCCGACGGCGAAACTCCCCTGTTCGACAGAGGAGCGGGCCATTTGCGCGCCGGACTCGCGCGTCTGGCGCTTTTCGCCACGCCGGGGCGCAGCGCCTCGCCCTCGGAGGGAGCGGACCGCGTCGTCGAGGTTTACGCCGATGGCCGTTTTCGCATCGCCTAACGCCGCGCCGGCCGTTTCGCGGCTGGACCATCATCTGCGTCTCGCGCTCACCGCCGCGCTGACCATCGGTTACACCGTGCTTTTCGCGGCGGCCGTTTATCCGCTGCCGTTTCTCCCCGTGGTTGTTCTGGCGGCGGCTTACGGCTACCTGCGCTTCTGGCGGCCAAGGCCGCCGCTGCTTTCGGAAAGAGGCTGGACGGTCGTCACGACGGCCCTGGTGCTGGCGCCGCTGGCCCTGGCGCTGACGCGGCGGATGTTTCTCGTCGATGCTCTGGATACGATTCTGCTTGCTTTGCCGCTCATCAAATATTACACGGCCAGGCGCGACCGGGACTATCTGCAGATCATCGGGCTCGCCTTCGGCCAGATCATCTACGCCACGGTCGTCAACTTCGAGATTTCCTTCGGCCTCGCCGCCGCCGCCTTCATGGCGGCGGCGATGTGGAGCCTGGTATTGTTGTCCTTCCGCAAGGGCGTCCTTACCCACGGCGCGCATCCGCGCGTGATTCAACGCACCGAAAAGGCCGTTTTCCGCCGCCGCTACCTCGCGTTCATCGGTCTGCTGACGCCGCTCGCGCTGGTTTTGATGGCGGGGATTTTCCTCATCATCCCGCGCCCCGGCTCGGCTCTGGCCAATTTCTCTTTCGGCATCCACAAGCGCGTCTCGGGATTTTCCGATCGCGTCGATTTCGGCGAGCTGGGCGAGATCAAGCTCGATCCGTCGGTGGCGATGCGCGTCCGGCTCGACGCTCCGCCGTTCGAGTCGCCGCTCTACTGGCGCGGCGCGGTGCTTGAGCGCTTCGACGGCTTGACCTGGACGGCGCGGCGCTTTCGAGGAACCGCCATCAAAGCCCGGCCCGGAAATTTCTACTCGATTCTCAACGTCGATCCGCAGACACTCGTCAAGCAGACCTTCTACCTCGACGGGCTGGACACGAACTATCTGCTGCACGCCGGCTTCCCCGCCGCCGTGCAGGCGCAGGCGTCGCCGCTGATTCTCCACGCCAGCGGCTCGCTGTCCCTGGGCGACCGGCCAGCCGGCCTCGCTTCCTACGCCGTGTGGTCGATGCCGGAAAACCCGCTGAAGCTCCAACCGCGGCAGACAAGCAGCCTTCTGCAACTCCCCCCCAACCTCGATCCGCGCCTCGCCGCGCTGGCGCGGGAAACGGTCGGCGACGCCGAACGGCCCGAGGAAAAGGCCCGCCGCCTGGAGAAGCATCTGCAGGACGCCTATACTTACAGCCTGGAGGCGGGGCTGCTTCCCTCCGCCGACCCCATCGCCCACTTCCTCTTCGAATCCAAAACGGGCCACTGCGAGTATTTCGCCTCGGCGATGGTCCTGATGCTGCGCACGCTCGACATCCCGGCGCGGCTGGTGACGGGCTATCAGCAGGGGGAATGGGTGGAATCGGCCGGCTATTTCCTGGTGCGCCAGTCGGACGCCCACGCCTGGGTGGAGGCGTTCGTCGGCGACCGCTGGCGGCGTTACGACCCCACTCCGGCGGCCGGCTGGGAGACGCACGCACGGAACGCATGGAGCTTCGTGAGCGGCTTCGTCGATTCGCTGGCCTTCAACTGGCAGCGTTACGTCATCTTCTTCAGCATGCGCGACCAGCTCCAGATGCTCTTCGCCGCCGACCGGGATTATCACCACCTGCGCGCCCTGGGGCTCGGCCGTTGGCTGAGCCTGCACGCCGACTGGCTGCTTCTCCCCCTGGTCGGCGCGGCGGCGTTGATCGCCTGGAGCCGCCGCCGGGCGATGGCTTCCTTTTTCTCCCGGAGTCCGAAGGAGGCCCAGCGCCTCGCTTTGTCGCGCCGCTGGGGCAGGCTGGTGAGACTCATGCGCGGCGCCGGCCTGCCGCTCTTGGCCTCGGTCACGCCGGCGGAACTGGCCGCCCTGGCCGGCGAACGTTACCCGGCCGTGAAAGCCGATCTCGACGGCTGGCGGGGCGTGTTCGAGCCGATCCGTTTCGGCGGCCATGCGCTGACCGCCGCCGCCGCCGCGCGCCTGGATCTTCTGGAGCGCCGTATCCGGCGAGGCGTCAAACGGCGCACCCGATAGCGTCCGTATCGTTCATTCTTCAAAATCGACAAATCGCGCCTTGAGGCGGAAAGCGGGGCTCGTCCCTTCCGCCCATACGGCCAGGTAGACCTGCTTTTCAATGTGGACAAGAGTCGGCTGGAAATAGCCGGGGGCGGCTGTTTCGTTGAGACGGCGCGCGTCCCCCGCCGCCCGAAGCGCCTGCCCTTCCCGGACGAAGCGCTGAATCCATACCTCGCTGCGGATGCCTTGAACCAGCCGGTACCAGATCGCCGCGCCGCCGCCTTCCTCCGCCGCCACGATCGGCGTGTGGTCGTAGCCCCGGCCCGCCCCCAGCGTCAGGACGGCCTCGTCCTGCGCCGCCGAAGACGCGACCGGGCGAACCTCGATATCGGCCTGCGATCCGTCGAGGACGGAAACCGCCAGGTAGACGCCGTCCGCTTCCGCCGCCCCGGCGGCAAGAAAGGGCGTGCCGCAGACGCCCTGCGGGCAGACGGTGACGGGACTGGCCGGCGTTTCCGAATCCGCTCCCAGCCATGTCCGTTTCACCCGCTCGTCGTCGGGAGCCGCGTTGTCGCTCTCGCTCCAAGCGGCGTGCGTTACGCCGCTCGCGTCCACCGTCGCGGTGGGCGATGCCTGACTGGATTCGGGAGCGAGGCAGCCGTCGATGCCGTCGCCAAGCGGATTCCCTTCCGCGTCGAAGCGTTGCAGGAAAGCCTGAAAGCCGGGCGCAGCATCGATTCCCCAGAGCGCCGCCAGAACGAACCCGCCGCTCGCCGGATCGACAGCAATGGCCGGCATCATCAGGTTGCCGGTCACCGTCTGGCCCTGGCGCGCGGGTTCGAGCGTCCAATCGTTCGCATCCAGGGCGTTCCCTTCGCGGTCGAAACGTCGGACGTAGATGTCCATGTTGGCCGGACCCAGGCCGTTGTCGCCCTGCCAGAAAACCATCAGCGTCGAATCGTTCACGGCGAGAACCGGATCGATGTTGTTCACTTCGGGCGCGGTGTTGACGACGAAGGGAGCGATAAGCGCCGCGCCGTCGCAGCCAAGTTTCGTCAAGACGGTGTCGAAGCGGCCCGAACCGCCCCGATCCGGCAAGGAAGCGGCCAGCCAGACGCGTCCGCCGTCGAAAAGGGCGTAGGGATGGATCTGGGTGTCGCCCTCGTCCGGAAGCGGTTCGAAAACGCGGCTTGTATCAACCATGGCCAGACACGCCGAATCCGGCGGAACCTCTGTTTCAAGTTCCTCCTCGGGTTCCGGGTCCGGCTCAAGCTCCGGCTCAAAATCAGGCTCGGCGTCCGCGTCGGGCGCAATGTTTTCCCATTCCCAAAGGTCCGTTTCTCCGTCGCCGTCCGGGAACGTTTCGACATCCGCTTCCAATTCGTCGCCGTCCGAACCGGTCGTTCCGTGAACCGTCGTGCTTTCCGAGCAGGCCAATGCCAGTACGCCTGCAAGCGCCAGCCCAATGTACCGCAAGAGAGTGCGTTTCATGAAAGACCTCGCTTGAATCGACTCGTCCGACAAAGCGGAGGCTAACAAATCCGCCGCTTGAAAGCCAACCCGTTTTTCTTCATCGCGCGGCGCATTTGACGAAGGACTGCTCCCGATCCTCGTCTTGCCTTTCCCCTTGGCCTGTGCTACGCAGGCCGCACGTCAAGGAGGTGCGCCGTGCCTGCCGATCCCCCCCAAAAACGCGCTTCGTTCGACGACCTCGTGGCCGTCATGGCCCGCCTGCGCGATCCTGGCGGCTGTCCCTGGGATCGCGAGCAGAGTTTCGCCACGATCAAGGACTACTTTCTCGAAGAAGCCTACGAGCTGCTGGACGCCGTCGAGACCGGCGACGCCGAGGCCATGCGCGAGGAACTGGGCGACGTGCTGTTCGAGGCGTGCTTTCTCTCGCGCATCGCGGAGGAACAAGGCCTGTTCGACGTTTACGACGCCATCGGCGCGATCGTCGAGAAGCTCGTCCGCCGCCATCCGCACGTTTTCGGCGAGGAAAAGGTTACGGAAGCGAGCGAAGTTCCGGGCCGCTGGGCGAAACTGAAGGCGCAGGAGGCGAAGCACAAGGCGCGGGCGTCGATCCTCGACGGCGTCCCGAAAAGCCTGCCGACCTTGCTGCAGGCGCTACGCATTTCCGAGCGGGCGGTGAACGTCGGCTTCGAATGGGAAACCGTCCACGACGTGCTCGTCAAGCTCGACGAGGAAATCGGCGAATTGAAGGCGGCGATGGCGCGCGGCGAGCCGCAGGAGCGGCTGGAGGACGAACTCGGCGACATGCTGTTCACGATGGTCAACGTGGGCCGCAAGCTCGGCGTCTCGCCGCACGATGCGCTGCGCCGCACTTTGGAAAAATTCCGCCGCCGCTTCGGCCGCATCGAGGCATGGCTGCGCGAAAACGGCGAAAAGCTGGACGAAGCCGGTCTGGAACGGCTGGAAGCTCTTTGGCAGGCGGCTAAAACGGAAGAAAACGACAAGACCCAATGAAAAGGGCGGACCTTCCGGCCCGCCCTCGATCGTCGGAATTTCGGTTAATCCTTGCTCTTTTTGCCCTTGCCCTTGCCTTTGTCTTCGTCCCGGTCCAGTTTTTTCTTTCTTTCCTTCTCCTTGGCCTCTGCCTCGGCTTTAACTTTCTCTTTGTACTTCGCAATGGCTTCGTCCGAGTCGGCCGCAAGCAACTCTTTCTTGATGCCGAGAACGCCCATCAGCCGTTTGGCGCGCTCGTCGCTCTTGTCGCTGTCATTGAGGAAAACCACGCGGTAAGCCAGCCGTTTCGCGGCCTCGGAGGCTTTTTCATCGCTAAGCCAGCCGCCCTCGGCCTTCGCCTGCAGGATGCCTTTTTCCTTCTCAAGCGCTACCGCTTCGAACTTGGCCGCGTATTCGTCGCTCGATTTTACGATCAGAACGGCGACAACATCCGTCCCTGTCTCCGCGAGCAGCTTCACCTGGCAAGGCGAGGTCAGACACCCCGGATCGTCGGCGAATTTGGCCTTGATGTATTCCATCGCCGCCTTCACTTTGTCGCCGTCGGCGCCGCCGAGGTTCCGCAGTTTCTTGTAGGCGTCCGTGAACTCGTTTTTGAACTTCTCCAGCTTTTCCACGTCGTAGTTGGTCTTGTCCTGGACCGGCATCACCAGAAGCTTTCCGGCGGCGGCGGCGCTCGCCGGCATCCCTACCGCCGTCAGCGTAAAAGCGATGGCGACGAGCAGCGCCAGTCGGGTCATTGTGTTGCGCATGTGAATCCTCCTTTGTCCTAAGTTATTCGCCCCGATTAAGTTTAGTTAAGGAATTCCCGCAATCTGGCGCAGTCTAGCACAAAAAGGCGGGGAATCAAGGAAAATGGGCCGCTTTGACTTTCCGCTTGACGCTCATCCGATTCGTCGTCATAGTGCGCGGCCGGAGCCATTATTTTCCACCGACGATGCCGATGTCACACCGTTTCACCGCCAACGACCAATTCCCCGCGCTGCTCAACGGCGCGTTCATGTTTTTCACGGCGGCCACCAACTTCTTCCTGCCCATTTATTTCAAGGACGAACTCGGCTTCTCCGGCGGCCAGATCGGGCTCTTGTTCGCCGCTCAGGCGACGACCGGCGTGCTGGCCGCTCTGCCGGCGGGTTTAGGCAACGACCGGCTCTCCAGCCGCCTGCTCGTCGCCCTGGGCCTGCTTTTTCAGGGCGTGACGTTCGCACTGATGGCCGTGTTCCATTCCTATTGGGTGTTTTTCGCCGTCTTTTTCGTCTGGGCCCTGGCCTACAATCTCTACCGGATCAGTTTCGACGTTCAGGTGCTCAAGGCCTGTCAAGGGGTCGGTCTCTCCCGCAGGATGCTGATTTTTCAGCTTTACCGGTTTCTTACCCTGGCGGCGGGGACGGTGCTTGCCGGCTATCTATTGACAAACGTGTCGTTTTCGGCCGCCCTTATCGCCACGGCGCTGGCCTGCATCCTGCTCTCGGCGCTGGCCATGCGGCTGGAACCGACCCCGCTGGCCCGCCTCCGCCTGGCCGACTATACCGCGGACCTGCGCCGCCCGGAGGTGCTTTTCTTCGCCTTGTGGATGTTTCTCTTCGCCACCCACTGGGGGGCGGAATACACCTGTTACGGCCTGTTCTTGCGCAACGGCCTGGGCCTGTCGCTGGCCGGCTTGGGCGTCTACATGACCGGCGAATTCGCCATGATCGCCATCGTGTTCCTCGTCTTGCTCAAGGGCGGCCGGACCTTCGATCGGCCGCGTTTGACGCGCCTCGCCATCTGGGGTCTGATCTCGTCCGGCGTCGGACAAATCGGGATGATTTTTCAGCCGGTCTCCATCTCTTTTGCGTTCCGCCTCCTGCACGGAATCGGCGACGGATTGATGTTTGTCATTTTGTACTTGGGCATCGCCAGCCTGTTCGTCGTGCAGCGGATCGGCGGCAACACGGGGTTCGTCAACCTCGCCGCCATGCTCGGCCTCGTGGTCGGGTCGCTGATTTTCGGACCGCTCGGCGAACGGATGGGTTACGACGTGCCGCTGTGGTCAAGCGGCGTCATCACGATGGTTCTGGCGTTGCCGCTTATGAGACGGAGCAAAAAGCCGGCGACGGCAGGAGCCGCAGAGGCTATCGTCAACGGATAACGGCTTGAAGGAGGATGCCGACATGCCGAAAGGAAAGGCCGCCAAGGAAGTGACGATCACCGGGTTCGTGACCGAGTTGGAAGATGAGGAGGGAATCTTCATCACGACCGACGAAGACGAATACATGGTGAAGCCCGACGCCATCGGCAAGCGCCTGGCCCGCTTCGGGGATCAGGAAGTCGAGGCGACGGGCGTCGTCACCCGCGACGAGGACGGCAACAACGTCATCCAGGTTCTCGACTTCGACGTCATCGATCTGGGCGGCGAAGAGGACGAAGAAGAACCGGGGTTGCGGGAGGAAGAGGAAGATTCACTCCGCGACGACGAGGACGAAGACGAGCGGTATTGACGCTCCTCCCGCCGACGGCGATCGCGTCAAAGGGTTTTGCAGAGAATGATCAGGTCGTCGTTTTCCTGGTAGAATTTCGGGATGCGGCCGACCATGATGAAACCCGTGTTGGTGTAAAATTCCAGCGTCCCGTCGTAGGTTTCCCTCGAGGACGTCTCGACGCGGATCGTCCGTCCGCCGTTGTGCCGAAGGCTCTCTTCCATCGCCTTCAAAAGCTGATTGCCCACTCCCCGGCCGCGCCGTTCGGGGTCCACCGCGATCCAATACAGATCGTAAGTGTGCTCCGTCATCGGCGTCTTGCCGAAGCAGATGTAGCCGAGGATGCGCTCTTCCTCGCCCTCGGGCTCCAGGGCGACGATGATTTTGTAGCTCGACTGATCTTTTTTCTGGACCGCTTCGTCGATCAGTTCGAGAGCGATGTCCACCTCGCTCGTATTGAAATTTTCAATACGGCGTACTAAATGCGCTAACGGATCGCGGTCGAGCGGTAGTATAGGGCGCAGGTACATGGCCTTCCTTCAGCGACGCTTCGCGAGTGAGGAGAAGAACGAGCTCGCTATAGTCGATGCCGACCGATCGGGCCGCAATGGCGAAGCCGGCCTCGGGGTCCAGATCGGGATTCGGGTTCACATCGATTACGCGCGGCCGGCCATGGGAGTCCAGCCGGATATCCACGCGGGCGTAACCGTTGCCGCCCAGCGCCAGGAAGGCCGCCCGCGCCGTTCGCTGCACGTCCACCAGGAGCGCCGGCGAGGTCGTATCGGCGGCGGGCCGGGAACGCGCCAGATATTCCGGCGACTCCGGCGTCCATTTGCAATTGTAGGTGACGATCGGCGCGTAGCCGTCCGGATAGCAGGAGAAATCGATTTCGGTCGCTACGGCCGCGCCGGTGAAGGGATTGGGAAAGAGCGCGACGTTGAACTCGCGACCTGGCAGGTACGCCTCGACGATCACCGGTCCGTCGATGTGGTCCAGAAGCCGTTCGACGCGATTGAGAAGCTGCTTGCGATTGTAAACGACGGAGTTCTGGTCGATGCCGATCGAGGCGTCGGCCCGCGCCGGTTTGACGAACAGGGGGTACTGGCCCTTCAGTTCCGCCGCCTTGGGGAAGTCCTTCATGCGGGAAATCGACCAGCCCGGCGCCACGGGGATGCAATGCGCCTCCAAAAGCGATTTCACCTTGGCTTTGTCCTGGGCGAGATGCAGGACGTTGGGGCCGTTGCCCGTGTAGGGAATGCGCAACCGCTCCAAAAGCGCCGGGACTTCCGGTTCGCGCGTCGCATCGTTGCTCAGCGATTCGACGAGGTTGAACACCGCGTCGGCCTTGAGTTCGGCAAGGATCGGCGATAGCTCGGCCGGCGACTGCTGCACCTGGACGGCGACCGTCTCGCAGCCGCAGGCGTTGAGGATCGAGGCGATCCTTTGCGCCGTGACGGCCACCTCCGCGTTGGCTTCTAGCGACGGAGGCTCATCTTCATTTTGGGATTCTTCGAGGGTCTGGAAGTCGGTGTTGTAGACAACGGCGACCTTGAGCGCGCCTAAGCTGGGAGGCTCTCCGGATCGGTCCATGTTTGCTTCGCTTTCCCTCTTTCGGCGCCGGACGTCGCCGTCGCCTTGTTGTGATGTCGATAAGAGCGATCCCCTTTCTTGCGGGGTATAAAGCAATCGCCGGGCAGAGTCAACACCTAAAATTACATTGAAGCGATTTTTACGCCGTCCCGCCCCCCAGGCTACCCCGCCGGGTTGAAATAGCGGGCCGCCGGATGGTGGACGACGAAGGCCGAGACGGACTGCTCGGGCGACATTTGCGCATTTTCACTGAGCGTCACCCCGATTCGTTCCGCGTCCAGAAGCGCGAAAAGGGGGAATTGGTCGTCCAGGCGCGGACAGGAGGGGTAGCCGAAACTGTAACGCGCGCCCCGATACTTTGCCTGGAAGACATCTTCTTTCAATATCGGCTCTTTTTCGTCAATCTTGAGTTCGGCGCGCATTTTCCGATGCAGATATTCGGCCGCCGCCTCCGCCGTCTCCACCGACAACCCGTGCAGGTGGAGGTAGGCCAGGTACTGGTGCTGGGCGAAGAGCTCGGCCGTGCGCCGGCTCGCCGCCTCGCCGATGGTGACGACCATCGCCCCGAAGACGTCGGGCGCCTCGCCCTTCGGCCGGAAATAATCGGCGACGCAATGGTAGGGAGCCTTGAGCATGCGCGGGAAACGGAAGCGGGCCCGTTCGGCGCGGCCGGCCGAGTCGAAGAGAACCACGTCGTTTCCCTCCGCGTAACAGGGGAAGTAACCGTAAACGGCGCGCGGGGCGAACAGCCCCGTCTCGATCGCCTCCCGCTTCAACGCCTCGAAAGCGGGGCGGACCTTGGCCTCGATCAGCGCTTCGAACGCCTCTTTCGTCAGTTTGCCCCGGCGATACTGCCAGCGCCCCCTGAAAAGCGCCGTTTCGTTGATGTAGGTCAGCACCTCGGCGAGCGGCAGTTCGACGATCCGCGTCCCGAAGAACGGCGGTGCGGGAGGATCGGCCGGCGGGAGATCGTCGGGAGGGCGGATGAAGGTCATCGCCCGGTCCAAGGCGTTGTCCAGGACGTCCTGGATGTTGGCCGGTCTCTGGGCGTCGTCGGACCCCGCGGCGGCCTCGGCCGCGCCGCTCATGACCCGATCCATCATCGACAGCCCCTCGAAGGCGTCCTGGCCGTAGGCCACCTTCGGCCCGTAGACGCTCCGCAGGTCTTCCTCTACGTAGCGCCGGGTCAGGGCCGCCCCGCCCAGCAGCACGGGCGGGTCGAGGCCCCGCCGGCGCAGTTCCTCCAGGTTTTCCTTCATCACCACGGTGGATTTGACCAGAAGCCCGCTCATGCCGATGGCGTCGGCTTTTTTCTCCTGCCAGACGCGGATCATCTCTTCGATCGGCACCTTGATGCCGAGGTTGAAAATCTCGTAGCCGTTGTTGGACAAAAGGATGTCCACAAGGTTCTTGCCGATGTCGTGGACGTCGCCTTTCACCGTGGCCAAGACGAGCCGGCCGCGCGACTGGCCCTCCTGTTTGTCCATGAACGGTTCGAGGAACCTCACCGCCCGCTTCATCACCTCGGCGGACTGAAGCACGAAGGGAAGCTGCATCTGCCCGGAGCCGAAGAGGTCGCCGACGACCTTCATCGCCGGAATGAGCATCGAATTGATGACCGTCAGGGGGTCGCGCTGCGTCAGGGCGGCGGAGAGGAGCGGTTCGAGGTCGGTCTGGTCGCCATCGACCACCTTTTTCTGGATGCGCTCCTCCAGCGTGCTGGCGTCCGGCTCGTCCGAAGCGGCTTTTTCCTGGCCGCCGTCCTCCTCGAAAAGACGGATGTAGGCCAGAAGGGGATCGGGGGCTTCGGGCCGGGCGACGTTCAAAAGCAGGCTTTTCGCCGCCGCCAGGTGAGCCTCGGCGATGCGGTTTAAGGGGAGGATCTTGGCGGCGTCAATGATCGCCGCGTCCAGCCCGGCCTCGATCGCCAGGCGGAGAAAAACGCTGTTCAGGATATGCCGGGCGCGCGGCTTCAGACCGAAGGAGATGTTGCTGACGCCCAGGACGGCGAGCGCGCCCGGAAGTTCGGCCTTGAGGCGGCGGATCGCCTCCAGGGTCTGCACGGCCGCGTCGCGCAACGTTTCGTCGCCGCTGCCGACGGTGAAGGTCAAGGCGTCGATCAGCACGTCGGAGGGCGACAGCCCGAATTCCTCGACAGCCATGCCCACCAGCCGCCGCGCCACGGCGAGCTTGTGCTCGGCCGTGCGCGCCATGCCCGTCTCGTCGATCGTCAGGCCGACGACCGCCGCGCCGAAATCGCGCGCCAGGCCGAAGATGCGCCGCGCCTTGGCTTCGCCGTCCTCGAAGTTGACCGAATTGACGATGCAGCGTCCGCCGGCCAGCTTCAGCGCCGCCTCCGTCACCTCGACCTGGGTGGAATCGACGACGAGCGGCAGGCGCGCCTGCCGCACGAAACGGCTCAGGATCTCGCGCATGTCGCGGCTTTCGTCGCGGCCGACGTAGGCGGCGCAGACGTCGAGGGCGTGCGCCCCGCCGCGCTCCTGGTCCTTGGCCAGGGCGACCATGCCCTCGAAATCGTCGGCCAAAAGCAGTTCGCGGAACTTCTTCGAGCCGTTGGCGTTGGTCCGTTCGCCGATGAGGAAGGGCGGCGGCTCCTGGACGAGCGACGCGGGGAAATAGAGGCTGGAGACGGACGGCTCGACCTGCGGCGCGCACTTGGTCGGCGTCGCCCCGTCCAGCCGCTCGACGAGCCGCCGGATGTGCTCGCGCGTCGTGCCGCAGCAGCCGCCGACGAAGCGCACCCCGTCCTCGCGGACGAACGACTCCTGCCAGTGGACGAACTCCTCCGGCGTGAGCGGGTAGACGGTCCTGCCGCCCACGTTCTCGGGCAGGCCGGCGTTGGGCATGGCGTGAATGCGGAAAGGACTGTGCTGGGATAAAAACTGGATGTGCCGCTTCATCTCGGCCGGGCCGGTGGCGCAGTTGAGGCCGAAAATGTCGGGTTTGAGCGCGCCGACGGCGCATAGCGCCGCGCCCAACTCGGAGCCCAAAAGCATCGTGCCCACCGCCTCGACCGTCACCGACACGGCGACCGGCAGCTTCCGGCCCAGGCGGCGGAACTCCTCGTGGATGGCGTACAGGGCGGCCTTGATCTGCAGCAGGTCCTGGCAGGTCTCGACGATCAGCAGGTCCGCGCCGCCGTCGATCAGGCCGCGCGCCTGCTCGCGGTAGGCGGCGGCCATCTCGTCGAAGCCGATATGGCCGAGCGTTGGCAGCTTGGTGGTCGGGCCCATCGAGCCGGCCACGTAGCGCGGCCGCTCGGGCGTGGAAAAATCCCGCGCCACCTCGCGGGCCAGGGCGGCGGCGCGGCGATTCAACTCGTAGGCCATCTCGGCCAGATCGTATTCGGCCAGAACGATCCGCGTCGAGCCGAAGCTGTCGGTTTCGACGATGTGCGAGCCGACGGAGAAATACGCCTCGTGCAACCCCTTGACGACGTCGGGGCGGGTGACGACGAGGTATTCGTTGCAGCCGTCCTTGCCGGCGAAGTCGTCCTCGGTGAGCCCTTGCGTCTGCAGATAGGTGCCGGTCGCTCCATCGAAAAAGACGAGTTGTTCGTTCGCCAGATCGAGAAGGCCGGGCCGTGCGTCAGTCATGGAAATCCCTCGCAAAGCGGTTGACGTTGCGATTCAGATCTCGTAGTTCGATTGCTCGCCGCCGGAACGCACCGGGCTGAGCACGTCGAGCGCCAGGTGGTAGCGGCCCAGGGGCGGCATGACGTAGAAGCCGCGCACGTTGGGCAGATCTTTGGCCGCTTCCACCGCCTCCCGGGCGATGCGCACGCCCTCTTCCTGCGCCGCCGCGCCCGAGCCGGCCGCCTTCATCCGTTCGCGGATCGGGTCGGGGATGCGCATGCCGGGCACCTCGTAATGGAGAAACTGCGCGTTGCGGTAGCTCGCCAGGGGCAGAATGCCCACCAAAATCGGCGTATCGCCGACGTCCGCTCGGGCGAGGAAGTTCGCCAGCATCTCCGTATCGTACACCGGCTGGGTCATGATGAATTCCGCGCCCGCCTCCAGCTTCTGCGCGAGCCGCGCCGTTTCCCGCTCCTGGTTCGCCGCTCCCGGCTCGCAGCCGACGCCGTAATGCAAGACCGGCGCCTGGGCCAGTTCGTGCCCGCCCATGTCGAGCGAGCGGTTGAGCTGTTGCAGGATGCGGGCCAGGCCGATCGAATCCACGTCGAAGACGCCCGTCGCGTTCGGGTAGTCGCCCATCTTCGGCGGATCGCCGGTGATGAGGATGACGTTGCGGACGCCGAGGGCGTTCATCCCGATCAGGTCGGCCTGCATCCCCAGCAGGTTGCGGTCGCGGCAGGTGTAGTGCAGCACCGTCTCCATGCCGACCACCCGCTCCAGATAGGAGCCGAGGGCCACCGGCGTCATGCGGGCCACGGCGCGGGGGCCGTCGGGGATGTTGATCACGTCGATTCCCGCCGCTTGCAGTTGCTTGACCTTCTCCACCACCGCCCGCAGGTCCGCCCCCTTCGGCGGCGATACTTCCACGGACGTCACATAGCGCTTGCTCTTGCGCAGCTTATAAGCGAAAGGCGACTTCCGCCAGGCGGGTAGAGGCTCCTTGGGTTGGGCCTGCTCCCTGCCGGCGTCCTTTTCGGACGAGCGCAACACCTCCACCCGACCGGCGGCGCGCGACGCCAGAAAACCGCCCATCTGGCGGATGTGCTCGGGATTGGTGCCGCAGCAGCCGCCCACGAGCCGCACGCCCAGTTCGATGTATTTCTGGGCGAAGCCGGCGACGTACTCCGGCGTTGACATGTAGAGGTAGCGGCCCTCGACGACGGTCGGCGCGCCGGCGTTCGGCATCGCCGACATCGGCTTGGCGGCGATCTCCGCCATCTGCCGCACCTGGTCGAGCAGCAGCCGCGGCCCCAGCGTGCAGTTGAGGCCGACCATGTCCACGTCGAGCCGGGAAAGCCGCCGGATCGCTTCGATCAGCGACAGGTTGTGGCTGGAATAGCCGTCCTCGCGAACCGTGACCTGCGCGATCACCGGCATCTCGCCGCTGCGGCGGCGGATCGCGGCCAGCGCCGCCTCCAATTCCTCCAGCGCGTAATGCGTCTCCAGGATGAACAGATCGACGCCGCCTTCGATAAGGCCGGCGATCTGCTCTTCGAATATCGCTTCCATTTCCGGGCGGGCGGGACGATCGGCCGCCGGATCGGAAAGGCCGAGCGGACCGACAGCCCCGGCGACGAGCGTCTCCGTCCCCGCCGCCTCCCGCGCCAGCCGCGCGGCGGCGGCGTTGATCTCGGCGACGCGTTCTTCCAGGCCGTGATTTTTCAGCTTGAGGCGGTTGGCGCCGTAGGAATTGGTCTCGATCAGCTCCGCTCCGGCCCTGATGTAGTCGGCGTGAATCTGGCGCACGAGGGCCGGCTGCGACAGGCATGCTTCCTCGAAGCTGCGATTGATGAACACGCCACGCTCATAGAGCAGCGTGCCCATGGCTCCGTCGGCCAGCATCGGCCGCCGCTCAAGCCTCTTTGCAAATTCGTCGCGCGAAATCACTCGTGACCGTCCTTGCCGGCCGCCGCTCAATCCAGCGGATCGAAGGCTTCCTTGCGCAGATAGCAGGAGGGGCACACCCAGTCGTCCGGCAAGTCCTCGAACCGGACGCCGGGAGGAAAACCATGCTCCGGGTCCCCTGCCGCCGGATCATAAATATAGCCGCAGCCCGTGCAGACGTAACGCCCGCCTTCCTGGTTCATGTCTTTATCTTACCGAAATAATTGATTTTTAACATTTCGCAAGACTCGATGTCCAGCGGTTCTGTTTTTGCTGTCACGATCTCCCGTCGCCACCCTCGAATCCCAGCCCGTCCGTATGTCCGATTAAGCGCCGAGAGCCATAAAAAGTCAAGCGGTGCGGGCACTAAGGATGAATATGATATTAATCATGGATGAAAACAGACCGGAGAGTTATCAATTCATACAATAATTATGGTTTTTGTAGGAATACAACCTGGCACGAAAGGACATCTCCCCATGGACGCCGCTGTCAATCTTGTTCGCGAAAATTTTCGGTTTCCCGTCGATCTGCTGCGCGAAGCGATCGAAAAACACCACCCGGCGATCACGCTGGCCTGCAGCTTTCAGGCGGAGGACATCGTCGTGCTCGACATGATGCATCGCCTTCAACCTTACACCAAAGTGTTCGCGTTGGACACGGGGCGGCTGCACGACGAAACCTACGACGTGGCCGAGCAGATCCGCTGCCGTTACGGCGACATCGTCGAATGGTACTTTCCCGATAAGGACGCCGTGCAGAAGCTCCTCGGCGCGAAAGGGCTGTTCTCCTTCCGGGACTCGGTGGAGAACCGCGTCGAGTGCTGCTTCATCCGCAAGGTGGAGCCATTGAAGCGGGCGCTGAAGGGCATGACCGCCTGGGTGACGGGGCTGCGCAAGGAGCAGAGCGCCACGCGCACCCAGGTGGCGCAGATCGAGGTGGACAAAGGCAACGGCGGCATTCTCAAATACAACCCGCTGATCGAATGGACGACGCAGGAGGTCTGGGCGTACGTCCGCGAGCATCGCCTGCCATACAACAAACTCTACGAGCGCGGCTTCACGCAGATCGGCTGCTCGCCGTGCACCACGCCGGTTTTCCCTGGCGAGGACCTGCGCGCCGGTCGCTGGCGCTGGGAACAGCCGGAACACAAGGAATGCGGCCTGCACAAAGACGGCTCGGGCATTTAACGGTTGACGGCTTATCGACCAAGGTCTTCAAGCGGCGCTGATTTCCTATCAACAATGAGAAAAACAGTGAATTTCACGGAAGAAAAAAGCCTTTGACCACAGGCGCTTTCCTTGACAGAGAAACCTGCGGGACTTTACATTTGCCCCATCCCACCCGAAGGACGGTGTGCGTTCGCCCTTGAAAGGACAATCGATGGAACGGATCGCCGAAGACCTCTGCCGTTTGATCGGCAACACGCCGCTCTTGCGTCTCGGCCGCTACGCCAAGGGCCTGCCGGGCGAACTGGTGGGCAAGCTGGAGGCGTTCAATCCCGGTTCGAGCGTGAAGGACCGCATCGGCTTCGCCATGATCGAGGCGGCCGAACGGGACGGCCGGCTCAAAACCGGCGGAACGATCGTCGAGCCGACCAGCGGCAACACGGGCATCGCCCTGGCCTGGGTGGCCGCCGTGCGCGGCTACAAGCTGATTCTGACCATGCCCGAGACGATGAGCGTCGAGCGCCGCAAGATCCTCGCCGCCCTCGGCGCGGAAATCGTGCTGACGCCCGGTCCCTTGGGCATGGGCGGCGCGGTGGAGAAGGCGCATACGCTCGTGAACGCCATCCCCGGGGCGTTCATGCCGCAGCAGTTCGCCAATCCGGCCAACCCGGAGATCCACCGCCGCACCACGGCCGAGGAGATCTGGCGCGACACGGCGGGCAAGATCGACGTGTTCGTGGCCGGCGTCGGCACGGGCGGAACGATCAGCGGCGTCGGGGCCGTGCTGAAAAAACTCAAACCCGAGGTGCGGGTGGTGGCCGTGGAGCCCGAGGATTCGCCCGTGCTCTCGACCGGAAAACAGGGGCCGCACATGATCCAGGGCATCGGCGCGGGCTTCGTGCCCGATGTCTACGACGCGGGCGTCGTGGACGAGGTGATGACGGTCTCCAACGACGACGCCATGCACGCCGCGCAAACGCTGGCCAGGACGGAAGGGCTCGTCGTCGGCATCTCCTCCGGCGCGGCGGCGCACGTGGGCAGGACGATCGCCGCGCGAGCGGCAAGCGCCGGCAAGCGCATCGTCGTCATCCTGCCCGACACCGGCGAGCGGTATCTGAGCACGCCGCTGTTCGACGAACACTGAGTTTTCTCGCCATTCCGGAGAAGGATCGAAGCTATGCAGCGCAAACTTGAATTCAGGCGGCGGAGCGATGAAGAGCAGATCAAGGACGCCGGCCTCGTGCTCGATTTCGACGAGATCGCCCGCAAGGGCTCGATGTCGCGCGAGGAGCAGCTCGTCGCCAAGTGGTACGGCCTCTACAGCATGCGTCAGGCCAACAACCACATGGTGCGCGTCACCGTCCCCGGCGGCGTGCTCACCAGCGCCCAGGTGCGGGCTCTGGCGCAGATCGCCAAGGACTACGGCCAGGGCAAGATCTGCTTCACCACCCGCCAGGCGGCGCAGCTGCACTGGCTGAAGCTGAAAATGCTGCCGGAAATGCTGCGCGACCTGCGCCAGGCCGGCCTCACCTCCTTCCACGGCTGCGGCGACGTGCTGCGCAACACCGCCAGCTGCCCCCTGGCCGAGACCTGCCCCCATCGCCGCTTCGACGTGCGGCCCTACGCGCTGGACATGCACCGGACGCTCACCGCCTGCGACGATCTGTTCAACCTGCCGCGCAAATATAAAGTTACTTTCTCGGGCTGCGAGGCGGGTTGCGGACAGGCCTACATGAACTGCGTCGGCTTCATGGCTATTGTCCGCGAACGGCCGGACGGGGCGCGCGAGGAAGGCTTTCGTGTCGTCATCGGCGGCGGTCTGGGCTGGTCGCCGTTCGTCGGGCAGGAATTGTACTCGTTCATCCCGAAAACGAAGGTCAACGTCGTGGCTCGCGCCGTCACGCAGCTTTTCCGCGACCACGGCGATCGCTGGAACCGCAACACCAGCCGCCTGAAATACGTCGTCTACCGCCAGGGCATCGCCAAATGCCGGGAGATCGTGGAGGAAAACCTGCGGAAGGAAGGCGCGGACCCCGCCGATTGCGAGGTCGCACCCGTCGTCGATTGCGGCCCGCCCATTCCCGAGCGGCCATTGACCGCCTCCGACCCCGTCGGCACGGACGGCAAGGCCATTGTCCGGGCGATGATCCCGAAAGGCGAACTCGGCTGGCGGGAGTTGATCCGCCTCGCGGAATTATCGGAGGACTACGGCGACAAATATCTCTACAGCACCAATCGCCAGAACCTGGAGATCCACGGCGTGGACGTCGCCCGCGCCAGCCAGTGCAAGGCGGAGATCGAAGCGCTCGGCTTCGACACGGACGGCTTCTTCGGGCTCACCGACATCGTCCCCTGCGTCGGCACGACCTACTGCCCGCTCGCCGTGAGCAAGACGCGCGAGATGTACGATGCGCTCTTGCCGCTGGCCAAGGAGGAGAAATACCGCCCGATCCGCGACCGGGCCTTCATCAACATCACCGGCTGCCCCAATTCCTGTTCCCCCTACTGGATCGCCGACATCGGCCTGCGGGGCTGCCGCATCCGCGAGCAATACGGTTCGACGGAGGGTTACGAAATCCGCGTCGGCGGCACGGAGCGCAAGTACGGCGTGAAGCTCGGCGACTTCAAAGCCGACGACGGCGTGCGCGTCGTGCGCGCCGCGCTCGACACGTTCCTGAACCTGCGCCGGGACGGCGAGTCCCTGGCCGCCAACGTCGCCCGCGTCGGCTCCAAGCCTTACAAGGAAGCGGTCAAGGCGCTGGGCATCGCCTACGACCTGGCGCCCAACCCGCGCGAATACTCGGTGTTCACGGGGCTGGCCGGCTCGCCTTTGGACATGAAGACCATCGCCCGCGACGTGCCCTGCCAGGCCGCCTGTCCGGCGCGGACGCGCGTCCCGGAATACATCCAGAAAATCGCCGCCGGCGAGCACCAGGAGGCGTACAAGATCAACCAGGAGGACAACGTCTTCCCCGGCGTGCTGGGCCGCGTCTGCACCCGTCCCTGCGAAACCGCCTGTCGCCATCAGTGGACCGGCGTCGAGGGACCGGTGGCGATCTGCCATTTGAAACGCTCGGCCGCCGACCGCAAGAAAAACCCGCCGCGCCCGCTGGAGCCGTGGTTCGAGCCGACGGGAAAAAGCGTCGCCGTCATCGGCGCGGGCCCGGCCGGCCTCACGGTCGCGCGCGAACTGAAGCGCTACGGCCACGAGGCGACGGTGATCGAGTGCGAGCACGCGCTCGGCGGAATGATGAAGCTCTCCATCCCCCACTTCCGCCTGCCGCGCGACGTCATCGACGAGGAGATCAAGGCCATTCTCGACAGCGGCGTCGAGCTGCAGCTCGGCGAGTGGGTGGACAAGAAAGGCGTCGAGACGCTACTGAAGAAATACGACGCCGTGGTCATCACCGCCGGCGCGATCAAAGCCAGCGCCATCGATCTGCCGGGGCTGGACGCCGCCGCCGCAATGGGCGGCCTGACCTTCATGAAGCATTACAATCTGGGCCGGCCGGTGGAATTGACGCCGCCGGTGCTGGTCATCGGCGGCGGCTTCACCGCCGTCGATTGCGCCCGCGCCTCGCGCCGCCTCCTGGGCCGGGCCGGCGGGCGGGTGGCGATCATGTACCGCCGCACCAAGGCGCAGATGTCGGCAACGGATGACGAATTCCGCCAGATGGCGCTGGAAGGGATCGACATCGAAACGCTCGTCGCGCCGGCGGCGGCCAGGATGGAGAAGGGCCGCTTGAAAAGCCTCGTTTTCCAGCGCAACACCCTGACCGGCGGCACGGACGACGGGGGCGGCAAGGCGTCGATCCGGCCGCTGGAAGGCAGCGATTTCGACGTCGCGTGCGGAACCTTGATGTTCGCCATCGGCCAGACGCGGCAATTGGAAATTTTACCCGCTGGGGTGAGCGTCACCGGCGCGCACGCCGCCGACCGGCCGGGGCTGTTCATCGCCGGCGACTTCAAAACCGGCAGCCTCGACGTGATTCACGCCGTCGCGGAAGGCAAGGGAGCGGCCGACGAGGTGGACTTTTACCTCATGGGCCGAAAGCGGCGCGAAACGAAGCTGAACATCGTGGCGGTGGAAAGCGGCGAAACGGGCCGCCTGCGCGACCACGACATGGTCCAGCAGCCGCACATGCCGCACCTGCCGGCGGAGGATCGCGGCCTGTACAACGAGGTCGAGCTCGGCTTCACCGACCCCGACGCGCACCTGCACGCCTATCGCTGCTACCTTTGCCACCACAAATACGAGATCGACCAGGATAAATGCATCCACTGCGACCTGTGCATCAAGGCCTCGCCGCGCGACTGCATCCGCCGCGTCACGCGGCTGTTCCGCGACGCGGACGGCGCGCCGGTGGACTACGTGGAGACGGAGTTGCCGAAGGACGCCACCTACATCTGGATCGACAGCGACAACTGCATCCGTTGCGGGGCCTGCCAGCGCGCCTGCCCCACCGGCGCGATCAGTCTGCGCCGCGCGGAGACGACCAAAGTCAATTGCGGGTAGGGTTGTCGGCGGCGGGAGGGCTGCGCATCGCAACACGATGAATTTATTCAGCATTTTCGCCTAAAATTGTCGGCAAAAATGCCATCGAAAGGGTTGACCTTCCCCCCCGTTTCGGCTATAGTCCGTCCGCTGTCCAGAACGGGGTCCAAAACGGACCGCCGTAAGCGAAAATCCATAATGATTCTCCAGCACTGACGCGATAAAGACAACGTCGGGGCAAGGAGCGAAAGATGCTGTTTCAACCCAAGGAGATCCCCGTCGCCATCGAAGACGAGATGAAGGCGTCGTATCTCGAATACGCGATGTCCGTCATCATCGCCCGCGCCCTTCCCGACGTCCGCGACGGTCTCAAGCCCGTGCATCGCCGCGTGCTCTACGCGATGCACGAGATGAAGAATTTCCACAACCAGGCCTACAAGAAATCGGCCCGCATCGTCGGCGACGTGATCGGCAAGTATCACCCCCACGGCGACGCCGCCGTCTACGACACGATCGTCCGTCTGGCCCAGCCGTTTTCGCTGCGTTACCCGCTGGTCGATGGCCAGGGCAACTTCGGCTCCGTCGATGGCGACCCGGCGGCGGCGATGCGTTACACGGAAATCCGCCTGGAGAAGATCGCCGGCGAAATGCTCGCCGACATCGACAAAGAGACGGTGGACTTTCTGCCCAACTACGACGGCTCGGAAAGAGAGCCGGTCGTGCTGCCCAACCGCGTTCCGAACCTGCTGATCAACGGCGCGTCGGGCATCGCCGTCGGCATGAGCACCAACATCCCGCCCCACAACCTGGGCGAGATCGTCGACGCCGTGGCGGCGCTCATCAAAAAGCCGGAGATCACGATCGACGAACTGATCCGCATCGTCCCCGGCCCCGACTTCCCCACCGCCGGCTTCATCTACGGCCGCGAGGGCATCGAGAGCGCCTATCGCACGGGACGCGGCATCGTGAAGATGCGCGCCCGCGCCCTGATCGAGCGCAACCGCCGCACCGACCGCGAGGCGATCATCATCACCGAGATCCCCTACATGGTCAACAAGGCGAAACTCGTGGAGCACATCGCCGAGCTGATCCGGGACAAGAAACTGGAGGGCATCTCCGACCTGCGCGACGAATCCGACCGCGACGGCATGCGCATCTCCATCGAACTGAAACGCGACGCCGTGGCCGGCGTGATCCTCAACAATCTGTTCAAGCTCACGCACATGCAGTCGAGTTTCGGCGTGATTCTGCTGGCGCTGGTCAACGGCCAGCCGCGCGTCCTCAATCTGAAGGAGGCGCTGCAGCACTTCATCGACCATCGCCGCGTCGTCGTCACGCGCCGCAGCATTTTCGAACTGAAAAAAGCCGAGGATCGCGAGCACATCCTGGTCGGCCTGAAGACCGCCCTCGACCACATCGACGCCGTGATCGCCGCCATCCGCGCCTCGCAGACCATCCCCGAAGCGAAGGAAGCGCTGATCAAAAAATTCGGCCTTTCCGAGCGCCAGGCGCAGGCGATCCTCGACATGCGCCTGCAGCGGCTCTCCGGCCTGGAGCGGCAGAAGATTCTCGACGAACTGGAAACCGTGCGCGCCGAGATCGAACGGCTGAAAGCCATCCTCGCCGACGAGAAACTCTTGATGAACGTCATCGTCGAGGAACTGGCCGCCGTCCGCGCCGCCTACGCCGACGCGCGCCGCACCGAGATCGTCGCCGAAACGAAGGAATTGTCCATCGAGGACCTGATCGTCGAGGAAGACATGGTGGTGACGATCAGCCACTCCGGCTACATCAAGCGCAACGCCATCTCGCTTTACCGCGCCCAGCGCCGGGGCGGCAAAGGCAAGACGGGCATGACCACCAAGGCGGAGGACATCGTCACCGACCTGTTCGTCGCCTCCACCCACGACCATGTGCTGATTTTCTCCGATCACGGCCTCGTCTACTGGCTCAAGGTGCATCAAATCCCGCAGGCGGGACGGGCCGCGCGCGGCAAGGCGATCGTCAACCTGCTCAACATGGAGCCCAACGAGCGCGTCGCCGCCGTGCTGCCGGTGCGCGAGTTCAAGGCCGGTTACCACATCATCTTCGCCACGAAAAAAGGCACGGTGAAGAAGACGGAGCTTGCCGCCTACTCCAACCCGCGCAGCGTCGGCACGCGCGCGATTCTGTTGGACGAAAAAGACGAATTGATCGACGTCAAGCTCACCGACGGCCAGAGCCACATTCTGCTCTCGACGCGCAAGGGCAAGGCGATCCGCTTCAAGGAGGACGAGGTGCGGCCGATGGGCCGGGCGACGCGCGGCATCCGCGGCGTCATGCTCTCACAGGACGACGAACTGGTCGGCCTGGACGTGCTTTCCGAGGGCGCGTCGATCCTCTCCGTCACCGCCAACGGCTACGGCAAGCGCAGCCGCATCGAGGACTATCGCATCCAGGGCCGCGGCGGGCGCGGCATCATCACCATCAAGACCACCGAGCGCAACGGCGACGTGATCGCCGTCAAGCAGGTGATGGACGACGACGACCTGATGCTCGTCACCCACCAGGGCGTGATCCTGCGGATGAAGATGGCCGGCATCAAGGTGATCGGCCGCAATACCCAGGGCGTGCGCCTCATTCATCTCGCCGGGGGCGACTCCCTGGTCAACGTCGCCAAGCTGGTCGAAAAGGAGGAGAAGGAAAACGGCGAACCCATCGACGACCCGAACGGCCAGTTGCCGCTCGCCATCCCGCCCGAGGACGACCCGGCCGAGGCGGAAGCCGAAGAGGAAACGGACGAGGACGCCCCCGAGGGCGAGACCTAGCCGCATGACGGACATCGAGCGATGGATTTAACGCGTTGGCTGCCGATCCTCATTCTCGCCGGTCTGGCGGTGATCGCCTATGCGCTGTTCACCGAATCCAGCTATGAAAAATTTTACAAAAAAGGCCTCGATTACTACCGCGCCGGCAAATACGAGCGGGCCAGCACCGAGTTTCTGAAGGCGATCAGCGAAGCCCAGGAAGGGACCTCGGCCAAAGCTCGCCAGGTGCTCGTCGATTCCTACCTGCTCAACGGCGAAGTGCTGGACCTCACGCTCGGCCGTTATCGGCAGGCGATCGCCAATTACCAGGAACTCGCCGACCTTTATCCCAACGATCCCGGGTCGCGCACGGCCCTGCTGCGCCTCGCGCAGATCCAGAGCGACAAGCTCAACCAGCCCATCGAAGCCATCCGCGCCTACAAGCAGCTTATCGAACGATGGCCGTCCGCGCCGGAAACGCAGCCTTTGCGCCGGCGCATCCTCGAATCCTACGTCGCCGCGCACGAGTTCGAGCAGACGGTGGTGGAAGGACGCCAGTTTCTGGCCGAACAACCGCAGGCGGCCTGGGCGCCGGAAGCGTTGTTTTTGGTCGCCGACGCCCTGACCTATCAGGAAAAATGGGCCGAAGCGGTCCAGGGCTATGTGCGCATCCGCGACCAGTTTCCGCAGAGCCCGCAGGCGCGGCTGGCGTTGTTCGAGATCGGCAACTGCCAGTTGAAGCTGGAGCGGTTCGCCGAGGCGCTCCAGACCTACGAG
>QZKR01000127.1 GCA_003598065.1 Myxococcales bacterium | reverse complement strand
GCCAGCGCCGAAGCCGTCGAGGTCTTCCTCCCCGTCTTCGACTGGCCCATGCCCCACGAGATGACCCTCCGCTTCCGGTGGTTCCGCTCGTTACCCAGCAGTGCCTCCGTTAAGATCATCCGGCAGGCCGTCGAGGAGGCCGTGGCGGCCCGGCGCAGGACCTTCCGCACCTGCACCGGCTGCGGCCAGCCTACGCCCCCGGAGCGCGGCGGCTCCCGCTGCCACTCCTGCATGGAGCGCCTGGACGGGGTGGTCCTCTAGCCCCTCCCGGACCCCCGGGGGGTCGAAAATTCCACAGCTTCAAGACGTTTGGGAGAGAGGGGGCAGGGGCACGGGGATGCGAGTGTTGTGGATGAAAAACGGCGAGGATGCTAAATTATCAGGTAAATTCAGTCCTTTCTTGACATCGTAGAAAAACAAAAATAGCATTGCCCCATGAAATCAACCTTTCAAATCCAAACAAGGCTGTCATCTCTGGATACGCTCCGTGGATTCGACATGTTCTGGGTAATGGGGGGTGATGTTTTTTTCCAAACTTTAGGCAAAGTGACGGGATGGGGTCCGGCCCAGCAATGGGCGGTCCAAATGGAGCACGCCGAATGGCAGGGCTTTCATTTTTACGACCTACTCTTTCCCCTTTTCATGTTCATCTCTGGCGTCGCAATCCCATATTCCTTGCTCATCAAGGCGGAGAGTAGTACAAAAAGCAGAAGTTTCTATCTTGGGCTCATCCGGCGAGCTTTCCTACTTGTTTTCTTGGGGCTCGTCTACAATAACTTTTTCGACCTTGATTTTCAGAACCAGCGCTATCCTAGCGTCTTAGGGCAGATCGGTCTGGCGTATCTATTCGCCGCGCTTATTTTTCTGAATATAAAGAGTTTCAAGGGGCGGCTGGCTGCTTTGATAATTATTCTTGCAGGTGTTGCTGTTTTGCAACTGCTGGTTCCAGTTCCGGGAATCGGCCTGGCCGGGGTTTCAACCCCCGAAAGTACGATCAACGCCTATCTCGATAGCTTTCTTCCAGGCAAGCTTTACGAAAGGATTTATGATCCTGAGGGAATCCTGTGCATCTTTTCTGCAACGAGCGTGACCCTCATGGGAGGATTTGCAGGTTGCCTTTTGCGTTACGAAAAATGGAATGGATACCGTAAATCCTTCGCCCTATCCGGGATAGGAATCGGACTTTTAGTTTTAGGTTTGATCCTCAATAACTGGTATCCAATCATTAAGAATGTTTGGACCTCTACCTTCGACATCTATGCTGCTGGCTGGTCATTCCTTCTCCTAGCTCTATTCTATTTCGTCGTAGATGTATGGAAGTGTCGGAAACCCGCCCTCTTTTTCCAAGTGATTGGGATGAATTCCATCACTATTTATCTCGCTAATCAAATGGTCAATTTTGAAACCACAAGCAAGTTTTTGTTTGGAGGGCTAGCCCGGATATCGGGTGAAGGGGGCATCCTTGTTATCAACGCAGGAATTATAGCTCTCGAATGGCTAGTGCTTTACCTTCTTTACAAGAAAAATGTCTTCTTAAAGGTCTAGTACTGGGGAGGGAACTAGGAGAATGCTATGAAAATTGTAGCGTGGCTATTGGTTGCATTGTCAGCAATATCTGCATTTTTATTCTTAACCATTCCTTCGAATAGTTGCACAAAAAAGGTCGATATTCAAGCCAGTATTCAAAATCATCCCCAAGAAGCAGGGCTTCTATTGCTCCATGAGCTAGATAAAGCAAATGAAGAAATCAAGCGCAATGAAGAAGCCGAGAACACCGTTATTCATTATCGATTCTTGCTTCTTGGCGCCATTTTGTGGGGTCTGATTACGGCGGCAAATTGGTCCAAGAACGATAAAACTCTGAGATTTACATATGATGTTGTCGCAAAGGGTTCGTATACAATATTATTCTTTGCACTTGCTTTCTTCATCTCAATGCTTCTTGATGCACGTATTAGGAATCTCACTAAAGATACCTACGACATTTCACAATGGATACTTCGAACTGAGCAGACTATCATGCAAACAGATTTGAAATCCTGCTATCCATCAGATCCATCAGATCCGTCAAAAAAGATTAATATTATTTCAAAGGAACCATGCGCTTACGAAATTTGGCTTTATCAAGATAGATGCCCTGATGGGAAGAGTGACGAGGATTCGACCTTCATTTCAACGGATGGATTTTACGAGTATTTCACTATACATTCCCTGTCACTTATATTGTTTACAATTTTTGCCTTTTTATTTTTCAGTGGTCTAGTCACTAAAGAGCAGAATCGTGAATGGAAAATATCGGCGGGTATAGGATATTTTTTGGTTCTTCTAGGACTTCTTGCATTTGCTTCAAGCGTACCTATAACTAAGAAATATATTGTATCCGGCCATGTACTACTTATGGAATCTTCAATTGTTATTACAATTGTAACATTTATTTTATCCCTCTTCTGCCCCAAGAAGGCTCCCCCAATACCTCCAAAGAGGCTCTTTCCTTAAAACAGGGGGCAAGCCCTATTGATTCCCTTCTCTAACCTCCCTCAATTTCTTGTTTTTTCTTCGGTCTTGCATTAGAGTGTGCCCATCGAAGGTTGACGCCGTAATCAAGCATGATGGATCGTTTATGAACGCACTTGAAACCTACCTCTCGCGGCTTTCGGACATCCGGGGCCGGGGCGTGTCCGAGACCGCCTCCTACGGGACGCTGGAAGCCTACCTGAACGACATCGGCAAGGCGCTCAAGCCCAAAGTGACCTGCATCATCAATATCAAGAACCGAGGCGCAGGCATCCCGGACGGCGGCTTTTTCACCCAGGACCAGATCCGCAAGGAGAAGCCGCAAGAGGGCGACATCATTCAGACCGCCCCCGCTCGCGGCGTGATGGAGGTCAAGGGCGTCTCCGACGACGTACGCCGCGTCGCTAAGAGCGAGCAAGTCAGGAAATACCTTGCCATGTACGGTCAAGTGCTCGTCACCACTTACCGGGAGTTCATCCTGGTGGTGAAAGGCGACAACGGCCAGCCGGTCAACTTGGAATCATACAGTTTGGGCGAAAGCGAGGAAGCCTTCTGGCAACTCTGCGCCCACCCTCGCAAGGCGGCGCAAGAGCACGGCGAGCGGCTGTCTGAATTCCTGAAGCGCGCCATGCTGCGAAACGCCGTCCTGGACGACCCCGAAGAGTTGGCTTGGTTCCTGGCCTCCTATGCGCGCGATGCCCTGGCGGCTATCGAGTCCACCGACCTGCCAGCCCTGTCCAGCGTCCGCGAAGGGCTGGAGGAGGCCCTGGGCATCCAATTCGAGGGCGAGCGCGGCCTGCACTTCTTCCGCTCCACGCTGATTCAGACCCTCTTCTACGGCGTCTTTTCGGCCTGGGTGTTGTGGAGTGAGAAGCACCCGAGGCCCAAGGAGCGTTTCGACTGGCGCATGGCGACCTGGACGCTCAAGGTACCGATGATCCGCACCCTGTTTGAACTCACTGCCCAGCCTTCCAAGCTGGGCCCGCTGGGATTAGACAAACTGCTGGACCTCGTGGCTGACACCCTGAGCCGCGTAGACCGTCCCTCGTTTTTCGAGAAGTTCAACCAGGAGCAAGCCGTCCAGTATTTCTATGAACCCTTCCTGGAAGCCTTCGACCCCGTGTTGCGTAAAGAACTTGGCGTCTGGTACACTCCCCACGAGGTAGTGCAGTACATGGTTGCCCGCGTGGACACGGCGCTCAAGGAGGAGTTGGGCATCGAGGACGGCCTAGCAGACAAACGTGTGCGCGTTTTGGACCCCTGCTGTGGCACCGGGGCCTTTCTTGTGGAGGTGCTGAAGCACATCCGCGAGGCGCTGAAGACCAAGGACGGCGATGCCCTCTCGGCCAATGACCTCAGGGAAGCGGCGCTGTACCGTGTGTTTGGTTTTGAAATTCTGCCTGCGCCCTTTGTCATTTCGCACATGCAACTTGGCTTGCTCTTACAGCGTTCCGGCGCGCCTCTTTCTGAGGATGGTAGCGAGCGCGCCGCAGTCTATCTGACCAACGCGCTGTCCCATTGGACGGAAGGCGAACAGCTTGAGGAAAAATACAAGAAAATCGACTTCCGAATTCCCGAGATGAAACCCGAATTTCTTTCGGCCTACACTATTAAAAATATCACTCCAATTTGGGTTATCCTTGGCAATCCTCCATATAATGCCTTCTCTGGTGTTGCGCCTACCACAACGGAACGAAAAGATATTGAAGACTATAAACTTGGTCTTCAAGGTGAATGGGGCATTAAGAAGTTTAATCTTGATGACCCTTACATTCGATTTTTTAGGGTTGCGGAACACAGAATAGCGGAAAAATCCAGAAAAGGAATTGTTTGCTACATCTCCAATTTTAGCTATCTGGGCGATCCTTCTTTTGTTGTCATGCGAAAACACCTGTTAGCAAATTTTGATCGCCTTTGGTTCGACTGTCTGAACGGCGACAGCCGCGAGACGGGCAAGCTGACGCCTGAGGGCAAGCCCGACCCCAGCGTTTTCTCTACCGAGCAGAACAAGGAAGGCATCCGCGTGGGGACGGCCATCGGCCTGATGGTCCGCAAGGAGAAGCGTGACGAGGCCCCCACAGTGCGCTTCCGCCATTTCTGGGGCGCGAGCAAGCGGGCGGACTTGCTGGAGAGCCTCAAAGCCAAGCGCTTCAATGCGACTTACGACACCCCCGCACCCGAAGCCAGCAACCGCTTTTCCTTCAAGCCGATGTCGGCTTCCTCGGATTATCTCAAGTGGCCTCGGGTCGTTGACCTTTGCGCCATCACCCCCATCAGTGGTTTGCAGGAGATGCGGGGAGGGGCGATGATGGATATTGATAAATCGACCCTTGAGAGGCGCATGAAGGCGTATTTTGATCCCAAGCTTGAATGGGAGACATATAAACCTCTCGGCTATGGCCTGACAGAAAAGGCAGGCGGGTTTGTTCCCAAGCCTGCTCGTGAGAAACTGTTGAAAGCGGAGAAATTCGACCCAACACGCATTGAGAAATACGCCTTACGGCCCTTTGAAACGCTATGGTGTTACTACACGACCGTTACTCCGATCTGGAACCGCCCGCGACCTGAAATTAAAGAACAAGCGTGGGAGGGCAATCGCTTTATCATCACCCGGATGTTGGCGGAAAGGCCCCATGAGAACATCTGCATCACGATTACTCGGCATCTCCCCGATTACCATTTGCTGAGACCCAATGCCATTGCGATTCCTATCCATGTCAGGCATGGTGGATCTGACAATAGCTCCTCAGCCCAAGGAAAGCTGGCTTTGGGAGGCCAGCTTCAAGCGAATCTCTCTGAGTCGGCTAGACGATACCTGACCGAGCTTGGACTGAAAAACCCAGACACCGATCCCAACGTCGCGGAAGCCCTTTGGATGCATGTTCTGGCAATCGGTTTTTCGTCTGAATACCTGGAAGAAAACCGGGACGGTGTGCAGCAGGACTTCCCGCGCATCCCCCTTCCCAACGCCAAGAAACGGCTGCTCGCCTCTGCCGCCCTGGGTTTACAAGTGGCGGCGCTCTTGGACACGGAAAGCCCCGTGCCGGGCGTGACGGCGGGGACTATCCGCCCCGAGTTGAAGCTTCTTGGCGGTACTGCCAAGACAGATGGGAAGCCCGTGCAGCCTAACTCCGGCGACCTGAAGATTACCGCCGGGTGGGGGCATTCGAGCCAGGGCAGCGTGGTCATGCCCGGCAAGGGCAAGGCCGTGGAACGCGACTACACCCCTGAGGAGCGCAAGGCCATCAAGGACGGCGCGAAGGCGCTGAAGCTGACGGAAGAGGAGGCCCTGCGCTGCCTGGGCGAGCGGGCGCTGGACGTTTACCTGAACGGCGAGGTCTATTGGAGCGGCGTCCCGCAGCGTGTGTACGACTACACCATCGGCGGCTATCAGGTCATTAAGAAGTGGCTCTCCTACCGCGAGGAGAGCATCCTGGGCCGCGCCCTCACACCCGACGAAGCTCGCTACATCACCGAGGTTGTCCGCCGCCTAGCGGCCCTGCTGCTCTTGGAGCCGGGGCTGAATGGGAATTATCGGGAAGTAAACGAGAAAGCATTAGCTAGGTGAAATTATGGAAACAATAATCGGGACAGCGGTCGGCGTTTTTGTCTCTCTGGCTATTTTCATTGTAACGTATAAGCAGACGATTAGCGCATCCAAAGAAAGAGCTAAAACCGCCAGCAAGGAGGTAGAGGATATTCTCATCCGGCGCATGATTAAAGAAAATTATAAGCCCTCCCTGGACCATATCGAAAATCTGATTAGAGGCAAGGCACTTGAACATAATGTCAGTCCAAACAAGCTAATAAGCACAAAAGAGTTAATATTCAAAGTCTTTTCAAGGGTTTTTGAGCATGAATACTTATCTGTCTCAGAGCGCGAAACCGCAATTTTACTACTGGACGATCTAGCTACAGAACAAATGGATAAGGAAGTGAAGGAGCGAGCATTAATCAGACAGCATCCGCAAGCCCAGATAAAACCCAGAGTGATAAATTATTCGGCCTTGCTAGGTCTTGCCGCTTCCATTATCGGTATAAGTGCCGCCTTTGGAACGTTGTCGGAATTGTTTCATTTTGAGTTGACCATTGAAGTTCTAATTGGCGTTATTAGTTCTGTACTTGGATCAATGGTTGTTGCCTTAATCTCGATAAAAGTTAGAGAGGTTAAGAAGGATGAAACTGTAAAAGAAGTTGAAATGCTCGATTCTATGGAATTCTATAGGCAAGTGGAGCAAATCCTGTCTGGTGTCATAGATTTGCGAGTAGCCGGTCCGAAAGATATTGGCTATGATTATTTAATTTCCGACGGAAGCCACAATCCAATTCTTGTTGAAGTCAAGGACTGGTCGTCGTTTGGGAAAGGTACGATATCGGAGCATAAAATAAACTCGACGATCAGTAGACTTCAGCAATCTCTTGAAGAGACCGGCGCGAAGGAAATCATTATCGTTGTAAAAGCCTCATCGATTGCCAATAAAATCAACATAAAATACCCCAATGTAAAGATAATGGGGCTTGAAGAGTTGAGAGAATTGCTCAAGAGTTGGAAGAAGAAATAACCAGGAAGAACGATCCATGCTTACCCCCAGCCCCTACCGCGTCCGCTCGCCGCTGTTCCCGGACTACACGACCGTTCGGCGCCTGTTGAAAATCTGGAATGGCGAGCCCAAGGAAAACGTGCTCTGCATGATTTCCCAGATATACAATCAGGCCCGGACACCCAAAGGCCCGGTAGACAGGAGCAAAAAATGAAGTATGTTGAAGTGATAAAAAGCGGCGCGGCTGGGAGAATACTTTTAGGGGCGGATGCAAACGATCAAATGTCATTAAGTATTTGTGGTAGTTGCCAGTGTGCTTGTGCTTGTTCGTGTTCTTGCGTTACTAATAATTGTTCGTGCCGAAGTCCGAACGATAACCAGGATATTGCCAGGGCGATCTTCCCCTCCCTTTCAAAATCTGCCACCACCAGCTCTGAAAGGGTCAATTCTGGGAATTAGCTTGTCTCTGTCCATGAGTAGGAAAAATGGATCCGATCCAGGAAACCACTCCTTTCATTTCCCTGCAATGCTCCGTGTTCGCGCATTGTCTCGCCAGGGGTTCCACTTTTTTGCTGTACCACTCAATCCTGATGGGTCTTCTGCGCGTGGACCGGGATGCCTACGATGTCTATCGCATGTTCGACGGGGGCACCAATCTGCATCAGGTACTGGCTCGCCATCCCCAATGCGGGGCTTACATTCAAGAATTGGTCCGAAAGGGATTCTTGGTCCGGACGGGAATCGACGAGCTAACCGATTACAGAAAAGCAGCTCGGCGTTCTGATACACCTGATCTCGATATTATGTACATTTTGTCCACGGATTCATGCAATTTTCGCTGTGGATACTGTTTCATCGAAAACGACATGGGCGACTTCTATCGCTTTTCTGAAATGAACCTGGACACTTTGAAAAAGGGCGTGGATTTTTTCCAAGCCCATGCCCGCAAATCAGAGACCGGACCGGTCGTGATTTTTTACGGCGGCGAGCCGCTATTGAATCGACGTGTCGTCACTGAGGGAGTGAAATATATTCGAAATTCGCACCCCGACACTGTGATCAACCTGATCACTAACGGCTCGATCATGTCCCCGGAAACTGTCGGGATTCTTGCTGACGCCAATGTAAAGGTCGCTGTCAGTCTTGACGGTGAAAAGGAAGCCCACGACAAAGCGCGAAAAACTGTAGCCGGAAAGGGAACCTTCGACGACGCGGTCCACACTTACCGGATGCTTCAGGCGGCTGGCGTTAGAATGGGAATCTCGTTCACGATCGGTTCTCACAACGTGGACCGTCTCCGCGACCATCTCGCCTATCTCGTGGATGCGTTTCAACCGGAGGGAATCGGCATGAACTTCCTTTTAGAAACGGAAGGGGTACGGAAAGATCTGATGGTGGATATCGAATATGCGACGGACAAAGCCATCGAGGGCTTCGCGTTTCTTCGCGAAAAAGGAATCTACGAAGATCGAATGATGCGGAAGGTGAAGCCTTTCATTGAAGGCAAGATACATCTGAAAGATTGCGGTGCGCCTGGGCAGCAGATCGTGCTCGCTCCGGAC
Source organism: Myxococcales bacterium (assembly GCA_003598065.1). Taxonomy (GTDB): domain Bacteria; phylum Myxococcota_A; class SURF-8; order SURF-8; family SURF-8; genus SURF-8. The sequence continues at coordinate 19,865 of QZKR01000127.1, read as the reverse complement.
GGGGACATCGGCGTCTGCCATGGCTTTCTGTCCAGCCGAAGGTATTTCACGTACAACATCCATCGGAATCCCGATCCACCCTTGGATGAGATTTTTAGGGATTGGTACGGCCGATACCCGTTGCAGATGGATGCATGTGCCGACTGCATTGCACTCGGCATCTGTGGCGGCGGCTGTCCATATCAAAGCCACGTCAAAGAAGGATCACTGTGGGCTCTCGACAAACGGATGTGTATGCACAATAAGAAGTTCGTTGAATGGCTCCTGTGGGATGTCGGTTCAGAAAGCGAACACGCGGTACCCCGATGACGATGCTTTTGCATGATGGTAGTTCGTGACGAAAGAACAGGAGAGCACGATCATGGAAATTGCGTCTTTAATCAATAACGCTTTGCTGGTCGGCGGATTGATTGTCGCCATCGTGCAACTTATTTTGCTCGGAAGGCAAGTCAAGATCATGACATCTCAGATGAAAAGCCAGTTGAACTGGAACAAGAAAAAGGAAACGTTTGATTATGTGGTTCGTTTTCGAAGTGAATTACAATCGACCAATTCGCTGCTTCAGGACCGGTTTAGGCTGCTCCTATTGAACGGAAAGCCATTGTCAGGCAAGCAAATCGACGAAATCAAATACAACAACGACACCCGATCCCATGTTTTCTATCTGGTCACCTATTGCGATCAGCTAGCACTTGGCATTAGGAACGACTACTTCGATGAAGAGATCGCTTTTGAATCACTCGGCGTAGCCGTCATCTCTATCTACAAAACGTTGATTCCTTATGTAGAAATGAGACGGCAGGAAACCGGTGAGAACGTTGCCAACTATTTCGTATCCCTGGCGGAAACCTGGCAGAAACGTTTAGAACGCGGAAAAAAGGGATCGACATAGGTAGGCCCTCGCGGGCTGTCCCTGTCACACCACCGTGCGTACGGGTCCGTACACGGCGGTTCGGAAAGGTTAAACGGCGCAATGCGCCGACAGATTCGGCAGGCCCAGCGATTTCAGATAGGCGTTAGGCAAGGCTAAGCTTAGGGCTGGACTCTTGGCCAGCCGCCAGGGGCCTTTCGCGCTCCCCGCCGTCTGCGCCGCAAGTTCCCGACCGACGCCCCGGCGCAGCAGTTCCCGATAGCGGGTCTTTCCCCGCTTCCAATACCGCCACGCCAGCCGCCGCAGCCTCCGTCGTATCCACGAATCAAGCTCCCTCAGGACGGAGCGAGTCTGGCAGTATCCGAAGTATCCGACCCACCCCTTCAGGTACCGGGTCAGTTCCTCGATGGTTCCTTCCAGCCCCTTCCGCGTCCGTCGCGTCACTTCCCGCACCCGCTCCTTGAAACGCTGCACCGCCTGCGGCGCAATCCGCCGTTTAGGCGCTGCCTCGCTCGTAAAGCTGAAGCCCAGAAACTTCCGCCGCTGCGGCCGGTCCACCGCGCTCTTCGCCTCGTTCACTTTCAGCTTCAGACGCTTCGCGATGAAGCGCTTCACGCCCTCCATCACCCGCCGACCCGCTCGTTCGCTGCGCACGTAAACGTTGCAATCGTCCGCGTAGCGCACGAACCGAAGGCTGCGTCGCTCAAGCTCCCGGTCGAGCACGTCCAGCACGACGTTCGACAGCAGCGGAGAGAGCGGACCGCCCTGCGGCGTTCCCTCCTCCCTCGGACTCACCAGCCCGTCCTCCAGAGCCCCGGCGTCCAGATACGCCCGGATCAGCTTCAGCACCCGTTGGTCTTCCACCCGCTTCGCCAGCAACCCCATCAGCACGTCGTGGTTCACCCGGTCGAAAAACTTCTCCAGGTCCAGATCCACCACGATCCCACAACCCGCGGCGATATACGCCTGGGCCTGGGCTACCGCCTGATGCGCCGACCTCCCCGGACGGAATCCATAGCTGTGCTCGGAGAACGTCGGGTCGAGCCGCTTTTGCAGCACTTGCAACACCGCCTGCTGGATGAAACGGTCCACAACCGTCGGAATGCCCAGTCGGCGCTTTCCTCCGTCTGCTTTCGGAATCTCCACCCGTCTCACCGGCTGCGGACGGTAGGTCCCGCCAAGCAACCCTTCCCGAACCTCGGGCCAGTGCTCCTTCAGGTGCTCCCCCAGCGCCGCAACGGTCATCCCGTCCACACCGGGAGATCCCCGATTTGCCTTGACTCGCTTGTACGCCTTCTCCAGATTCTCCCGCTTGACCACCTCCTCCATCAGTCGCTCCGCCTCCGCCGGGCTTTCGGATTGCGGCTTCGCCACGGGCGTTTCGGTCCCTTCCCCGGCGGCCCTCGGGGCTTCACCCCTACCTTCCGCCGAGAAGGCCAGTCCCCACTGGTTTTTCTGCCGCTTGACGCCCATGAGTCCCCGCCCTTACTCGCCGCTCCTCTCCGTTCGGGCCTTCCCGCACCCTGGCGGGCGCGGTACTATGCCCTCGGCTGACTTCTGCGCCGCGATCGGAAAGCCTCGCGGCTTTCCCAGTCCCGATGCCGGAACACGACGCAGATCTCCCGAGGTAAGCTCGACCGCCTTCGATGCACGACCGCCGGATCTACGCCCCGCGCCCTTGATGGATATGGACTTCGCGATCATTTGCCCGCTCGTCCGGCGCTCGCGCCTCCTATCCGGTTCTTGTCCATCGGCCCGCATCTTTGCTCCACGCTTCCTTCAGACGTACGCCTCGCGACGACGCCCTTGCGCTTCGCTAACCCTTCACCTCCATCGGGTTGGGTGGAGGACTCGCACCTCCAAGCTGTCGAACATGCTCGGCGCACAAAAAAAGCGGAATCTACGGATTCCGCTGGCGCAGGCCTGTGATGGTCTGTGTTGCTTCCCGCTTCTGAGCAAGCTCCGCAGTCCGGTCGCTTTTCTATTATTACTCCGGTCATGAAACAGGTTACAGGGACTCCCTTTCCACGTCATTCCAGCGCGGGTGGGATTCAAGAATGAATTCTACATCTTGGACCCCAGCTTCCGCAGGGGTGACGATCCGACCGATGTAATTTTAATCATGACTGGATTAATACGCTGTAAAACTGAAAAAGAGAAATGGTACGCGCTTCTGAGTGGAAATCCACGCAAGACGAGTCTACTTTCCCGGATCAGCCGCCTCGGATCTGGTTTCGACGGATTGCGAAACGAAAAATGAAATCGCCCAGTTCATATTCGGGTTGGCGATATGGTTTGTGCACGCGGGAGCGCAGGCACAAGCACCACAAAGACAACCACAACTGCCGCAAACCCCTGTGGAAACCCGATCATTCGCATCTGTTCCCAAGAGAATGTGCCCGACTGCACGGTATTTTGCCACTTCGACGTATTTCATTTTCAGCCACCTGTGCTGTTATGCCGTCATAACGATCATTGCGTTGAAATCAATACAGATCTAGCTCCGCATCAATGAAAAAATTGAAGTACTTTGTGCTAATGCACGTCGGAGCCGTAGATAAAAATCATTGGCCTTTCTTTCGCTTCCCCCGCCGTCGAGCCGGGGGCTTCGGCTCCTCCTTCTGAGCAACCTTCCTGAAGTGTTCCTCTGCGAAGTCGATTTCGCGATCGGTTCCGGTTTCCGTCGGGGCTATGCTCATCGGTTTTCTCCTTTCAGGCTTCGGCCATCAACCATGGCTTGTGTTTCGAAAATGTCTTCGCAGAGGAGGAGGCGGAGGGAAAAGATGAGATTTTATTCGCCGATCACTCCCTCATTCCGCCCTTTCCTACGCCATCAGTCGTAGCGCAGTCCCTCTTCCCTTTCCTACGCCCCCAGTCGTGTCGCCGCTCCGGCCCTAAAAATCACCGGCTTGGGCTTTGACAGCCGGTTCCGCTCGATCACCCAGAGCATCCCCATGTCGATGGGGACCATGGCCGAGTAACGCCGACTCAGGCGCAAAACGTCGTAGCCCATTTTTCGCAATTCTTTTCTGCCCTCGGCAATCTCGCCGCCGCCAAACTGGTCGGACCTCAAGCCGGCTATCCCTTTGGCGTCCCATCGGCGGCGCCAGTTGCGGATGGTTCCTGTCGAGACGCCGAGCTTGCCGGCCACGTCTTGCTGCGCTGCGCCTTCCATCAGCATCCGAATGGCCGTGAGGCGGGTGCGCACCTGCGGGTCCAGTTCGTTCTCGATGCGTCGGCCGATCTCCTCCGGCGTTCCCCATCTTGTAGACGGCGGCTTCAGCGGCGGCATGTGGCGTCCTCTACTTCCTGCCGAAAGGCGTCCTGGCGCATCGGCATGTTCTGGGTTGGCACCTTGTCGGCGGTGACCTTCCGCGGGCCATAGCGCCGATCGGCCACGGCTTCTCCACCGTGCGCGAGGAAGTCCCGTCGCCAGCGGTAACCCGTTGCGACCTTGATGCCCAGCACCTCGCAGGCCGTTTTCACGGGGACGCGGCGTTGGAGTACGGCCATGAGGAAGAATGTCCGGCGCCAGGATTTCATCGGCGGCATAAATTGCACATCCATAATTCATCTCCTTTCGGCCCCTGAAATTACATTAATTGTACCATGCGGACTTCCCCATCGACAAGCGAGCCTGCTCATAACCGAGATTGTGACCCGATTAAGAATTGCCAATAAATACTGAAGGATACAAATTCTCCCCTTCTCAAATGGTGCCAACATGGTGCCACAAAATGATGTCGGACACTCGAATTTCTGTCCGGCCTCACCCCCTGGAAGGTAAAATTGACTGGCGACGACAGATGGAGGAGTTTCGATGATCCATCCCGCTGATGAGTCTCTGATCCGCCGAGAGCGGGTTCTACAATTGGCCGATGAGCTGGGCAATGTGCGCGACGTCTGCCGTGCCGAACGTGTCTCTCGCAGCCAATACTACGCCTGGAAGCGTCGTTATGATGCCCAGGGCCGTGAGGGTCTGCGCGACCGACGGAGCTGCAAGCCGCGCAGCATCGAGCAGATTGTAATCGGTCACGCTGTGATTCATCCGATGTGGGGATGTCACCGCCTGGCTCGGTACTTGAAAGACACGCTGGACGTGACGATTCCTGGCCCGAAGATCCAAGATATCCTGAATAGGCACGGCTTGGGTTACCGCGAAGACCGCGCCTACATGGTCGAAAAATTAGCCGGCGAGGGAAAGATCCAGCCGCCACGCCGGTTAATTGAGGAGGTGGCTCACCTGCGCCCGCGCTTTCTGGAGTTCGGGAAGATTGGTGCGTCCATCGGCGAACTGCTCGTCCAGGACATGGCCGTGGTCGGCGACTTCCTGCGGTTGGGCCGCCTGTACGTCCAAGTCGTCGTCGAGACCCACAGTTGCTATACCTGGGCTCACCTGCATGTTGGGCGGACGGCCGAGGCAGCGGTAGAGGCCCTGCGCTCCGAGGTGCTCCCCTTCTTCGAGCGTCGAGGTTGGCTGCCGGATGCAATCCGGACGCCGCGAGACCCGTGGTATTACGCTCCAAAGCGAAAGGACGAGCCGCTTCACCCTTATCGCGCAGAACTCAAATATCTCCGCATGGTTCACAAGCTGATTCCCTCCAGTATTAGGAACGGTCTCGTGACGTCGTTTCTCGATGAAGTTCGCGCACAGATCTTCCGACCGGTGCTATTTGACGGCGTTGAACGCGATCTGGGAGAGATGCAGGAGACGCTCGATCGCTGGTTGGACGATTACAACCGGCGTCCGCTGGACGGCTTCCCGACTGATGGCCAGTCGCCGGCGTCTTTCTGGCCGAAATTGCCGTATGAGTGATTGCAGCCGCGCCTCTAAATTTTCCAGCAAAAAATCCAGCCAGCGTCACGCGGGACTCTGGAACCCATTTTTTCGAATCCGAATTGAAAAGTTATAGCGCTACCGAAATACGAAATTTACCAGTAAAGCTTCGCGAAGATGAGCGCTTGCCTCTGCCTGCCTGGGTCATCCCGCGCGGCCTCCAGATTCCGGAGTATGGACTCGTAAAGCAGCACGGTTTCATCCGGCGGCAGCCGATCGTCCGCGGAACGGTCTATTTCGCTCAATCGCCGTAAAGCCTTGAGAAGTCGTTGTCCGCGCTTAATCTGATCGTCGATTTCCTTTTCCAGCCCCTTGTGATGCACTGGCCGCATGTCCTGGTTGGCTCTGCTGAGGCTGTCCCTGACGTTCTCGAATAAATCTCGCACGGCCTGGGGCGGAATGTTGTATTTCTCCGCAATTTCCTCGACGGTGCTACCGGCGAGGTGCGCACCTAGGAGGTCAGCTGTGAACCGGTGCTGCTCTATGCCGGTCTCTACCGCGCGTTGTCGCAAGGCGGCGACCAATGCTAGGGTGATGCCGAAATTTCCCGTCGGTCTTTTACGCTCGTCGATGGCTGTAACTGATTGCTGCTCCGAAGTAGATGGACCCCTCTCCTTCCATTTTGTGGCCATAGCTGCTCCTCTTTCAAGCAGGAATGAAATAATCAACCTGCACTTCTTTCCGTAGGCAGGCCCATTACCGACCCTATGGGATGGCGGAGAAAACCATGGCGAAGACCCGGGAAACCACCTGCCAAGCTGCAACCACCAGACTCCATACCATCCGTTTTAAGAACACCTTAACGATCAAGGCCGGGGCTTCCTCTTCCCGACCTGACGATCCTCAGGACACGGCAGGATCGTTACGATCGGGCTGGCGTTTTTCTTTCTTTCGACCTTCACCAGACCCTCCTTCTCAAGCGCCTTTAGGGCACACCTCTTTGCGTGACGACTAATCTTAGCCAGGCGAAGCCATTTATTCGAGTTAGACAACTTAACGACGGGGTCCTCCTCGAACCCGGCCTCATGCCAAAGCGCCATATAGACGGCCAAAGCACTACCGCGCAATCGAGCGGCGCGATAGAACGGACCAGGAGGGAGAGGACCTTTGATGTGTGGTTCGCGACGCGACGGATCGGGACGGAGCAGAGAGGGACTATTCATCCTATCGCTACCACCACCGGGAGATAATCTCTCAGTACTCCTGCCAGGGCCATGAATCTGAGAAAGACGACGTTCCACCTCCGCAGGATCCATCGTGTAATCAGTGAGACGAAAGGGGACTGGACCGGCGACTCCTCTAGAACTTCGAGCCATACTAACCTCCATCAACGATGAGGTGGAACAAAGCGCCACTCACCCGCGGGATGCGGATAAGGGCGCGGCATGGACGGGTGCGGAAGAAATCTTGCCCGGGATCGCGGTTGACCAAGAGATGTATAGTGCACCATGTCCGCCGGGTCGCTGCGCTCGCCGGCGTTCCTTGGCGCACTATACATCTCACTAATTAGACTGTGCCCCTGTATTACGGACGCAACAGTTCTGTCGCGCGGACGCAACAGTTGATGCGCGCTAACGCAACAGTTCATGAAGCCCTCCCTCCGATCATTCGCATGATTCGAGCCCACATCTCCGCGCCTGTATCGGGAGCGTAGGAATCGGGGTGCCGACAGATTGTCTTAACTTCGGTCCTCAATCGGAAACCTCCCAGAATTATTTCAGAGGCGTCTCCCATCGCCCGCTGGCATTCCCGCGCCGCTCTCTCGATGTCGCCGGTGTCCGCCTCGATCAATAAAGCGTCGTGAACCGGCATGCAGACCGTTATGTCGCGATGTTGAGCGATAGCGCTGGCCAATCGGATGATCTCTGCTCCGTGAGCCTGTAGAGGAAAGTTTCGGATGGCCTCGGTCGACATCTCTGGTGAGATGTGCAACGACCACCCCTGGCGTGTCGTCAGGATTGCATGATAGGCGGCGAAATCGACCGCCGATTCCGACCATTCCCAGTAACCGCGATAAATGGTTCTATGTTTGGCGAGGATCTCACGGGCGTTCGGGAGCGGAATTTCCAGCCGCCTCGCCAAAGTGGGTGCTCCCATGCCGTATCCGATGCCGAGCAGAGCGACCTTGTACCGCTCCCGAATGTCTGCCCACGTAATTTTTTCTGCGGCCTCCGGGGTGATGCCGCACTGAGCCGCAAATGCGCTGTAAACATCCCCGCTCTCGTAAGCGGCGATCAAATTGGCATCCTGGGATAATGCAGCGGCAATGCCGATCTCTTCGCTGCGGAAATCGATGTAGGCCAGTGCCCGGCCCGCTTCCGGACGGATCAGTCGCCGCATGAACCCGGACCAGCCCATGATGGATTCCGCCGATCTAGGCTGGTTCCTGCCGCTCCTGGAGCGGTACGGGCGAATCGGCGTTCTGTTACGGCCGTCCGGTCCTACGGCCAACCGGTGAAGTTTCATCTGATTGAGCAGCCATTCCAGCTGTTTGATGCGCTTCAAAGAAGGGAAGCTGCGCGACAGCGATTTGATGGTGTCGAAGTCAGTAAGGATTTGACCGTGGCCGTCTACCGGCATAGGCAATCCTTCCCATATCAGATAGCGGCGGAAAAGCTCCGGATCCAATTTTCCATTCCGATAGATGCCGTAATCCCGGTCCACTTCCTCGACAATATCTCGAAGGACTTCGGACAATCCGACTTGCAGACGCCGATGGAGGGCCACATCGACAGGAATCCCGACTCGCTCGATCTCCGCTGCCGCAGAGAGGAAGGTCGCTCGGTACAGCGCGCGTTCCAGGTCTGGAACCCGGCGCTCGTACCATTGGAACAGCTTCTCAAGATCGGCTAGGTAGCCCAGTCCAGGCATGCCATTGGAGTCGCTCTGCATGCCGCCGCCGGCGCTCAACATCAATGCAATGGATAGGTTGTCCGGGTGAACGATCCCGTTCGTGATCAGTCTCGACTCGACGTGCAGGTCGATGAGATTTTTCGGGATCGGCCAACTCAGATCGTGGAAACAGTGAAGGCTCGGCACACCGTCATACGCGACAACGAGTACATCGTCTCGGCAAGGAATCGGACATCGGCGCGTTCGCCATAACCGACGACCGTTCAAATTTATAATTTGACCCGAGCGCAGTTCTTTCGCCCAATACGCGGCCGGCTTCGGTGTCTCTCCTATGGCGTTCGTCGCCTCAAAAGCAACGACCCAGATATCAATGTAGTCGGTGATCCGCATCACACTCCTCATTTACGCCCGAGGAGCGCCTTAACGACATGATGGTTGAGGTCGTTGATGTAATAGTCATGAAAGGCTGTGATCACCAACTCCTCGTAGCTCATGTCCGGCCATTCGGGTTGGTCATCTAGTTCGCTTACGCGAATTTCATATCCAGTGCCGCTCGATTTACGAACCATCCGGACCCACTGGTCCTCAGCCTTAGAGAGGGCCTGTTTCATTCCCATAAGCCAGGGATCTTGCTGGCCACGGCGATCCGATAAACGAACCGGCCAGAGAAAGACATTTCCTGAGTGATTTATGCAGGTGACCAAATCGAACAGTTGCAGGTCCAATTTGAGGTTTTCGTGAAGGGTTTTGTCGACAAGATAGTACTTTTTTTCTTCGCGCAACTGGATTAACGGCATGGTGGTCGAGTAAGATGGGTCCGGGCGTCGCCGAAAAAACTCCTGCGGTCTTGGTGATCGGATTTCGATTGGGATGCCGAAAACCAGCGTCGTAAGCAGCTTGCGGTAATCCTGGCTTATCGGCTGAGGGATCTCCTGCGGGTTCGGCTGTCGCTGTTTGCCGTTTAGGTCTGCCATCGAAGACTTCAGTGACTCTAAACTTTTTTGGAGTCTTATCCTGGCGTCTTGTCCTTCGTGGTGATGCATGTTTGTTTCAGGGTCGGTCATCTGCTGACCTCCGATATTGCCGCTCTGAGACTCCACTCCGTTGTGACATTTCTCGGACGATGTCGGTATCATCGACCACAGGTACTACCGGTTTCCGGTTGGCAATAGGCGTCTCGTGTACTAGCGTCGGGAAGGTCTCATGGAAGTCGTGCGATAGAATCGCGGGATGAGGATATTCCTCTTCCCCAACGAACGGTGGGAAATTGGGCGAAAGTCGCGCCTGCGGTGTACGTTTCATTTTTTTGTTCCTTTCTCGAATAGGTTCCTCGACGTTCCCATGTAGATGATTTCATTGCCGTTTGCCAATACTAGCCAGTCTTGGCTGGGGAACCTCCTGCCCGGATGGGTGTACAGGCGCCAATCGATACCACTGGCCGCGATGCCCTGCATTTTTCACCAGAACAATGCGAAATCCACCGAAAACACGGTCCCTTGCGCCTTTTAAAAGTCGTCCCATTTGGGTCTGCCGGCTCCGTGGTGACCCGTCACGAAGGAAACCAAGCATCAAATCCTCCCTCATACACAATTCAGTGAGCATATTGGGCAAAACGGGATGTGCGTCGAATCGCTCATGCCAGGTAGTCACAAATTCGCGCCATGCTTCCAATTCTTCATCGGCGTTTTCGCGTAATTCATCCTCATTCTCCAAAAATCCAGGAATGCCGGCTACCTCTAAAATACCGCCCATTACCTGCGTCCAATCTTCGAATGCGCCTTTTGTGCGGCCATGGTAACTCGGCATCCCCGCTTGGATCCACGCCTTTACGAGAATGAGCAGGGCACGTACGAGTTCGGCTCGATTCTCGCGGGTCCATCGGAGAAGGTCTGCATGCTTGAAACCCGTGCGCGCAGAGGGGTTTTCGATTCCTGGCACGAGACGAATTCTGACACAACGCGGTACCATTTCATTTGATATAAGGGGCGTATTAGCGGTGCACAACCACAGCGCCCGATTTGCCACGGTTATCATTTGATTGGTCAAAAGTTTTCTATCCTCGAACATCTCCGATGTGAGTATCGACGCGAGTGTAGCGCTGCCGAGTACTCGCCCCTGGGGAAAATTGTCGAGGAACATAATCGAGCGGCCGGTTAGGAGCGCAGAAACTAATTGGCGGGAAATCTGATTCTCGCCTTCTGCCAAGGTCATGCCCGTGCAATTTTCACCGAGGGCTATCTGGGAGATTCCATTAACTAAAAGGCCTTTTCCTGAACGTGGAGCAGATGCCTCTGTTAAATGAAGGGGCGTCGGTCCAATTATCATTCGGCGCACAAATAAATGCAATAGAGCGGCAATAGCATGCGCGCGGTCAGCTTCCGTTTTAAAAGGAAAGTCGATAAGCAGATCGCTCAAGAGAATTTCTCGGGCCGTGTCAATTTCCGCCTTTGTAACGATTGTCGGTAAATGCAGGCTTTCCAATGCAGGGTCCGGCCAATAAAAACACTGAGTACCTTCATGATAACCAGGCGTGGAGACAAGTTCGCCGCTGGGCGCAAAGAATGGCGTATGCGCTATGTGGAATAATTCTGGCAAGCTAGGATCCGCGAAATCCAACATGTCATCGATTAGCTCGCGCGGCGGCTTTGAGTTTAATATCGATCCGTTCGGTGTAATTTTCAGCCATTTTGCAATTCTCAGTAGAACAGATCTCATCTCTCGCCATTTAGGCCGATGGATGAACGGTTTCCCATTTTCAATAATCAGAAACACCAATCGACGATTCTGGCGGAATAGTCTCCCTGAAATAGGGCTCGACAACAAGGCCTGCCGAGCTTTTGTTATAATGTTTATTAGCTGGTCATTCGTAAATATTTCCTGGATTTCAAGCGTCGACCGCGCTTCGTCTTTCCAATAGTCGGGATCAAATATCATTGTTCGTGCTCCGGGTCGTTATTTTCATGCGAGTTTGATGTCGAGTAGTAAGCAAACTTCTCCCTTAGAGGGTGTCTGTCTCTTTAACAACAACCGTACCTGATCGGATTTATCTTGATTTGCAGTCAGGAATCGCCTACAATGAGGGTGTTGAAGGCTCCTATGTGCAGGCAACATGGTACGGCTTAATTTAGGCGGGCTCCCTCGCAAAAGGGAGCCTGTCGCATTTATAGTTACGGGCTTCGAGCCCTCTCTATAATAATGGTGAGAATATTCGTTTCGCTTTTCACAGCGGTCTCTCTGCTTTCCCGAGCAGGTATTCAATCAAGTCCTGTTTAGCCACCAAAGGGCGGCCACCTACTATACGAACCTTTAGGGACAGGCTGCCTGCGCCACCTTTTTTCCTACGGTATATTCGCTGAGCGGTGACGATCCCTCTGCTCGCCTTTTCTACGTCAGAGGGACGGAGCAATGGCGGATAACCATCTAAATATTCTGCTATTTCTCTCTCAACAGCATCCAATGCCTTCGACATGGCCTCCTCCAGTTAATCGCAATAACACGATTATATATGCAGAGATTACAAGAAATTTTTACGGTGTCAAGGTAAATCTTGACATATTTTGGAGAAAGTAGTAATGGTTTGGCAGAAGGTAACAGCGCTCTGTAGAAAGGCTTAGGAATGATAGAACGAAAAGGCGAGAGGTTACGTAAACTTGCGGGACACAAAAACGCGAGAACTGTCGCCGAAAAGCTTGGCATCGCGACCAACAGGCTGTACCAATACGAAAATGAAGGTTCCGCCAAGCTTGGCTTTCATGATGCCGTCAAACTAGCAGCGTATTATGGATGCAGACTTAGCGATCTAATCGATGACACCGACTTCGAGTATACCCTTGAAGATACCCCCGCAGTGAAAGCTAGAGCTTCCTCTGTTGATGAGACAAGCTTGTTAACCTTCTACCGATTCGCGACACCTTTTTCGAAATTCAGCATTCTCCGAGACACTATTAATGCAGTTCTCCACCCTGGTCACTTATTCAGAAGCTTGGAAGATGAGGAAGCCGCTCTAAGAGGTAAATATCAGCTTCTTGCGGAAGGCCTTTACGCAGAGATACCCAACGCGAAGGAGATTATCGACGAACTGATCAAAGGACTCCAGGACGAACGCGAGGCAGCCAGTAGGCGAAACGAGGCTTCTGATAATACTCCTATCCCTCCGATTCTTAGACGCAGACGAGGCAAGAAATAACCCATGACGCTTTTGCTTCCAAAATCAAAGCAACGCCGCCTGGAACAGATGAACAAGCAACTGTACCCGCTGCGCATGCGTTATAGACCGTACGTGGGTACTTTCCAGGTGCATAGCCGCCGAAATGGCAGGGAATACTGGAAATCGCTTGGTAAGGATATTGAAGTCGCATACAGCCGCGCCCTCATTCTCCGCAAGGAGCTGGACGATGTGCCGCTTGTGGCTCAACGAAAAGCGACTCTGGAAGAATTCCATCAGGAATGGCGAACTCGCATAGAGGACAAGCTCGCCTTATCTACGAAGGAAGGCTATCACTATTATTGGAAGGCGGTACCAGAGGATCTCAAAGCCAGAGAGCTGGCCGCAATCACTGAAGATCATGTAAAGGCTGCACTAAAGGAAATCAAGAAGCCCTCGATGCGCGATCACGTAGCTGGCTTCCTCAGCACCATTTTCAACGCTGCGGTCAAAGCGCAGTTAATCTCCAAAAACCCTCATCCTCGGGCCTACCGTAACCGTCGTCGGGAGGTTCCAAACATTACGACCGAGCAGTTATTGGCCATCTTCAACAACATCTCCGACTCAGCACGTCCGGCAGTCGTCCTTGCGGGAATGATCGGTCTCCGAAGAGGCGAGATCATGAGGCTCAGGGTCGAAGATTTCGACTTCAGCAAAGGTCAAGTTTGGATACGAGGGTCTCGAACAGTGATTCATGGCAAGCGCGCGGCCGACATTTTGAAAAAGACAAAGACGGGCAAGCCTCGTGTATTGCCTCTTCCAGCCCTTGCCATCAAATATCTCCAGCCTGCTATCAATGGGAAACACCCCCAGGAATTCCTGTACCCGACATTCAGGAACGACCTTCCTGATCGCCTCCGCGTTGCCTGCCGGAAGGCCAAGGCGCCATATCTGAATCCCCATTCCCTTCGCCACGTCTGCCTATCGTTGCTGATGGAAACCGCCGGACCAGCAGTGGCGAAGGAATATGCGGGGCACAAGGATCTCTCCACCACGGTGGACGTTTACGGCCATCTGTCGCCGGTCTATTTATCCCGTGTTATGACACAAGCTTACCTCGATCCAGAACTGCGTGCCTTGCTGGGCATGGCGGAGGATCTGCAGCACCATGAGGATCCGCTGGTCAAGGCCTTTGCCGAGAAAGCCTCGTCAATTTGTGTCAAATTGTGTCAAGGGCAAGAAAAAGGGCTTGCCGGAAACCGTGCAAGCCCTTGATTTCTTTGGTCGGCGTGAGTGGATTTGAACCACCGACTTCTTGGTCCCGAACCAAGCGCGCTACCAGGCTGCGCTACACGCCGTGAGCGCGACCTATTAGCATTCCACAAGGCGCTTTGTCAATACTTTGCTCAAAGAAAAATGCGCCGCCCTCCCCTGCCTCATCCGATCTGGGTCCAGTCAAAGTCACCTTCCATAATGGTGTTTTCGTCCCGCATCAAGCCCACCGCTCAATGGCTAACAAACGAGCCCGACCGGCAGAAAGCCCTTGTGCGAATTCGGATTTTGATTACAATGAATCCGTTTTGGCGACGACCGCCGCGCCGGCGACGGCTCTCAACCCTTAGACTCGCTTGCAAGACCATCTTAACTTCCCGCTTGGAGGATCCTCATGTCGATGCGCGCATCTGCTTGGCTCTTTTTAGTTCTCCTCGTGGCTTTGAGCGGCGCGGCGTGCTCCGGCTCGTCCAGTTCGCCTTCGGGAGACGAAGATACTCCGCAGGACGGGGACGGATCCGACGGCGACGACCCGGACGGCGATCCGGCCGATGGCGACGGCCAGGACGGCGACGCCGAGCAGAGCGAAGGCGGAACCTGCAAATGGCCGAAGGATTGCGCCAACGACCAGGACTGCGTCAACGGCCAATGCGTCGCCGCCAAAAAGTGTCTGGATTATCCGGAATGCGAAGCGGATCAGATCTGCTGGTACCCCGGTCGAGACGCCGCCGTCGGCTACTGCCGGTATTTCTGCTCCACCGACATGGATTGCCCCGAGGACGGCTGGTGCCGCGACGGTCTCTGCGACGAATACACGCCGGTCGCCCCCGGCACACCCCCGGAAAAGCATCCCGAATGGGAAGGCAAGCTGCATGCCGCCTACACCGAGGGATTTCTGGATTACGCTTTCCAGACGACGATGGGCGGCTACGGTCTCCGCAAGGGACCAAACAGCCCTTACTCTCAGGCGATGGGCGCCGCCACCGGTATGTACGACCGGCTCAACGTGAAGGTGCTGACGCTCGACGACGGTGAAAACCGGGTCGTCTTCGTCCGCCTGCCGCTCTGCTTCCCAACCGACTTTCTCGTCACCGGCATCGTGAAGGAAACAATCGCTCTTGGCGGCCCCGATCTGCGGGCAAACATCGTCGCCTCGGCGACGCACACGCATTCCGGCACGGCGCGGTACTGGTATCTCCTGCCCCATCTGGGTTTCGGCTCGCTGGGCTTCGAAGAGTTCTCCTATGAAACCTATACGCGCCTGACCCGCTCGATCGCCAAGGTCGTTTACGACGCGCAGCAGGACCTTCGGCCCGCTGCTTTCGGCTACACGATCAACAACGACTTCGATCCGGAAAACGAGATCAACCGCGACCGCCGCTCCGAAAACGACTATTTCAAGGATCCGCGGATGATGGTCTGGCGCATCGACGACATGACCGACCCGCAAAATCCGAAGCCGTGGGTCATCACGATCAACTACGCCACTCACGGCACCATCGAGGATCAGGTGGATAGTTTCTACACCAACGACGCCGGCGGCGGCGCGGAACTCGGGGTGAAGCAGAATTACGAAAAAGCCCATCCCGGCGAGATCATCCATACCATCTTCCTCAACGGCATGGCCGGCGACGTTTCGCCGTCCGGCGGCCTGAACACCATCCACACGCGGCAGATGATGCTCATCGGCAACCGCGTCTACGACGTGGTGATGCCGATGTTCGAGTCCATCACCCCCTCCACCGAGGTGGACCTTTCGATCGTCTCCAAGCGCGTCCCGATCGACCGCGAGTACGTCGGTTACACCGACGATCAGTTCTTCTCCGACGGCGCGAGCTTCGGCGAGTATCCGCCGGGCGGCCCGCTGCGTTTCGGCGGCTTCCAGTGCGGCATGCTCAATACGCCGACCGAAGAAAACCTCGACCTGTTTCTCATGGACGGGAGCGGCGACGAGGTGAAGCAGTCGGCCGACTCCAATACCGACAACGAGGGCGAGCAGGTCCGCTACACGCCGGAAGCGAGCGGAACCTTCTATATCAAAGTGGCCGGTTACGAAGGCTGCATGAACGATTACTCGCTTTCCGTTGTCGAGGAGGCGCGCGGCCGAAAGCCTTCCGACCTCTGCATCGACATGCGTTGCGGCCTTGGCTGCGGAACCTGCCCCGAATTCAAGGCGATGCAGCCGGTGGAGTGCGTCGAGGACAATGAAGAAGAAAACGACGCGATGGCCGACGCCAAACCGCTGGAACTCAACACGCGCTATGAAAACGGCCAGATCTGCCCCTTCGACGACGACTGGTTCAAAGTCGAGTTGACGGCCGGCGAGCGCGTAACGGTGAAACTCGAATTCTCGCAGGATTCGGGCGCTTACAACCCCGATACGAAGCTGAAAGACGGCAACCTGGGCTGCGTTCTGCTCGTCGAGCGCATGAACCGCGCGCCGATCCCCGAATTCTCGAAGACGCGCTTCACCTCCATCCTCTTCGACGTCAAGGATGCGGCGAGCGGCGCGTCGCGGACGCTCTATCTCGCCGGCCTGCCGGGCGAGCCGACCTCCCGCGTCGGCCTCGACACCGTCACCGAACTGCAGTCGGCGACCACCTTCGACGACATCGTCGTTCTGGGCTACACCAACGACCACCACTTCTACCTCACCGCCGAGGACGACTGGCTGCAGGGCGGCTACAACACGACGATGTCCATCTGGGGTTTCAAGTTCGGCGAATTCCTGATCGGCCACCTGAAACAGATCGCTATCGCCATTTCGGAAGGGCGCGGCGAGGAGTCGGCGAACGAATTCCCGAAAGTGAAACCGCTGAACATCGTGGACGCCAAGAACGATTGGCGCACGCCGCTGAAAACACCCGCGCCGACCGAGGCGTCGATCGTCCTTCAGCCGGAGGACACGCGCCGCATGCAGGAGCAGGCCGTCCTGTCCTGGATCGGCGGCGATCCCGGCGCCGATTTCCCGCACATTTACCTGGAGCGCAAGGAAGGCGAGGATTTCGTTCAGGTCGTCCGTTCGTCCGGCGAGGTGTACGACGACCGCTACTACGAGATGAAGCTGGAATTCTCCAACGAATCGTTCCGCCTGCCCAACAAACCGGACGCCGATCGCAACAATTACTGGAAAGTCACCTGGGAGGAGCGGCCCGATTTCCCGCTCGGCGCGTATCGCTTCCGCGTCGAGGGCCGTTACTACGACGCCGACGGCGGAGAATTCAACGAATCCAACGCGAAGCCGTACACCATCTACTCCGATCCCTTCGAGTTCCTGCCGGCTTCGATCGAAGTGCAGGACGTGAAAGCGGCGGACGGCGAGCTTTCCGGATCCGTCCGCTATCATCGGCCGGTCTCCAACGACACCGGCGATAACGCCTTCGAGGCTGTCAATTCGGTTGCGCTGCTTTTGTACAGCATGGATGTCGAGCCCGAGGTCGGTCCTCAGGTCCTGCATGAAGAGGTATTGGCGTTCACGATCGAACTGTTCGACGTGGGCGACAATCCGATCGAGGACCCCGTGACCGACATCCAATGGGAAGACAAACTCGGAACCGTCTACTTCGTGGCCGCGCGCGACGCGGAAGGCGTCGAGACCATGGGCGCGAAGGACGGGCGGCCGATCACCGCTTTCACGGGCAAGCTGCCGGCGTTGGAGGCGGGGACCTACAAGGCCCGCATCACCGTCACCGACATCAACGACAACACGGGCGTCACCGAGACAACCTTCGTCGTTGAATAAAAACGCCCGGATCGCCTGAAAACAACGACCCCCGCGTCGCAAGGCGCGGGGGTCCGTTTTTTACGGGTTCAATATTTTCCTTCCCTTAATCGTCCCGGCGGAACTTCGCCGTCGTAAGGATAGCCACGCTGGACCCAGTAGCCCTCGGCGGGATGATCCGTGAACTCAATCCGCTCGACGTACTTCGCGTTTTTGTAGCCCAGCAGGCGGGGCGCGACGACCCGCAAGGGGAAACCGTGCTTGAGGGGCAGCGTGTAGCCGTTGACGCCGTACCCCAAAAGGGTTCTGGACTCGCTGAGGACGGCGATCGGCAGGCTCTCGTTGTACTTCCCTCCGACGGTGTGGAAAGTCACGTAGGAAGCCGCCGCCAGCGGACGGACGAGTTCCATGATCCGATTGGCATGGACGCCGTTCCAAGGCACGTCGTAAACCGACCAGCCCTCGACGCAATGAAAGTCGGTGATCTGGTCGCTGCGGGATAGTCCGATGAGATCCGGGAAGGTGAAGACGCGCGGACTTTCGACGAGGCCGTCCACGGTGAGACGCCATTCGGCGAGAAGATTCTCGACCGTTTGGCGATCGACGGTGCGTTCCATCCAGAGGCCGAGATCCCCCTCCAGTTCATCCCCCGGTTGGAAGGGAAACTCCCCGGGCGCGCCCTCCCCTTCCGTGGCGTCGAGTTCGTCGTAATCCGCATCGCTTTCCGCTTCGGAGGAATCGATATCCCGCTCCCGGTCGTCGTCGCCGTCCGAGGCGTCGTCGTCGAAAAAATCTTTCTTCGTTCCGGGGCCGGAAGAGCCGCCGCAGCGGCTCAAATTCAGGCCCGAGATAAGCAGCCCGCCGTAGCCAAGCCATTCCAGGAAGGAGCGGCGCGTAAACGTCTGTTCGCATGCCGGAGGGAGTCCACGTCGCTCCATTTCAATTTCTCCTGTCTTGTCGCGCGCGGAATGCACGCCGTCGATAGGTCATTTTTCCGGGGGCAGGCCCTATTGTCGATGATAAAAGCCGCAGCGGGACCCGGGCCGCCGCTCGGTCCAGGGCGGAATCGAGGGACCGCAAAAGATAGATATCGCTAACTATGTCATAACCTTGACAACTTTCAGGGGAGAGGATATGGTGCAAGCCCATCCGGCTTCCGGTCGGAAAAAGCAAGCGCCGCGCCGCCGGGCGTGCGGACGGCAAGCTGGCCCCTGTCGAACCCAGGTTTCCCAGTCGAATTGAAGGAGAACGCCACATGCCCAAGCGGTTCCTGTTCAGTTCCGAATCCGTGACCGAAGGACATCCCGACAAAATCGCCGATCAGATCTCCGACGCGGTGCTCGACGCGATCATCGCGCAGGACAAGGAAGCGCACGTCGCCTGTGAAACGCTCGTCACCACCGGTCTGGCGATGGTGGCCGGCGAGATCACCACATCCTGTTACGTCCACATCCCCGATATCGTGCGCGAGACCATCCAGGCGATCGGCTACAACGACCCCGCCTTGGGCATCGATTACAAAACCTGCGCCGTCGTCGCCTCCATCGACCGCCAGTCTCCCGACATCACGCGCGGCGTCTCGGGTCTCGGCAAGAAAAAGAAGGAACTCGGCGCGGGCGACCAGGGCATGATGTTCGGATACGCCTGCGACCATACGAGCGATTTCATGCCGCTGCCGATCTCCCTCGCCCATGGCCTGACGCGTCGGCTCGCCGAAGCGCGCAAGAAAAAGCTGCTCGATTTTCTCGGCCCCGACGGCAAAAGCCAGGTGTCGATCGAGTTCGAGGACGACAAGCCGGTACGGATGTCGGCGATTATCGTTTCCTCGCAGCATGCGGCGCACGCGGACAACAAAACGATCCATGAAGGCATCATGGAAGAGGTCATCAAGAAAGTCGTTCCGGCGAAACTGATGGATAAAAATACGGCCGTTCACATCAACCCCACGGGCCGCTTCGTGATCGGCGGGCCGCAGGGCGACTGCGGGCTCACGGGCCGCAAGATCATCGTCGATACCTACGGCGGCTGGGCGCGCCACGGCGGCGGAGCCTTCTCCGGCAAGGATCCGACGAAGGTGGACCGTTCGGCGGCCTACATGGCGCGCTACGTGGCCAAGAACGTCGTCGCGGCGGGGCTGGCGAAGCGCTGCGAAGTGCAGCTTGCCTAC
>QZKR01000095.1 GCA_003598065.1 Myxococcales bacterium | reverse complement strand
CGGCCGGCTTGGCATCGCCGCTGCGCGATCGGAAAATGTTTGGAGCAGGTTAAAAAAAACTGCTCCATCGAGGGCTGTGCGAGCGAGGGCGTGTTCCTCACGTATCGGCGAAAGGTAAAAAAAACGGGAAGCCCGGAGGCTTCCCGTTTTTGCGAGGTAAGAGTGTTGATGGCTTAGAAGTAATCGATCACGATGTCGAACGTACCCGGCTTGAGCAGCGAGAAGTTCAATGTCTGCGCGCCAGAGACGGCGCCGCGCCGGACACCGTAGTCCACGCCCGGCGTCAGGATCGTATAGGAAGTCTGCACGGCTGTGGACATCGCCTGCGCATGGTAGAAGCCCATGTAGCTTACCGAGCCCCCGTTGGTGGCGATGCGCATCACAAGGTAACGGCACGTTCCGGGCGAGCCGAGCACGAAAACCTGCGGGGTCTCGGTGTTGTCGGACGGGTCGTTCGCCGCTGTGAAAGTGCCGAGCGCGGTAAGATCCGTGGTGTCGGCATAGGTGGTGTTGGCGAACGCCGTCGCCGAATCCGTGCAGTACAGCGTGAAGTCCCTGATTCCCGCATTGCCGGCGTAGTTTTCGACGTACAGCGCATGAAGGGTGCGCGTTGTGCCGAGATCCCAATTGACTTTCATGTTTGACGTGGCGGTGTTGCTGGCCCAGCTGATGTTCGGATTCGGCCCTTTCCGCGGGAGCTCCGGGTTGACGCCGTTATAGGCGAAGTTGGCGTCGGGGACGTATTCTTCCGTCGCTTTGGCGGTTGCGCTGCTGAATACGTGGCCGTCGGGGAAGGGAATGAGGTAGTAATCCGTTCCGCTGACATTGATCGGCACGGGCGAGGAATAGGCCGCCGCGACCGTCGTCCCCGAGAGAGTCCAGATGTTGCCCTGGCTTTTCGCCAGATAGACCGCCTGCTGGATCATGGAACCGTCCGCCCCCGGAGGCCCTTGCGGGCCTGGGTCGCCCTGGAGACCCTGCGGGCCTGGGTCGCCCTGGAGACCCTGCGGGCCTGGGTCGCCCTGGAGACCCTGCGGGCCTGGGTCGCCCTGGAGGCCTTGCGGGCCCGGGTCGCCCTGGAGGCCTTGCGGGCCTGGGTCGCCCTGGAGACCCTGCGGGCCTGGGTCGCCCTGGAGACCTTGCGGGCCTGGATCGCCCTGGAGACCCTGCGGGCCTGGGTCGCCCTGCAGGCCCTGCAGCCCCTGTGGGCCGGTCGCGCCGTTGCAGACGAACTGGTCCGGACCTGCGCCGATCTTGAAGCCGTAGCCGCCGTCCGGGCAGTCGGCGGGAGCGGCGGACCAACTAATCACCGAATCGCCCTGCGGTCCCTGGGGGCCAATGTCGCCCTGCGGTCCCTGCGGACCGGTGTCGCCCTGCGGTCCTTGCGGCCCCACTGCGCCGTTGCAGACGAACTGGTCTGGACCCGCGCCGACTTGGAAACCGTAGCCGCCCGTGGGGCAGTCGCCGGGGTCGGCGGACCAGCTGATCACCGAGTCGCCTTGCATGCCCTGAGGCCCTTGCGGCCCCTGCGGACCCGTGTTGCCCGCAGGGCCGCGCGAGCCCGGAACGCCCTGGGGGCCCGTGCCGCCGTTGCAGACAAACTGCTCGGGTCCGTCGCCGATCTTGAAGCCGTAACCGCCCGTGGGGCAGTCGCCTAAGCTGGCGGACCAGCTTGTGACCGAATCTCCCGGCATGCCGGGGTCGCCCGGATCGCCTTTAGGTCCTTCGGGTCCCTGTTCGCCTTGCAGTCCCGGCTCGCCTTGCGGGCCGATGAGTCCGGAGGGGGAGCCGACCCATTCGCCCGCCTCGTTGATGACCATGGCGTCGCCGATCCAGACCGACTTCGGCGTGATGTCGCCGACGGCGTTGTCCGCCACCGACGCCCGCGCCGCATAGGGCACGGAAACGATCGGGTAGCGCGGGGAAAGCTCTTCTCCCTCGCCGACGGCCACGCCCAGCCAGAGCGGGTCGCCGGTGAAGACGTTGGCGTCGAGAGGGTTGTTCTCGCCGCCGAGAATCACGCTGAAATAGCCCTGCGCCACGAGCGCCGAGAGGGTTTCCGTCCAGACGGTATCGCCGCCTTCCGCCGCGCCGTAGAGCGTGAGGGTGAGGCTTTGCTCGCCGCTGACGGGATCGCCCTGGGCGTCGCTCAGGTACCCCTGCAATTGCATTTGGCTCGGCACGTCGGCGAACGCGGCCGAACTCACCAGAACAAGAAACAAGATCGCCATTACCGAAGTTCGTCTCATCGACTTCTCCTTCAAAGGAAGAAACGGGGAACGGTTATAGATGTTCTTTATTGTCATGATCATGGCGTCGGCTCGACGGTCGAGTGAAGCACGTAGTCGCCGTTGCTTGCCGGGCCGCCGGCCTTCACCGTAGCGGGACCGAAGGAAAAGGACAGCTTGTAGTCGTTCGATTGCATGACGCCGGAGGCCGCGCCGAAACCGGTGAATAGATGGAGCGGCGCCTGGGGCGGGGTCTCTTCGTCCTCGTCGCCGTCAATGTCACCGTCAACATCGCCGTCCTCTGGCTTGTCGCCGTCGATGGACTCATCGCCGTCGGTCGATTCGTCGCCGTCGATCGAGCCATCGCCGTCGAAATCGGCGTCCGGCAATTCGCCGACCGCATCCACATCCCCCTCCAGCGGCGAGGCCGTAGGGTCCACCCCGCAGGCGGTGAAGAAGGCGACAAGCAAGAAAAGCAGCGGATTCAGAATCCAGCGTATACTCGGCATTTTTTTCACCCGGCCGGTTTGGTAAGCGACTTCATCTGGCGCGCCCTATGCGCTCATTTGAACCCCGCCTATCAAGGCAAGACCGATTCTTGCCTTGGAGGAAGATTTGTTAATTAAAGGAGCGTTTTGTTGGTTTATTCCATCCATCTTTTTTTGACTTAGAATGGCAGGAAAAGGAAAAGCCCCCGCCTTAGCCTTTTACCGGCCGGCGAGAAATAGCCATGACAATGGCAACGCTACGGACGTGTTTTGTTTTCTCAAGAGCCTGGATTGCTTTGGCGCTTGGGCGCTCGGGCGGCAATGGAAATTCGAGCGTAAAATGGAGTCAATTGGCTGAAATCTAATGAGATTGTACTAATTTGGCTTTACGGGTTTGATTCTGTCGGCGGGCGAGTAGTGGACGAGTTCATTCGTGGTGCGCGGCTTCATGACGCCGTCGTCCTTGCCGTCGAAACGCACGAAAAGATGGGGCATCGATTTTGTGTACCAGATAAACATTCGAGGCGCGAAGGCTCCCAGCAAGCCACCCGGTTTGAATTCGAGCTTGTACGCGTCGAGCGGACCGAAAGCTGTTTTGATTTGTTCCTCCCCGCGATGGATCACCACGCCGCTCATTACCTTGCCCTCCGTCAGGACGAACTCGCCTTCGACTTTCGCTCCCTCGCCCTTCTCGAAGGGAAACCCCCGCAGGAAAAAGTACATGGCGTCCGAGGCGTACGCCTTGGGGCCGAAGGTCAAAGTTTTCTCCTCGCTCTTGCCCGAGGCTCGGTCGCGGTAGGCATAGACGACTTTATGGGCCGCCCAGTCGTACTTCATCCGCCAGCTTTCCTGCTCCGCTCCGCTGGATTCCTTAGTCCAAACGAGCGTCCGCAGGCCGCCCGGCGCGATTTCCATCATGGAGGTTTCAGCCCATTCAACCCGTTCCGGGCCTTTCTTGTCGTTGTCGCCTCTGCCGGTGACAGTGACGCGGTTTCCTTCCCGCACCAGTTCCCAGCGGTAGTTGTAGAGCGGTCTCTGTTCGTCGGCGTACCGGACAAGTTGGACACCCGATTCGCGCGGAGCGATCTCCGCCTCGTTGAGTCCGGCGTCCACCGCGAGAGCGGACATCGTGAAGGCCAATATCCCAGCCAAAAATCCAAGAACCGACCGCATCGCATCGCCCTTTACTCAAGCTGTCGCCGCCAGCCGCACTTGCCGAACTTGTTAAACATCCATACCGCTTGCATACCGCTTGGTCGATAAGCCGCCAGGATAGGTAACTTGTCGCCCATTTAAGGTCTAAATATATTACTACGCCTACGCTTGCTATACCACCCGGCCGTCCGGCAAAGGTTGGTCATCGGCCGGGCAACTAATCCTTGCAACATTGTTAGAGCAATATTAAGATCCCCTGAGTTTTCCGTTAGCCACCCCGCATCGGAGCGGGCTAAGGTCCATCGAGGCCGATCAAGTCGGATGTAGAATCAAGGAAATCCCTGGAGGTTGCAATGTCAATGCAGTCTAGCCGATTGGTATTCCTACTGCTGGTAGTTTTTTTGTTTCTCGTTGCGGGGTGCGGCGGCGAGGACTTCGAGCAGACAGACGGCGATGGCGAAACCGCCGTAGACGGCGATGACGATTCCGAGGTTACGCCAGAGGACGAAACGGAAGGCGAAGCGGAAGACGAAACAGCCGAGGAGCCGCTCACCGGCCTGCGGCTCGTCCAACTGACCGAGCAGGATCTGACGACCGATGGAGGCCATGAGGCCGTAGCCATCGCGGGCGATTATCTCTTGGCCAACGAGAAGGTGCGTTTCGTCATTCAGGGGGACAACCGGCCGCGCTCCTGGATCCCTTATACCGGCACGCTGGTCGATGCCGATCTGGCGCGCGCGGCAGGGGAGAGTGGCGGTGATTTGTTGGGAGAAGTGTCGATCATCACTGCCATTCTACGCTCGTTCTGTCCCTCGGAATTCACGATCGTCGCCGACGGCGGCGACGGCCAGGAAGCGCGGCTGCGCGTACGGGGCAAGGACTGCGGCATCCCGATCGTCGATACCGCCATTCCGCTTTTCAAGCCGCTGAGCTTGGACGTCACCCTCGAATACGTGTTGAAGCCGAACGACAACGCGCTGGAAATCATCACGACGGTCGTGAACGGCGGCGCCGCCAAGACGCTCAATCTTGGCGCCGGCCTGGTCTGGGGCAATCTGCTGCGCATACTGACGCCCGGATTCGACTGGGGTCTGGAAGGCTTGGGCGGCAAGGAAATTCCCTATCAACTGGCGATCGGCGACAACATCGCCTACGGCATCGGCAAACTGGAGGGCGAGTATACGGCCTCCATCGACCAAGCGGACATCCTGCCCTTCATCGGGCAGAGCGAACGTGTGCCGACGGGGCAGAGCATCAGTTACTCGCAGCTGTTCGTCGTGGCCGAGAACGCCGAAGCCGCCAAAGCCCGGCTGATCGCTGGCCGCAACGAAACGGTCCACACGCTGACGGTTGGCGTCTCGTTGGCGGATGAAGCCGATCAAGCCGAGAAGGCGGACGTGCTGGTGCTCAATGCAGACGGCAAGTTGTGGGCGCAGGCGTTTCTGCCGGCGGAGAGCGTGACCTTTCAGCTTCCCGACGGCCAGTATCAAGTTATAACGAGTCAGGAGGGGCGGCCCAACGGCGCGCCCGCCGAGGTGACGATCGCCGGCGCGGACGCGCAGGCTGATGTCGTCCTGTCCGCCACGGGCCGCGTGAACTTCTCGGTCACCGGCGACCACTTCGACGGCTCGGTGCGGGCCCTGCCCGCGAAGATCACCGTGCAGCCGGGGCTCGACGCCGCCATGGAAGCGCCGACCTTGCGCCGCATCTTTACGGCCAGCGGCGAGGGCGCGTTTCTTCTGGAGCCCGGCGACTACACGCTGACGGCCTCGCGCGGCTACGAATACGAGATCGTGCGCCAGAACGTCACGGCCGCCGCGAGCGCGGCGAGCGAGTTCAACGCCGTGCTCGAACGTTCCGTCGATACCACGGGCTGGATCGCCTCCGACACGCACATGCACAGCGAGCGCAGCGTCGATACCACCGTTCCGCTGCCGGTGCGCGTGGCGACGCTCGCCGCCACGGGGCTGGAAGTGACGCCGATCACGGATCACGACGTCATCACCTCCGCCGATTATCTGGTTCCGGAACTCGGCCTGCGGGAATTCCTGCGCATCCTCTCCGGCGTCGAGATTTCGCCGCCCTGGGCGCACACCAACGCCATGCCGGTGGAGGACCGCGACGACCGCCCGCTTTACTACGGCTTCCTGTTCTGGAAAGGCTACGACGAGGAAGGAAATTTCCTCGGGGCGATGACGGAGCCAGAAATCCTGGCCTCGGCGCGGGAGCTATACAACGCGCCGATCTTGCAGATCAACCATCCCCGAGGCAACAGCCTCGGTTATCTGGACGCCATCGACTACGACCCCGCGCTGGGCGTGGACGCGCTGCCCGAGGGCGTTTTCAGCACTGACTTCGACGGCATCGAACTGATCAATGCGAACGACGTGGACGTGGCGCTGGAAATGATGCTGCCGGACTGGTACAGCTTCTTGAATCAAGGCATCAACAAGGCCGGCGTGGCGGTCTCCGACTGCCATACGGTGGGCTGCCCGGGCGACGGCCACATCTATCTGCGCGTCGGCAAGGACGACCCCAACGAAGTCACCGACGAGGAATTCATCGCCGCTTATAAAGGCATGCATGCCATTGCGGCGGCCGGCCCCTTCATCGACGTCCGTTTGGGCGACGCCGGGCCGGGGGACACGCTGGATTCGGCGGGGCCGTATGCGCTGCACGTCGTGGTGCAGGCGCCGTCCTGGATGGCGGTGGACTGGATGCGCGTGGTGGTCAACGGCGTTCAGGTGCATGAGGAAGCGGTGACGGGCGAGGCGGCGCGGCGTTTGGAAACCGACGTGGCGATCGAATTGCCGGGCAAGGATTTCTGGGTGGTGGTGCTGGCCGGCGCGCCGGAGAAACGGCTCGCGCCGATCTCCCCCGGACAGCCGATTCTCTCGATCGCCAACCCGATTTTCGTGGACACGGACGGCAACGGCTACACCCCGCCGGGGCTGTAAAGAAGGCGTGTAGCATGTTTTTTGTTGGAGCAGGTTTTTCAACCTGCTCCAGACATTTTTCTCTTGCCGGAATACGGAAAACGTGTGGAGTGGGATACAATCCTGCTCCAACTTGTCGGAAGGCTTGATGAAACTCGCTTCGATTCGAAAGCGGGCCATTGAAGGTTTGGAAGTCGGGGACGCCTTCGAGGTGAGCCGCATTTTTACGCGCGACGACGTCGATTTGTTCGAGGCCATTTCCAGGGATCATAACCCGATCCATTCGTCCCCCGCCTTCGCCTCCTCCAAAGGTTTTGGTGGGACGATCTGTCACGGTCTTTTAGTGGCTTCCATGCTCACCGAGATCGGCGGACAGCTCGGCTGGCTGGCCAGCGGGATGGATCTGCGGTTTCGGAAGCCCGTTTACCCCGGAGACGAGATCACCTGCCGCTGGGAGATCACCTCCCTTTCTCCCGACCTCCGAGCCGAAGCGCAGGTGCGTTTTACGAACCGTTCGGGCGACGCCGTCATCGAGGCGGCCATCACGGGGCGCGTCCCCAACCGCGCCGAGCGGGAGATCATGGCGTCGCTGGAGGCCGGCAGGCTTGGTTGAAGCGTGGCATGCTTGGAGCTTTGCGACAAGCATGCGTCCATTGCACATGCCTGTCGCAGGGCTCCAGACATGCCACACTCTTAAAAAACAATCCACCCGTCACACTTTCAAAACAGGCCACCCGTCCCTCCGACGCTTCTGAAAACCGTTTTTAAATTCCTCGGCGATACTTCGCAAAATGCCTGGAGCAGGTTGGAAAACCTGCTCCGGCGCGACGGCAACAGCTACACCCCGCCGGAGTTGTTAGGACTGCTTCGCCGGACCTTCATGCTCCCGGAGCCAGATGATGCAATCCAGCCGGAATTTGCACTGCAGCTCCGGCGACAGACAATGGCTGCCGCATTCCTCGCAGAGCCACTTTTTCGACTTCTGGCAGAATAAAACAGCCTCGCGGTCTTCGTGATTGACGCAGTTCATGAGTCAGTCGCTACTCCGGTGAGTTAGTGTGTCTGCTGTTGGAGCAGGCGTCCACGCCTGCTCCAGAATATTTTGGAGCGGCGGTAGCGGTAGCGGCAATGCCAAGCGCAGCGCGGCCCGCCGAAAAACGTTTTGGAGCAGGTCTGGAGACCTGCTCCAACCCATGGCGGTCTTCGTGATTGATGCAGTTCATGTGCCTATCCCGGCCTTACGGACAGCAGCCCGCGCCGTTGCGGTGTCTGCATAGATTGGCGGTTTCCACCTGGACGGTCGTGTGTCGGATTCCGAACGATTCCTCCAGCGCCTTGTTGATGGCGACGATGACCTGATCCGTGTCCGTCGCATCGCCGTTGCTTACGCAAACATGGCAGGAAAGGAAGACCTCGTTCGAGTTCACCGACCAGACGTGCAGCCCATGCGCTTCTCGAACGTTCGGAACCGCCAGAATCGCCTCGTGGACCTTCTCGGGGTCGAGTCCAGACGGAGCGGCCTGGAGAATAACGCGCAGGCTCTCGTTGATGACCCCGATCGACCCCCAGACCATCATCACCACGATGAGGAGGCTGACAACAAGATCGAGCCAGACCCAAGGCTGAAAGAGCAGGACGACGCCGACGCCCACCACGGCGATTGATGAGAGCGTGTCGAAAGCCAGGTGCAGAAAGGCGGCGCGCAGATTGAGGTTGCGGTTCCGGTCGCGTCGCAGGATGAGAACCGAGAAAAGGTTTCCGAACAAACCCACCAGCGCGACGGGAAGCAGGATGCCGGCATCGATCTCGGCGGGATTCCGGAAACGGTCCACCGCCTCGATGACGACGTAAGCCCCGATGGCCACGAGCGACAGGGCGTTGACCAGGGCGATCAGGACCTCGGCGCGTCGCAGACCGAAGGAATAGCGGGCGGTGGGCTGGCGTTCCACCACCTTCTCCCCCGCGTAGCCGAGGATCAAGGCCAGCACATCGGAGAAATTGTGTCCGGCGTCCGAGACGAGGGCGAGGCTCCCCGAAAGAAGCCCCGCCACGTACTCCGTCAGGGTGATGATGGCGTTGAAGAGAATCACCCACAACAGACGGCGGCCCGCCGTGCGGGCATGCGGATGATGGTGTTCGCCGTGGCTCAGGTTCGGCTCCTTTCCATGCAAGCCCTTGCTTTTCGCGGTTCCGATAATAATCCATCCGTTCGGAGCTGCAAGCGGATCCGTTCTTTTTCAGCGCCAGCTTCCCGGAAACATGTACGGGACGCTACTGTTTCTTTCCGGTTTGCGTCCATCGGTCGTTTCCTGGGGAACTGCGGCCGCGTTGCCGCCGCAGTCGAAGTTTTCTCCGGCGGAGCAACCCGTCTCGTGGAAGGTCAGGCGAATGTTTTCCCCTTTGGCGGGGACTTCGGGTAAACGCACCCGGAAGGATGCGCCGCGCCAGCCATACCGTTTGCCGCCGCGATTGGCGATAGCCAGACTCGCTTGGCGGGAAACCGCGTTGTCCGGCCCGATTATGGCCAGGTCCACATGAGGTTCAGCCCCGCACAGGCCGTGCCGATGATCCACCTTCCCGTACAGGATGAGTTGACCTTCTTCGGGGTAAAGCCGAACGTAACGAAACTCGTGATAAGGGGTTGACTGCAAATCCAGCGCGGCTTGGCTCTCGTTGGCAATATAGGGTTTTGTCGAGGCGCAGGATGCGAAAAGCGCGGCAGAAACAAGCAGCGCCGCACCGATGGCGAGGTTTTTGTAGGCCGTTTTCATGCTCTTTCTCCTCTCCGGGAATCAAGCTTTGAGCGCCGCCCGGCGGGTGTTGGCCCAGTGGTAGACCACCGGCAGAACCAGCAGGGTCAGCAAGGTTGAGGTGATGAGGCCGCCCATGACGACGACCGCCAGCGGCTTCTGGATGTCCGCGCCGCTGCCGGTCGCGTAGAGCATGGGCAAGTGTCCGATGAAGCTGGTCAAGGCCGTCATGAGCAGCGGGCGGAAACGCAGGTCGCAGCCTTCGCGCACCTGTTCGGCGACGGTCTTTCCTTGATGTCTCAAGTCGCGGAAGAACGCGGCCAGCACCACGCCGTTCTGGACGGCGATGCCCAACAGCACGATGAAGGCCACCGCCGCCGAGACGGACAGCGGCATTCCGAACAAAACGACGGCGACGACGCCGCCCACCAGGGCGAAGGGCAGGTTCAAGAGCACGATGAACGACAGGCTGAACGAGCCCAAGGCCATGTAGAGCAAGGCCAGAATGAGCACCAGGGCGATGGGCACGACGAGCGAAAGCCGCTGCATGGCGCGCTGCTGGTTTTCGAACTGTCCGCCCAGTTCGATGAAGTAGCCGGACGGCAATTCCTTTTTCGTCGATGCCAGCCGTCTCTCCACTTCAGAAACGAAGCCGCCCAGGTCGCGGCCGCGGATATTGGTTTCGACCACCACCCGCCGCATGCCGTTCTCCCGGCTGATCTGGGCCGGAGCCTCCGTGTGCTTGATCTGCGCGATCTGGCCGAGCGGCACGTTGGCGCCTTCGGGAGAAGGAATCAGCAACCGTTCGATGTCCTCTGTCCGCGAACGGCTGGCCTCGGGAAAACGGATCAGCACGTCGAAGCGTTTCTCGTCTTCCACGAGCTTCGTGGCGGCCTTCCCCGCCAGGGCCGTTTCGATCACGTCGCCCACGTCGGCGATATTGAGCCCGTAACGGGCGATGGCCTCGCGATCGATCTCGACCTCGATCTGGTCCATCCCGGCCACCTGCTCCACCTTCACGTCCGCCGCGCCCTCGATCGCGCCGATGGCGGCGGCGGCCTTGTCGGCGAAGCCTTTGAGGACGTCCAGGTCGGGTCCGAAAATCTTTACCGCCAGGTCGCTCTTCACTCCGGAAATTAGTTCATTCACCCGCAAGGCGATGGGCTGCGAGAAAGACAGCCGCAGGCCGGGGATGGCGGAGAGCTTTTCGTTGATCGCCGCGATCAACTCCGCTTTATTGCGCCCCGTCGTCCAGGCGGAGCGGGGCTTGAGCATGATGAACACATCGGTCTGTTCCGGCCCCATCGGGTCTTCGGAGATTTCCGCCCGGCCCGTCTTGCTGACGACCGTCTCGACCTCGGGGAATTGGAGCAGTTCCTTCTCCATGAACTCGGAGGTCTTCACCGAACCGTCCAGGGCCGCGTTGGGCAGGCGAACGACGTTGACGGCGATGGAGCCCTCGTCCAAGGGCGGCATGAATTCCGTGCCGATCAGCGGCGTCAGAAGGCCCGCCCCGATCAGCGCCGCCAATGAGACGCCGAAAGTCGTCTTGGGCCGCCGGACAGCTTTGTCCAGCAAGGCGAGGTAGCCGTGATGCAGGCGGCGCACGAAGCCGAATTCCTTCTCCGGCGTCTGCTTGAGGAACATTTCGGAAAGCACCGGCACGATGGTCAGCGCCACGACGAGCGACACCAGAAGCGCGATGAGCATCGTCGCGGCCAGCGGCTCGAACATTTTGGCTTCCACGCCCTCCAGCATGAAGAGCGGCACCAGGATGATGGCGATGATGAGCACGGAGAAAGCGACGGGGCGCGCCACCTCGGCCGCCGCCGAAACCGCGAGCCGTCGTTTTTGGGTCGGATCGGCTTGTTGCGCGAAAAAGCGCCGCATGTTCTCCACGACCACGATGGAGGCGTCCACCACCATGCCGACGGAAAAAGCCAGGCCGCCCAAGCTCATGAGATTCGAGGACAGCCCAACCTTGCCCATCACAATGAAGGAAATGAGGAACGTCAAAGGCAGGGAGAAAACCACGATCAGCGCGGTGCGCAACTCGGCCAGAAAGAGGAATAGGACGAGAATAACGAAAATTCCGCCCTCCTCCAGCGCCTTCACGACCGTCCCGATGCAGGCTTCGATCAGCGACGTCCGGTCGTAGAAGACGTTGATGCGCACGCCTTCCGGAAGGACCGACTGGACCTTGCCGATGGTCTCCTTCACCCGTTCTACTACATCCTTGGAGTTCTCTCCCTTGAGCATGATGACCATCCCGGCCACCGCTTCGCCCTTGCCGTCGCGGGTCACCGCGCCCTGCCGTGGGGCGGCTCCGATGACGACCTGGGCCACGTCGCGCAGATACACGGGTGCGCCGTCGTGAGAGGCCAGGACGATGCGCTCGATGTCGGGGATGTCGCGCAAAAGCCCCACGCCGCGCAGGTAGGCCTGCTCCCAGCCCTGCACGATCACGCCCCCGGCGGCCACGGCGTTGTTGCGCTCCACCG
The DNA here is from genome assembly GCA_003598065.1 of Myxococcales bacterium. Lineage (GTDB taxonomy): Bacteria > Myxococcota_A > SURF-8 > SURF-8 > SURF-8 > SURF-8. Next base: position 16,822 of record QZKR01000095.1, on the reverse strand, counting down.
CCTCGAAGATCTGGGGCAGGGTCAGACCGTACTTGACGAGTTTCTCCGGTTCCACGAGCACCTGGTATTGTTTGACCTGCCCGCCGAAACTGTTGATTTCGTTGACGCCGGGGATGGGTTTTAAAAGCGGCGCGACGAGCCAGTCCTGAATGGTGCGCAACTCCATCGGCGTGTGGCTGTCGCTTTCCAGCGTGTATTGATAGATTTCGCCCAGGCCCGTGCTGATCGGTCCCAACTCCGGTTCCGCGCCGGGCGGCAGTTCCTCGCGGGCGGCCGAAAGGCGTTCGAAAACCACCTGGCGGGTCCAGTAGGTGTCCACGCCGTCTTCAAACACGATGATGACCTGGGACAGTTCGGCGCGGGAAAGCGAGCGCACCTGCATTACTTTAGGCAGGCCGCGCATCTGGAGTTCGATGGGGTAGCTGATGCGCCGCTCCACGTCCACGGCGGCCAGGCCGGGGGCTTTGGTCAGGATCATAACTTGCGTGTTGGTCACGTCGGGGAAAGCGTCGATGGGCAATTTCTTCCAGGCGATAACGCCCAAAACGATCAGGAGCGCCGTTGCGCCGAGCACGAAGGGGCGGCGACGCAGCACGAACGCGAGGAACGACGACATGCCGCGCCCCCTAGTCCGCGCAGCCTGCGCCCATCTTGGAGCGCAGGACATCGGATTTGAGCAGGAACGCACCTTCGGCGACGACCATCTGACCTTCATTCAAGCCCAGTTTGACTTCGGTCAGGCCGTCTTTCTCGCCGCCCTTCACCACCGGCCGACGGATGAAGAAGTCATCCTTATGGTTGATGAATACGAAGTCCCGCCCTTCGTCGGTGAGAATAGCGGCGGTTGGAACAGCCAGCGCCGCCGCCGTTGTGGGCAGCGTCAGCCGCACCTTGGCGAACATGCCGGGATGCAGACGACCATCCGAGTTGGCCACGCTGATCCGCACCTTGACCGTCCGGGTCTTCTCATCCATGACCGAACCCACAAAGTCGATGGTTCCCGCAAAGGAATCCTCGGGGTAAGCCTGGACCGCAATCGAGACGGCGTTCGCTCCCTTGCGGCGCAGTTCCTGGACGCCGGGCAGGTCGCGTTCGTAAAGGTTCGCCCACAACCAGAGCCGGGTGGGATCGCCGATGAGGGCCGCCTTCTCACCGGAGCCGACTTGCTCGCCGGGAGCGGAGGCGTTCAGTTCAAGGACGACGCCGGGAAGCGGGGCGCGCAACACGAGTTCCCCTGTCGCCGCCCGCATTCCCTTGCCGGACAAATCGTCGATATCCGCCTCGGTCAAGCCCAGGTTTACGAGCCGTTGACGGGTGGACTCACGGCGAATCCGGGAAGACGCCGATTCCTGTTCGGCTTCAAGAAGCTCCCGTTCGGAGTTGACGCCGGACTCGCGCAGGCTTTTCTGCCGGTCGTAAGTCTTCTGCGCCAGCTTCGTCCGGGAATCCGCCTCCAGAAAGTCGCTTTGCGCCTGGGCCAGCTCGGAGGAACGAAGAACCACCAAGGGTTGCCCCGCCTTCACGGGCTGTCCCAGGTCCACGAGCGTCCGGACGACCACCCCCGCCGTGAGAGGCGACAGGTGGACCAGCGTCCGCTCGTCCAGGACGACCTCGCCGGTCAGCTCTACCGCTGTTTCGCCGGCCTGTTTGGATACGGTCGCCGTCTTGACCAGGCCTTCGTCAACCAGACGCTGCGGAACCCGCACGACGCCGACTTCGTAGCGGCACTCCGCACACTGGTGCGTGGGCATGTCATGTTCGCAGGCCGCCGTGAAAAGCTCCTCCACCGAGCGGTCAAGATCGGATTTTTCTTCTCCGTGCTCCTCGTGTCCCTCGTGACCTTCATGACCGGCGGTCGCCTCTTCTCGGTGCTCGCCGCCTTGCGGTTCAGGAGCGACGCCAACCGGTTCGGCCGAGGACTTGCTGCAAGCGGGAAGCGCAAGGACTGCCAGGAAAGCGAGGGCAATCCATGAGGGGAAACTGACGTTACGCATTGGGGGGTCCTCCCATCCACACGCTCAGATCGAGCATGGCGAAGTGATAGTTGAAGAGTTCCGCGAGATAGGCGTCTTGCGTGCGCAAGTGAGCCCGGCGGGCGTCCAGGATGTCCGTCAGACCCGTTTCGCCGGTCTTGTAAAGTTGTTCCATGTTGTGAAACGCCTTCTCCGAGGCGGGCAGGACGCTGTCTCGGTAGCGTTGCACCGCCCGAAGCGCGGCTTGCGCTTTGGCATGGACGGCGATGACCGCCTCCCTGATTTCACGCTCGGCCAGATCGGCCTGGGCCAGACCCCGGCGCTTTTCGGCATCCGCCTTGGCGATGCCGCCAAGGTTCCAGTTCCACAGCGGCAGGCCGATGGTGATCATGCCGCCGTAACTAGTGGAGTCGAGTTCCTGCCCGTAGAAACCGCCCACCCCAAGGTTGGGTGCGGCGGCGTGACGTTCTGCCACTGCCGAGGAGTCCGCCTGCCGATTCCTGGCCTGGGCCGCCTTGAGCGTCGGGTGGCGGGCCAGGGCGGTCTGGATGGCCTCCTGCCGGCTTGGAACCTTGGCGACCGACTCCGGATCAACCTCGACAACAAATAAGTCGGGCAGCTTGCCGCCGAGCCAAAGGCTAAGTTGCTGGCGATGCGCTTCGGCTTCGGATTCCGCCGTATTCAAGGCGATCCGGTGTTCCTCCAGTTCGCTTTGCGCCCGGCTCGACTCTACGGGGCGTGCTTCGCCCTGATCGACACGAAGCTTCACAGCCTCGACGAGACGGATCAATTCTGCTTCCGTCTCGCGCAACAGCCGGAGTTTTTCCTGATCGAAGGCAATTGTGAAGTAGAGGGAGCGAAGCTGCCGCCAAACCTCCAAACGGGCGGTCCGGGCTTCATGTTTCGCAGCGTCCACGCCATGCGAGGCGGCGTCGCTTCGGTAGACATAATTTCCGGGCCATTCCACGGGAATGGTCAGCTCCAGTTCCCAGATAAACTCCCGGCCAGGTCCGGCTTTGGGATCGGCCGCTCCCAGACGCACGCCAAAGTCGGGATTGGGGTACTGCTTCGTAACCCCGACCTCTCCCTCGGCGACAGCCACATCCTCCTGTGAGACCCGGAATCCGGGATGGGAGGAAACGGCTTCCTCGATCTGGGGCCAGCGAATGACGGGGGCGCTTTCTTCCGACCATGCCCATGGAGCAGTGAAAACAAGCGCGAAAAACGCAAATGTCGCTGCCGTACGCCGACTCTGGCGCATGTCGCTTTCCTTTCAGACTGAATGGATAGACAAGGGCGTTTCGCGGCGGAGCCGCGACGTCCCTGACGATTCAGGCTTCAGGAAAGTCGGGGCGGACGTTCGATGCGGAAAAGGTCGATGGAAACGGCGGAGAAGATCGCTTCAACGGAGTTTTGCGAGAAATTGGGCGAGTTCAAACGCAGTTTGCCCGGCGCGACGGCCACGGCATGGCAGAGGCAGAGGCAAGAGCCGCAGTCGTGATCGGAATCCGGATTGTCATCATCGCAGCAGTCGGAGGCGGATGGAAAATCGGAGCCGGCGACGTCGTGGCTATGTGACCCGACGGGAGCTCCCTCGGCGACCGATCCCAGCCCGTCCAGGCAAAGATCCGCATAGGCGCTGGATAGCACCGTCAGGTAGAGAATCAGCAGCAGGAAAGAAAACGCCCTCATCGCCGTTGTTTCGATGACTCCTCGGCCATTTTGAGAACATCAATGTAAAGCCTGGAGACCGGCGTGTCAAGGATCGATGTCGGTCCTCTACTCTTCGCCAAACTCGATGGCGAGGCATTTCCCTTCCGCGACGCAGAATCCGTAAGGCGTGTAGGGCAGAGGCGCCTCCTCGTCTTCCGTCGGCTCGGGCGCAGGAATGCACGGCGAGTCCATCACGCAACGAAGGCAGTCCAGGCTGGCTCTGATCTCGCACTGCTCGGCGAAGGCGACGGCGAAGTCCTCGTCGTACGCTGCTTCACCGCCCTGGATCAGCTTTTGACAGGCCGCTTCGATCTGACCGACCTCCGTGCAGGTCACGTCGTTGTCCATGTCATCGCCCGCGCCGCAGCCCGCGAACGCCGCCGCTATCCCGATCAAGGCCAATGTTCTTATCCTCATGGAGAGTTCTCCTGGTTTTTTCAGGTTTTCAACGGAGGTGTTTGCCATCACAGAGCGACGTATTCATCCAAGGCGTAGCTGAACGTCAACAGCAGGTTATTCTGCACCTGCCAGGCGTTGAGAATCTGCGATTCCTTGATCGCCTTGAGTTCGTAGGTGAGGGAGGCCCACGCCGTGAACCGGAAATCGATCCTGCCGTTCAGATTGATGTTCAGCTTGTCGATGCCCGACACGTCCGGATTGTCGGGGATGACCACGAAAGGCATCATGAACTCCGCCGCAACCAGGTAGCCGATGCGTTTCTCCCAAAGGTCGCCCCACAGTTTGTAAAGATTTTCAGCGCCGAGCTGGTACACGTTTTCCAGCTCTTTTATCTCTCGCAGCGGCGTGTCTCCGTCGTCATCGACGGTGAGCTGGCCGTTGGCAAAGGTCTGCCAGGCGCCGAGGCCGAGCATGATTTCAAGGTTCACGGCTTCCCGGGCCAGCGGTCGGAAGAAGGGGCCGACGCCTTCCTTGAGCGTCAGCGGCTGGAAGGGATCGGTGAGTTTGATCTTGTCGTCGAGCGTGTAGTCGATGCCCCCGTTTTGGCGCTTGATGGCGTAAAGCGTCGGCGCGGGCTGGACGTCATAGCCGGGGAAAATCGAGGTGTCCAGAGCCAGACGGCCGTAAACGCCGACCCATTCCTTGAAGTAGTAGAGATACATGGACTCGAATTTCAGATCGTCGGCCGAAATGATGAATTCGTCAATTACCGGCGTGCGGCTGATCGCTTCGGTGATGTACAGCGTATTGCGCCATTCGTGATCGCCTTTGCGCAGAGTGATAAGCAGATCGAGAGCCGTGCCGAAGGTGAAGGTCGAGCCGGTGGGTTGTCCCACGACGCTCTGGCTGTTGTTGTAGCTGGCGTTGGCGCTGGGTTTGAAACGGAAATACCAGCCGTCGGGCTGCTTTTCCGCTTCGAGCTTCGCCTTCAATTGCTCCTGGCCCACCTCCGTTTCCGCATCGAGGGCGGCGGCCGGGCAGGCAAAGGCGAACGCCAGGAGGAAGGCCAGCCCCGCGGTCCACTTGCGTGCTTGTCTCATGGGATATTTTCTCCTTTGCTTGGTTGCGGCTGCGCGCTTATGGGGTTGCCCCTCGCCTAGCAAATTTCCCGATTGTCTTTTACACGAATTCAATGAGACAATTTGTATCCGAAATTTTCCGAAAAATCACGAAAAATTCACGCGGGTGGAATCGCGAGGGCTGGAAAAAATACGGCCGGGAGAGTGCTCCCGGCCGTATCGGTTAGGCAGAGAGGGCGGCCTATTCTTCGACGACAATCTGTCCCACCATCGCGGGGTGAATGGCGCAATAATAATTAAAGGTTCCCGCCCCGGTGAACGTGAATTCGAAGCTCTCGTTCATGCTGAGCGTGCCGGAATTGAATAAGCCGCTGGGAGCTCCCGGCGCGCCGGCGGTGGCCGTATGCGGCACGTTGTCGTGGTTGGTCCAACGTACTGTGTCGCCTACATGGATCGTGAGCGGCGTGGGAATGAATGTGAAATCGGCGATGCTGATGTCCCAGGTCTGTGGTTCGACGTCGCCGTCGGTCGTCTCGTCGCCGTCGGTCGTCACGTCGCCGTCGGTTGTCACGTCACCGTCGGTCGTCACGTCGCCGTCGGTCGTCACGTCGCCGTCGGTCTCCTCGTCGCCGTCGGTCACTTCGTCACCGTCGGTCATTTCATCGCCATCGGTCATTTCATCGCCGTCGGTCGCTTCGTCACCGTCGGTCGCTTCGTCGCCGTCGGTCGCTTCATCGCCGTCGGTCATTTCATCGCCGTCGGTCATTTCATCGCCATCGGTCATTTCATCGCCGTCGGCCATTTCATCGCCGTCGGCCATCTCGTCGCCGTCAATCATCTCGTCGCCGTCGGTCATCTCGTCGCCGTCAGTCATCTCGTCGCCGTCGGTCATCTCGTCGCCATCGGTCATCTCGTCGCCATCGGTCGTCTCGTCGCCATCGGTCGTCTCGTCGCCATCGGTCATCTCGTCGCCATCGGTCGTCTCGTCGCCATCGGTCGTCTCGTCGCCGTCGGTCATCTCGTCACCGTCGGTCATCTCGTCGCCGTCGGACACTTCGTCGCCGTCCGGAGACTCGCCCATTACGGTGATCGAGCCGATCATCTGGGGATGGATTGTGCAGTAGTAAGGGTAGTCGCCCGGTTCTGTGAAAGTGAAACTGAAAGTGTCGCCCTGGTTCATCGTGCCGGAATCGAGCGGTCCGTCCGCCAGCAGCTTGGCCCGCGCCGGCGGCGTTCCGCTGGTGACGGTATGCGGCGTGGAATCCTCGTTGGTCCACACCACGGTGTCGCCCACCTCGATTTCGAGTTCGGCGGGCGCAAACTGGAAATTGCTGATCGCGACGGCATGAGTCTTTGAACCGCTGTCGCCATCGGTCGCCTCGTCTCCGTCAGTCGCTTCGTCGTCGTCGGTCGTCTCGTCACCGTCCGAAGCATCGCCGTCTTCGGAATCGCCATCGCTCATGTCGCCATTGGCGGCTGTGTCCTCGTTCTCGGCGCAGGCGAAAGCGATAGCCATCACGGCAAACGCCAGCGTCCAGATCATGAGTAGTTTCGTTGCCCCTCGCATCGTTTCACTCCTTTTAGCATCATGCAGACGCATGTTCACAACCGGGCAGTCTGTGTTGCCCCCGGGCGAGTCCTTGTCTTGAAGTCAAAGATAAAATTCTCGGTATTACTATTCCGCTAAGCGCACTTTCGAATCGGCGGAAGTCCGGAAAAAAAACGACCGGGAGAGCGCTCTCCCGGCCGTATCGGTCGCGCAGGGGATTCGGCTTATTCCTCGATGTTGATCGACCCAAACATCGACGTGTGGATGGAGCAGAAATAGCCGACGGCTCCCGCCTCGGTGAACGTGAATTCGAAGCTCTCGTTCATGCTGAGCGTTCCGGAATCGAAGAGCTCGGTGGGAATCTCGGATGAGCCGGATTTCACCGCATGCGGCAGCTGGTCGTGGTTGGTCCAGCGCACCGTGTCGCCCACGTTAATCGTGAGCGGCGTTGGACTGAAGGCCATCCCGGCGATGCTGATATCCCAAGTCTGCGGTTCGACGTCGCCGTCGGTCGCTTCATCGCCGTCGGTCGCTTCGTCGCCGTCGGTCGCTTCGTCGCCGTCGGTCGCTTCATCGCCGTCGGTCGCTTCATCGCCGTCGGTCGCTTCGTCGCCGTCGGTCGCTTCATCGCCGTCGGTCATCTCGTCTCCGTCGGTCGCTTCGTCTCCGTCGGTCGCTTCGTCGCCGTCGGTCATCTCGTCGCCGTCGGTCGCTTCGTCGCCGTCCGGTGATTCGCCCGTTACGGTTATCGAGGCGATCATCTGGGGATGGAAAGTGCAGAAGTAAGGGTACACACCCGGCTCGGTGAACGTGAAGCTGAAGGTGTCGCCCTGGTTCATCGCGCCGGAATCGAACGGTCCATCCGTCAGCAGTTTGGCCCGCGCCGACGGCGTTCCGCTGGTGACGGTGTGAGCCATGGAATCTTCGTTGGTCCACACCACGGTGTCGCCCACCTCGATTTCGAGCTCGGCGGGTACGAACAGTAAATTGCTGATAGCCACAGCATACGTTTCAGGTCCCTCGTCGCCATCCGAGACGTCGCCGTCGGAAATGTCGCCATCGGTTGCGTCACCGTCTCCGGAATCGCCATCTCCCGTGTCGCCGTCCGTGGTCGTGTCGTCTTCCTCGGCGCAGGCAAAAGCCGTTACCATCACGGCGAACGCCAGCGCCCAAACCATCAAAAACGTCTTCGCCCCTCGCATCGTTTATCTCCTTTTTTTGCGTCGTGCGGACGCAAGTTTCCTCTCCGGGAGGTCTGTCGCCCCCGGGCGGCCCTTGCAATGAAGATAAAGATGAAATTTGGCGCATGGCTATTCCCCTACGGCGCTTCTTGTTCCCGTACTGCGCCGGTAAAGCTCTTTACATCAGTAAAAACATCTACTTACTGTTTTGTCTCTGGGGTTGTTTGGGGGAGGTCCGTCAGGGAACGATAAAAAAAGTGTGATCGCCGCCCCAGGGAAAATCCATTATAATAAGCCTTGCTTGATAGCCAGGGAAAACCATGCAAAGCCGATATTTTCTATGGAGCTATTGCGGGGTGGTCGCGCTGCTGTTCTTGGCTGGGGCGGCCTGTGCGGAAAATGGACCGCCGGACGATGGAGCGGACCTCGATGGCGAGTCCGCCACTGCGGATCTGGAAAGCGACGGGACCGCCGAGTCGCCGGAAGCGAATAGCGACGGCGACCTGGATGAATCGGTGGAACAGGCCGAGTCGCCGGAACAGGAAGATGTTTCGGACGAAGAGGATGCGATAGAGGGTGACGACAATACGGAAACGTCGGATACGGGCGATGCCGATTTTATCGGAGAGGAATCCGAACCCGAGCTTGACGCGCCGGAACTGGCCGCGCTCGCGCTGAACGCGGTGGAGCCGCGCGCGGGTCCCTGCTCGCGGGCCACGCTGATTACGCTGCATGGCGAAGGGTTCGCCGATGGCCTGGACGTCCATGTCGGCGATGTCGGCGCAGGGGCGGTGACGGTGCTTTCCGCCGACCAAGCGACGGCGATTATGCCCTCGCAGCCGCTGGACAAGCGCGGCCCGGCGACGGTGCGCGTCTCGCTGGGAGACCAAAGCGCCGACTTGGAGCGCGGCTTCGCCTGCCTCTACGATCAGGAGCCGATCGTTTTTGTTCATGGCTATTCCGGTCATGGGGGCGACTTCAATACGATAATCGGTCGGTTCAAGTCGCTCGGCTATCCCGACGACTACCTCGCCGCCATCACCTATTCCAACAGTACCGGTTCCAACGTGGTGAATAAGGAGGAACTGGATTCGTTTGTGGCTTCTTTGCTTGAGCGCACCGGAGCGGAGCGGGTGGACATCGTCGCGCACAGCATGGGGGCGGTGTCGTCGCGGCTGTGGATCGCCCTTGGCGGCGGAGAGAAGGTGCGCGACTACGTGTCCCTCGCCGGCGCGCACCACGGCAACAACCTGGCCGTGGTGACGGTCTGGCTGGACGAGGCCAGCAAGGAGCTTTACCCCGCGTATGCGGAGCAGGCGGACAGCCACAATAACGTCCAGTTTATCCTGAACGGCGACCCCGACGTTCTCGATATCGACGAGACGCCTTACGGCGCAGGAGAGGGCGGCGGAGTTTACTGGAACGCGATCTACAGCGACGCCGACATTATTATTTCGCCAACGACGGCGAATTGTTTGAACCAGCGTTTCCGCGATGACTGCTCCGATCCGATCAACATTCAGGTGCATGGCGTGGGGCACGTCGAACTTGTCCAGGACGAGGGCGTATTTCAGCTTGTAAAAGATCTGCTGATGCGACATGGGATACGCATAGGCGATTGAAGAACCGCCGACTGTTCTGGATTGCTTAAATCATCGAAGCTGTAAGGCAAATCAAACGAATAGGGGGGACGAAAAAAAGCGCGGGACAGTCGGGCGATTCATGTAAAATGCGATTTCCTCTTTGCTTTGTGGACATGGGAGAAGCGAGGCTGAAATGCAGATCGAACGGATGGTCATCGAGAAAAACCAGATCCTGCTGCACACGCCGGGCGGCATGCGGACCTACCCCAGCGAGATCGCCGGCAGCGGCTTGTTCCGCGACCTGCTTTTACGCTTCATCGGCGAACTGAAAGCGGAGGATTCGCTGATCGCCGAAGCGATCGGGGAGGACTTCAAGAGCGAGCAGGGACTCAAACGTTTCATCGAGATGATCGTGCGTCTCCAGCGCAACACCCTCGGCGACGTCGCCAAGCTCGTCGTTGGCGGAGAAACGTATCTTGCGCCGGGTAAAAGGCAGGCCCTGCACCGCTTCGTCGAAGCGTTCTACGACTACTGGCGGCGTTTCGACCGCTACGTGATTCTGCACGCCTCGCCCGGTCCGATCAGCCACGAGCATCGCCCGTACCGCGCCTTCAACGCCACGGTTGACGCCTTCGGCGAAGTTATCCGCGGCTTGTATCGCGACCTCTGCGAGAACATCACCGGCGACCACCCGCGCGTCTACCGGCAGGTCGCCTCCGGCGCCAACGTGGGCTTGATCGCCGTGCCGAAAACATTGCGCCTCCCGTCCCCTTACCGCGACGCGCTGGAGGGCATCCCGCTCATCCGTCAGGTGCTCATCAACCCGCCGTTGATCCTCGATCCGCCGGTCAACAAACGCAGCGGCGACTTCGTGCGCGTCGCCGAAAATCCCCTCGCTTTTATGCCGCTCGACAAACAAAGCTATCTCTGTTACCCCGTGCAAGTCGGCCCTCTTTGCATCCTGGTCTATTTTCACCAGCGTTTCATCAGCCTTGCCTGTTCAATGGCTAATCTTTTCGAGCTGGCCAACGAGGAGCAGTTGTCGCGTGCGCCCGACGCGGTGTTTGTCTATGGCGCGCCGAAGGAAGTTCACGAGCGACTCGGCATGGGCGCGAACATCTTTTACGACGACGAGGCGAAGGGCCTCGTGGCCGGCTTCATCCCGCTCGACGAGAACTGCGGCTATTTCGGCTACGTCAAGAAGATGGTGCTCACCCTGCACAACGTCGTGATGATGAAACGCGGCCGCATGCCCTTCCACGGAGCGATGACGCGCCTTCATCTGCACAACCGGCAGAGCGCGACCTTGCTCCTGATCGGCGACACGGCGACCGGCAAGTCCGAGACACTGGAAGCCCTGCGCCTTTTGGGCAAGAGTGAGATACGCGACATCATGGTCATAGCCGACGACATGGGGTCGCTGGCCGTCGGCGATGGGGGGCGGGTTGTGGGCTACGGCACGGAGACCGGCGCTTTCATCCGTCTCGACGATCTCCAGCAAGGCTACGCCTTCAATCAGATCGGGCGCGCGATCATCATGAGTCCGCACCGCACCAACGCCCGGGTCGTGCTGCCGGTGACGACGTTGGAGGAGATCCTGCGCGGCTGCGAGGTCGATTTCCTGCTTTATGCCAACAATTACGAAGCGGTGGACCAGGCCCACCCGATTCTGGAGCGCTTCGCGACAGCCGAGGATGCGCTGGCCGTCTTCGAACGGGGGACATCGATGTCCAAGGGGACGACGACCAGTTCGGGGCTGGTGTCTAACTATTTCGCCAACATTTTTGGCCCTCCGCAATACAAGCCGCAGCACGACGCGCTCGCTCGTCGCACGTTCGAAGCGGCCTTCGCCTCGGGCGCCTATGTCGGTCAGTTGCGCACGCGGCTCGGCCTGCCCGGTTTCGAGCAGGAAGGGCCGAAGGCGGCCTCCGAGGCGCTGCTTAAGCTCATCAAGGAGAAGAAGACACCCTAAGGGCGTTGCTGTTCGTCGTCGGCGCGGCGGTCGGATTTCGTTTTATAGCTTCAGCAGTTTGAACGCGTGGGTCCATTGATTGCGCGTCAGACCGGGGATGCACCAGAGGATGCACAGCGGCTCGATGGCCCGCGCGGACTCGACGCCGCCCATGTCCGCCGGTTCCCAGCCGAAGACATCCAGGATTTTCGCGGTTTCCGTCTTCGCCCCTTCGTCGTTGCCGCAGATGAACATGGTGGGCTTGCCGCCTGGAAATTGCGGGTTGACCATGAAGGGGTTGCCGACGCTGTTGAAAGCCTTGACGAAACGCGCCTCCGGCGCGGCTTTCTGCAACCGTTCCATCAGCGAGCCATTCAGGTCGGTGAAGAAGGAGATGACACCATTGACCGGCGGCGTTTCAGCGATGGGATTGGTCGTGTCGATGACGGTTTTTCCGGTCAGATGGCCGGCGACCGAGCGCACGACCTCTTCGGCGACCCGCCCCAGGCAGGCCACGACGACGATCTCGCCGTATTTCGCCGCCTCCTGAAAACTTCCGATCTGGCCCTTGCCGCCAAACTGGGCTTTCCATTTCTCCAATTTGGCCGGGGAACGCGTGCCGATCATCACGTCATGGCCGTACTTGATGAAACCGCCGGCCAGGACCTGCCCGACCTGGCCCGACCCGAGTATGCCGATTTTCTTCTTGCCCATGTCGCGCCCCTTCTCGATCGGACCCAGCAGGTCCAGATGGTTCGTAATAAGCTCCATGATGATTTAGATTGTTGTCGCCGGCCGAATATTTCCCCTAAAAATGGGGCCCTATTGCCGAGCTCTCCTGGTTGCCCGCCGGGTGAGGTTTTGCATAGAAACCATCGCTATAGACAGAGATAATCGTGCTAAACTCCCCGCCATGCGTGAGATGAAGCCCTACATTCTGATTGCGGCTCTTGCCCTGTCCGTGGCGCTCGTCGGCTGCGGAGATGGGCTGAACGATGACATCCCTTCTTTTGCAGAGTGTCCCGGCGAGACGGTCTGCAATTTCTCGCTGGGTCGTTGCGAGTAGATGACCTCCCTTACACGGCGAAGGGGATGCCGTCTATCCCCTTCGCCGGGGCGGAGCGGCGGCTCTCGCGAAAGAGCCGCCGCGAAAATGCCCTGGGCTTTTACCCTCTCCCGTCGCCTCCTCCCTGCTCGCAAGTCGTGGAGATGGCGCGATTCGACCAGCGTCCTGCGTTTCGCTTGCGTCTCATGGCTTACTCCTTCGGCGGTAAAATGGTGAGAGATCCGTTGACCGGCAGGGCGTCCAGAAGCACCCTGAAGGACCCGTCGGCGTTTTTGAAAGCCGCGCCGATCTTGGTCCAGAAAGCGCGTTCGCCCTTGTCTCGGACGGTGTAAACCTCCCATGGCCGGTTGGGCTGCCCCTGGGGCGCGGCCCGGGAGGCGGCATCGGATGGCGGCGGCGGATGATGGGGTTGCATCGGAGACCTCCTTTTCGGCTAGTGCATGGCGCGATCGAGCGTTCGGTATTGGATCGCCTCGGACAGATGCACGGGCTGGATGGCGTCGGAATCGTCGAGGTCGGCGATCGTCCGCGCCACCTTGAGAATGCGGTCGTAGGCGCGGGCGCTCATGCCGAGCCGATCGACCACCATTTCCAAGAGCCGGCCCCCCTCCGCGCCCACCTGACAGAAGGCTCGCAGGTGTTTCGGCTGCATCTGCGCGTTGCAGCGGATGCCGTTGAACTCACCGGTGAAGCGTGCGTGCTGGCGCTCGCGGGCTTGCTCGACGCGCTGCCGCACCGCTTCCGACGCCTCGCCCCGGCGGGTGTCCGAGAGGTCTTTGTAACGCACGGCCGGCACCTCGACGTGCAGGTCGATGCGGTCCAGAAGCGGTCCGGAAAGCCGGGCGCGGTAGCGTTGGATCTCGCCCAGGGTGCAGCGGCAGTCGTGTTTGGGGTCGCCCAGGAAGCCGCAAGGGCAGGGGTTCATCGCCGCCACGAGCATGATTTCGGCGGGATAGCTGACCGAGGTCATCGAACGGGTGATCGTCACCGCGCCGCCCTCCAAGGGCTGGCGCAGCACTTCGAGAACGTTCTTTTTGAATTCCGGCATCTCGTCGAGGAAAAGCACGCCGTTGTGCGCCAGACTGATTTCGCCCGGTTTGGGAACCGTGCCGCCGCCGATCAACCCGACATCGGAGATCGTGTGATGCGGGGCGCGGAAAGGCCGCTGGCAGATCAGCGAATGTTTTTCGGGAACGAGGCCGGCGACGCTGTAGACTTTGGTCGTTTGCAAAGCCTCCTCGAATTCGAGATGCGGCAGGATCGTCGAAAGCCGGTGGGCGAGCATCGTTTTGCCGGTTACCCTGTACAGGGCTTGGTGGCTTCGAATGTGTCCGCCAAGAAGGGCGACGGCAGAAAAAAGAAAATGAATATTGAGGGATGGCTAACCTGCGAAAGCTACCGCGCCGGCCAGCACCTGAGGCCAGCACTTGAATGTGCTTGACGGACTCAGATTTCATAGGGTATATAACCTCCCGAATCCCACATCCAGACAAGCATCAAAGATCTGTGGCGATGCAAGATTTCTTCTTCAGGGATTGGAGAAAGGAAGCCTTCCGCAGTTGCCTGGCCAGTAATGGCAATAGTCTTGGCGGCAACCCGGGAACCGCCCACAAAGATTGGGCGATCTCGGAGAAATTGGGGGGCTAAAACTTGGATGCGATCAAGCTTGCGAAAAGAAAGTTGGGATATGGGAAGCTATTGGAAAGCAGTGGGCAATTGCATTAGTCCCATTTCAGGTTGAAACATGACATTTTCGTTGCTTCGGCACTTCTCAAGCAATAGGTTCGCCAAATAAGGAGCCAAACCAATGGACAATTCGCTGCAATCGCTCGTGCGCGGCTACCTAGAATCTACGGGCTTCAAGATCCTGCAACAAGAAGGCACCCACCTCATAGCGGATAGGTTAGTTTTTGGGCAAGACCGCGATACTATTATCGTCTGGTCCCTCCCACCTGATTTAGATGCGTCGCGATACGAGACGAGCCTGCTAGCAAGCATATCGACTGTCCGCCCTAACTACCCAGATGCCAAGGCATATGTTCTTTCACAGTCGCGCGGCGGTTTTTCGCGCGATCTACTTCAGGCGTTGAGCGAATCCCGGATAAAATTCCTTGTTCCAATTCAGTTTTTCGATGCTGCATTCAAAGTCGAAGAGGCACCGAAGGCCGCTTCAGCGATAGCGGACATTCGGTCGCTTGCCGCCGTACAAAGACGAGTACAGCAACCCTTTCAAACCGATGGGGTATCTCCTGATGCCGAAATCGATCTATTCGACACGCTCCACACAGAGTTGACAAAAGCCCAGGGTGCCACGGTCCGGATCGTTGTTGGACGCGCTGGTATAGGGAAATCGTTTCTCTTCCGCGCTCTCTTCGCAAGGCTCTATGATGAATTCCTCGCAGCAAAAGCACATCATGGGGCACGGTCGCGTCCCATCCCCTTGCTCCCCGAACACATGAAGGGGACTTACGCTCTTCGAACCGAAGCGTTGGTCGACAATTTCCTTCGCACAGACGTCGCATCGCCGGTCGCCCGCGAGACATTCGAATGGCTCTTGGTCAACGGTTTCGCTACTTGGCTCCTTGATGGACTCGACGAGCTGTATGCAGGTGACCCGTACTTTTTCGAGTACTTGGCGGATCTAGTAACACGAAAAGAATCGAAGGCTCAGATCACGATCTGGTGCCGCGACTCTCTATTGACTACATCCGATGCCTTCGCCGAGTTCCGCGACCTCTGTTCCGGCTCAACAACCCTCAAGATTTATCGCCTCTCGGACTGGGAGCGCCCCTCAAAACGTCGATTCGCTTGGCTCGGTCTGGAGGAGCGCCACCCAAAGACAGGCGAGGAGGACACTGAACGTATCGTTGCATTTCTGCGCGAAATCGACAGGACGCCAACACTACGCGCGCTATCCGGCTTGCCCTTCTACTGCGAATTACTTTTAAAAGAGTACCGCGATGGACATCTAAATGACTTCGGCGATGAGGTCACGATGTTGAACTTTGTAGTCGACCAGATGGTAAAGCGCGAAGTCGAAAAGGGTCTGCTCGATATCCGCCTCTTCGAGACCGACGGGCTCAACGAGTGGCTCGAACAGATTGCAGTGAATTACGTGGAGGGGCAGCGTTACTCAGACATAGACCGCGATGAGGCAAAGCAATATGGTGAGTTGGTGTTGCATAGCGGCCTTGACGAGAAAGAAAAGGACCACATCCTCACCAGCCTCCTGCAATTTCCTTTGTTCCGTGCAGGCGCTGAGACTGGTCTGATCGCGTTCACCCACGACCTGATCGCGGAGGCACTCGCTGCACGAGCATACCTGCGGGCGCTTCGCCGACAACCGGTCGATGTCGGTCAGCGGTTGTCACGTGTCGACCTCGAAGATCCGACACTCCTCCGCTTTATGGCTAGCCGGCTTAGATCGGAGGAAGAGAGGAAGATAATCGATGAACTCCGACGTGGCACCCTCCAGGGTAGAGGGCTCGCCGCGCTCCTCTCGCTTTTGATGCTCGCTCGCCCCGAACGCGACCTCGTGAAGCAGATTCATATCGACCTCGAAGCACAGGATCTCGTAGCTATTCGCTTCCGAGGACGGGACCTTTCCGGCATTTCCTTCAGGCGTGCTGATTTGTCTCATGCCGTCTTCCAGGATTGCGACCTGCGAAATGCTCACTTCGAAGGTGCCTTTCTTAACCAAACCAAGTTTGAAGGGGACAACAAGTTGGAGGGTGCAGATTTCGGCGACTGTAGCCGAGTCGAATCCGTTTGGGCCGGACGAAGGTTGATCGAAGATCCTTCTCAGATTGGTGAGTGGATCAGCCGTGTATCGGAGAGGCCCCTGGTGCCGGGCGATCCTTGCCCCACGGCTCTTCAAATTGCGCACCTTTTCGGCAAGTTCATTACGCCACTGGGGGAACCCAGGCGTGACGACCTGAGATTTTGTGGACTTGTTGCAGGGAAGCGGTATAGCGGTGCGGCATCCTCAGAGGCTTGTATCAATGAATTGCTAGGCCACGGTTACCTTACTGGTCCCGATTACCGAGAACGCTACAGGCGGGCTGAGGGCGATAAATATGCAGAGATGGTTCGCTTCGCCTGTAATGGTAACGTCAGCAATGGACTCGGCCGTGTTATCGCCAGCCTTTGTCGGAGACGAGGATGTATGCACCAGCTTCGGTCTTGAGAGGTGAACGCTTTTTATCGAAGGAGGTGTGGGTTGCCTATTATGCTAGCGGCGGTCGAAAAGTGCGGCAGGGGGCGGTCGAATATCGCGGCGCCCGGGCCAAAAAAATATCCCGCCCCATGCGGGATGTCAAGCTCCTTCA
>QZKR01000177.1 GCA_003598065.1 Myxococcales bacterium | reverse complement strand
AGATCAACAGCTACATCGCCGGGCTCATCCTGCTCGCCGCCGCGCCCTGCACGGCGATGGTCTTCGTCTGGAGCAATCTCTGCGACGGCGAGCCCCACTTCACGCTCAGCCAGGTCGCGCTGAACGACACCATCATGGTCTTCGCCTTCGCGCCGATCGTCGGGCTGCTCCTGGGACTCTCGGCGATCACGGTGCCCTGGCAGACCCTCCTGATCTCCGTCGGGCTGTACATCGTCGTCCCCGTCGTCCTCGCGCAGCTCATCCGGCGCCGGGCGCTCGCGCGCGGCGGGCCCGCCGCCCTCCGCCGGCTGCTCGATCGCGTGCAGCCGGTGTCGCTCGTCGCGCTGCTCACGACCCTGGTGCTGCTCTTCGGCTTCCAGGGGGAGCAGATCATCGCGCAGCCCCTCGTCATCGCGCTCCTCGCGGTGCCGATCCTGATCCAGGTCTACTTCAACTCGACGCTCGCCTACCTCCTGAACCGGGCGACGGGGGAAGCGCCGTTTCGTCCACGACCTCCTCGATCGGAATGATCGCCGGCGAAACGATCGGCTCCAGCGGCGTCGGCGCCGCCGCTTCCTCGGCGAAGGCGGGAACGGCGAAGCTCAGCGCCGCCGCCAAAAACAAAAATCGCGCCGTCATGACCGCTCCTGACTCCGCGTCGCGCCCCATCAAAGCTTCGTCATCCGTTCCTTGGTGAAATCGGCCGGCGTCAGAGCGACTTTGGTGTCGATGTTCGACAGGTAGAGGCGCGTCGCCTTCTGCGTCTGGACGTTGAGCATCGAGATCTGGGTGATCGTCGGCTTGCCGTCGATCGGCTCGATTTTCTCCGCCATCATCACTTTCTGCAGGCCGCCCTTCAGATCGAAAAGCTTGATGCGCATCGGGACGAAGTTCTGCTTGTTCACCCAGGTGACGTATTTGCTGTAAGTCTCATCCTTCGGATTGTTGGGAATCGACTCGATCACGTAGCAGTCCACCGCGCCCAGCTTCTCGTCGGCGAGCCGCGTGTGCCTCGCCTTCGTGACGTCCTTGCTCTCCATGTCGCCATAGGTGAACTGCGTTCCCATGAACGACTCGTTCTTGCCGGTTTTGCCGCCCTTGCGCAGCACTTTTTTCAAGGCCGGCAGATAGAGGAATTGGTCGTCGTCGGCGTCGCCGGGATTTTCCAAACTCAAGAAAGCGGCGCCGGCCACGTCGTCGGGCTTGACGAAGGTCATCAGGACGCGGCGCAGCTCCTCTTTCCCTTCCTCGACCCGCAACGCCTTGGCGCGCACTTTGCGCGTCTCCTGAATTTCCGCGCCTTTGATGAGTTCCATCGTCATGTCGCTGGTGGCGGCGGCGAAGTTCATCACCGAATGATCGTAGGACTTGTCGATGATCTGATCGGCCGTGAGTTCGGCCTTCTGGGCGAGGGCTGTCGAAGCGACAAGCATCAGAAAAAGGCTCAGCCAGGCCCGCTTCCCCATCGTGCGCCTCCTTTTAAGATGGATCCCGTATCGGCTGGCCCGCGTCGAGCGGGCGTTTCGTGGTCCATAACATATCGCCAGGGGTTTGTAAATATTGCAAAAACAACCTATGATGGCGCTTTCTCATGGTTTTCGGATGATTATGGGTGTAGTATGGCTCTTTACAGTGCGGTCCTCTGCGGATACCGCCCCGAATTCGAGCGCCCGTCCTCCACGCGAGCGACAGGACAGGAAAGAAGGCTCATGCAGTCGATGGTTTTGCGTCGGGGGGAACTGGCGTTGCGGCTGGCATCGCTTGTTGCGGCGCTGCTTGCCGCCGCCTGCATCGCCCCCGATGCCGCGCCCCTGGAAACGGACGGGGACGCCGTTTCCGACGCCGATGTCGAAGACAGCCCCGCCGCCAATCTGCAACGCTGCTACGAATTCTGCGACCGTTCCTACGAATGCGACGCCGCCGGTCAGTTTTCCGGCCAGGCTCTCGAACAATGTCGGGCCGTTTGCGAGCGGTTGGAGGAAACCTGCGTCAGGGACGTTCTGATCGATTGCATCGAGGAAACCCGCTGCATCGAATTCACGACCTGCGTCCTGGAAACCGAGGCGGACACGGACTGCGTGTTCCCCATCGACGGCGACGATGACGGCGACGCCAGCGGCCCCGGGCCCGAAATCGTCGTGCCCGAAACCTTGAATTTCGGCGCGGTGGTGCTCGGCGAGACCGGCGAACAGGAACTGCGAATCGGCAACGACGGCGAAACGATCCTGGAAATCTACGACGTTCTGCTCATGGAGGACGCCGCGGAGTTTTCCTTGTTCGAGCCGCCGGCGGACGTGCTGCGCGTCCGGCCGGGAACGACGGAGTCGCTGATCGTGCGTTACACCCCCGCCGACGGCGGACGCGACGAAACTCCCCTGCAACTCTACAGCAACGACCCCGCCCGGCGCGTGGTCCAGGTGATGCTGACCTCCGCTTATAAAGGTACGGCGAACATCGGCGTCGAGCCGACCGAGCTCGATTTCGGCAAAATCGAGGTCGGCGGCGAGCCGGTCGTGAAGACGTTCGCGATCGCCAACACGCCGGGCGACATGGACGACAACCGCCTGATCACCGTGTTCGGCCTGACGATCGCCAACGACGCCGAAGGCGACTTCTCGCTCGATCCCGACGCGCCCCAGCCGCCCTTCTACGTCGCTCCCGGCCAGACGGTTCGGATCGGCGTCCGTTTCGCGCCGCAGCGCTGGGGGGATTCCGCCGACACGCTCGCCGTCGTCAGCGACAGCTACGAAGAGGCGGACCGTTCCTTGACGGTGTCGCTCGCCGGCAGGGGCGCGGCGCGGCGCGTCTGCGCCAACCCGGACCCCTTGCAGTTCGGTTCGGTGTCCGTCGGCGCGACGGCGACGCGAACGATGGAGGTGGAAGCCTGCGGCGACTCGCCGGCGAAGGTTTTCTCCGTTTCGCTGGCCGACCCGGCCGGCCTGTTCGCGCTCGTCGATTCGCCCGAAATCCCCGAGGCCGGCCTGCCGCTCGGCGTGGGCGAATTTACCGTGCTTATGGTCACATTCACCCCGGTCGCCCAGTTGGGCGTCCAGTCGGCGGTGCTGACGATCGAGAGCGACGACCGTTTCTTTCCCTCCCGCGAGGTGGTGGTCAACGGCCAGGGCGTCATCACGTCGCTCGTCGCCCAGCCGCCCGTGCTGCTGTTCGGCGACATCGGCGTGGGCAGGACGAAACGGCTCCCCCTGACCGTCCGCAACGCCGGCGGACGCGCCGCCACGATCACGAGCGTCCGCTTCGACGGCGAGCAGACCCCCTTTTCCATCGACGACGCCGGGACGCTGTTTCCCCTGGAAATCGCCGCCGGCGGCGGCGCCGCCGACTTTTCCGTCGCCTTCACCCCGACCGACACGCGGTCGGTGGCCGACAATCTGACCTTCGTCGTCGAGGGCGGCGGCGACCTCACCGTCGGCCTCGCCGGCCGCGGCGCGGCGGCGACGATCGTTCTCTCCGAAGAGGAGGCCATCGATTTCGGCATGGTCTCGGTAGGCGCGGCGGCGGAAGTCCGGCTGACCGTCCGCAACGAGGGCCGCGAGCCGCTGACCGTCGGCGACTACGGTTTCACGCTCGGCGAAAACATCTTCGCCGTCTCGCCGCTTTCGCTGGTTGATCCGCTGGCCGACGGCGGGTCCGCCGAACTGATTCTGACCTTCGCCCCGGAAGCGACGGGAACGGCGGAAGGGCTCTTCTATTTGGACTCGGACGCCACCGACCCCGGCCGCCAGCATCTGGAGGTGGCCCTTTCCGGCCTCGGCATCGACCCGGAGCTGCATGTGGACAGGACCTCTCCCTACGATTTCGGCTCCGTCCTCGTCGGCAAGTCGAGCGGGGCGGCGACGCTGACGATCACGAACGTCGGCGTCGGACCGCTCGTGATCGAGCGGCTTCGGCTCGATGCGGGTTTCCAGGCCGCTTTTACAGGCGAATTCCCCGAAAACGAGGAATTTCCGATCGCCCTGGACCCCGCGGACCGGGCGGACCGCGCCCTTCCCCTGCGCGTTCGCTTCGCGCCGGCCGCCGTGGGCGACTTTACCGGCCTGATCTCCATCGATTCCAACGACGCCGGCGCCCAGCCGTTCGTGTTCCGCGTCAGCGGCAATGGCTTCCAGTGCCCGGAAGGCTTCGCCGATTGCGACTCCGACCCCGGCGCCTGCGAACATCCCTGCGGAAACGCGCAGACGGCGGAGGAGTGCAACGGCCTGGATGACGATTGCGACTGCCTGGTGGACGAAGACTTCGGTCTGGTGTTCATCGATCCGGAAAGCGGCGAAACCGTCCCCGCCGTCTGCGACGGCAAGGGGGCCTGCGGCCTGGGCCTGCGGGAATGCGATCCGGAAGACACGAGCCGCGCCATCTGCTCCACCGAACCCGGCGGGTCCGCCGACCAGAGCGCCGCCGAGCGCTGCAACGATCTGGACGACGATTGCGACAGCCTGACCGACGAGGATTTCGCCGTCGGCAGCCCTTGCGAAGGGAGCGGCGAATGCGGCGCCGGCGCGTGGGAATGCGCCACCGGCGCGACGCGCCGCTGCTCCACGGACCCCGGCGGCAGCGCCTATGACGGCCTGGAGGAAAGCTGCGACGGCCGCGACAACGACTGCGACGGAGAAACCGACGAGCGGTGGCCGATCGGCCAGACCTGCCCCGGCCAGGGCGCTTGCGAAGACGGCGTCTGGGAGTGCAACGGCGGCGGCGACGGCGTCCTCTGCAGCACCCTGCCGGGCGGCAGCCAGTATGGCTCGCACCGTCACGAGTTCTGCAACGCCGAGGACGACGACTGCGACGGGTTGACCGACGAAGACTGGGACATCGGCGAATTCTGCGACGGCGTCGGGGACTGCGGCGCCGGCGTTTGGGAATGCGCCACCGGCGCGACGCGCCGCTGCTCCACCGACAAAGGCGGCTCCGACTTCACCGCGCCGCCGGAGGAGCTGTTCTGCGACGGCCACGACGACGACTGCGACGGACTGACCGACGATGACTTCAACGCCGGCGAGGCTTGCGACGGCGAAGGCGTCTGCGGCGCGGGCGTGTTCGAGTGCGTCACGCTCGTCCGCAGCATCTGTTCCACGGAGCCCGGCGGCGGCGAGGACGGATCCGCGCCCGAGGTCTGCAACGGCTACGACGACGACTGCGACGGCGAAACCGACGAACCCTTCGGCGTCGGCGTGGTCTGCCAGGGCCTCGGCCAATGCGGGCTGGGCGTCGTCGAGTGCGCGACGACGGCCACGACGCGCTGCTCGGTGGACATCGGCGGCAGCGCCTATCCCAACCCGCCGCCCGTCGAATACTGCGACTTTCTCGACAACGACTGCGACGGAACGACCGACGAGGGCAACTTCATCGGCGCGGCCTGCGTCGGCGTGGGCGAATGCGGGGACGGCGTGGTGGAGTGCGACCCGCAGCACGTCGGCACGGTCTGCAACACGATGCCCGGCGGCAGCCAGAGCCAGGCGATCCCCGAGGTCTGCGACGGCCTGGACAACGACTGCGACGGCGAGACCGACGACACCTTCTCGCTCGGCGCCGTCTGCGCCGGCCAGTACGGCATCTGCCTGGGCCAGGAGGGCCGGCGCAACTGCAACCTGGCGACGGGCGGCTGGATCTGCGGCGCCGACGACCCGAACGACGTGATCTGGTACGCCGGCAATCCGGCGGGCGAACAATGCGGCAACAGTCTCGACGACGACTGCGACGGACAAACCGACGAAGGCTGCCGATGACGACGACCCGGGCGACCGCGGCGACGACGTGGGGTATACTAAATGGAAAAGAAGCGATGCAAACGGCGAAACGCTCTGTTGGAATTAATTTCTTGTGTTGTTCCATTCGCTTAAGTAAAATCGGGACCATTCTCGTCAGGAATTGCGGGGCATGTAGTTATAATAAATTAAGGTATAATTTAGCATAAACTTAAAAAAGTTTCTTGACAATTGCAGTGTAGTTTTTGTATTCTTATGCCATAGGTTCCCAGAGTCCATTTTTGTCTGTACCCTATGGAGATCAGGGGCAATGAATAACGTGCAAAAGATCCGCGAGCAGAAGCTCATGAGCAAGGCCGAGCTGGCCCGACGCTGCGGGCTGTCGGTGCTGACCATCGACCGGCTGGAGCGCGGTCTGCCCTGCCGCATGGATACGATGCGCAAAGTGATCATCGGGCTGGGACTCAGCTTGGACGATAAAGACCTCGTGTTCGGCCCTGATGCGGACGAAGAATCGCGGCCGGCCTCGGCCCGCAAGGCGGATAAGGTCGTCGCCACCGGCAGCGGGGCCTGATCTACCCAAGGAGCGCGAGATGGCGAAATCGATAATAGGCTTGGACATCGGCTCCAGTTCGATCAAGGTCATCAGCTTGAAGAAAAGCAAGCGGGGCTACGAGCTGTTGAACTTCGGCATCGCCCCCTTGCCGCCGCAGACGATCGTCGATCGCGCCCTGATGAACTCCGGCGCCGTCGTGGACGCCATCCGCCGGCTGATCCAGTCGCAGATGATCAAAACCAAAGATTGCGCCCTCTCCATCTCCGGGCACAGCGTCATCATCAAGAAGATTTCGCTGCCCCAGATGACGAAAGCCGAACTGGACAACTCCATCCAGTGGGAGGCCGAGCAGTATATTCCGTTCGACATCAACGACGTCAACGTCGATGTGCAGATCCTCAATCCGGCCGGCAGCGAGCAGGGACAGATGGACGTCCTGCTGGTGGCCGGAAAGAAAGACATGGTTTACGACTACGTGGCCGTGGTCTCGGAAGCGGGGCTCAACCCCGTCGTGGTGGACGTGGACGCTTTCGCCGTGCAGAACGCCTTCGAGATCAACCACTCCCTGCCCAACAACCAGACGATCGCCCTGGTCAACGTCGGCGCTTCCGTAACCAACATCGTCGTCATCTCCAACGGGATCACCTCCTTCACGCGCGACGTCACCTTCGGCGGCAACCAGTTCACGGAAGAGATCCAGAAGCAGCTCAACCTCTCCCACGAGGAAGCGGAGGACCTGAAACTCGGCGGCGAACCCGGCGTGGACGCCGACTCCGTCATCCCGCAGGAAGTCGAGCGCGTCATTCAGGAAGTCTCGGAAAACCTCGCTTCGGAAATCCGCCGCTCGCTGGAGTTCTTCTCGGCCACCAGCCAGGACGGCGAAATCGCCAAGCTGTACCTCTGCGGCGGGACGGCGAAAATCTCCACGCTGAACAAAGTCCTGGAAAGCCGGACGGGCATTTCGGTGGAGGTGCTCGATCCGTTCAAGAATATCCGCATCAACGAAAGCCGGTTCGACGTCAACTTCATCCGAAATGTGGCGCCGATGGCCGCCGTGGCGGTGGGCCTTGGGCTGCGGAGGTTTGACGAGTAATGATCAAGATCAACCTACTACCGGTCAAGCAGGCCAAGAAGCGCGGCGCGGGCCAGAGGGAACTCGTGCTGTTCGTGCTCGTCCTCGTCGTTCTGGGGTTCGGTCTCTACCGCGTCCAGGCGGCGAACGGGACGACCATGGAGGGACTGCACGCCAAAGAAAAAGAGATCCAGGCCGAGATGGGCCGCCTGGAGGAGTTGATCGGCAACATTACGCAGTTCCAGCAGAAGCGAGAGGACCTGAAGAAGAAGCTCGACATCATCGAGCTTTTGAAAAAGAACAAAACCGGGCCGGTGCGCATTCTCGACGAACTCGCCGTGCTGATTCCCAAGAAAGTCTGGCTCGAAGAGCTGGTCGAGCAGGCCGGTTCGCTGAGGCTCGTCGGCTCCGCCACCGACAACAAGGAAATCGCCGTCTTCATGAAGAACCTGGAAGGGTCGAAGTTCTTCTCGGACGTCACCCTTCTCTCGATCGATCAAACGAAGTCGACGACGACCCCGGTTCCGGTGATGAAATATTCCATCACCCTCAAGTACCAGGTGCCGCAGTCCTAAGCGGGATCTGCCCAGGGGAAGAACCATGGACGCCTTTTTCGACCGCTTCGCCCGCATCCCGATTCTCCAGAAAATTCTGGCGATGGTCCTCATCTGCTTTCTGGTGGCGATCGCCTTCTACTTCATGTCCTATTCGCCCCAGAAAGACGAGATCGAGCGGATCAACAACAACATCGCCCAGCTCGAAAAGAATCTGGAAGAGAAGAAGCAGATGGTCGGCGACCTGGCGCAGTACAAGCGCGACGTGGAAAAGCTCAACCAGGATCTGCAGCGCGCGCTGAAGCTCCTGCCCAACAAAGCCGAAATTCCGTCGCTCTTGCAGAAAATCAGTTCGCTGGCGCAGAAGGCCGGCCTGGAGATCATGAGTTTTCAGCCGACGCCGGAAATCCCGCAGGACTTTTACGCCAAGGTCCCCGTGCAGCTCAAGATTCGCGGCACGTTCAGCGAAGTAACCAACTTTTTCGACGCCGTCAGCAAACTGTCGCGCATCGTGAACATCAGCGGCATCGGCATGAAGCTGGACCTTACAGGAGGCAAAGACGCCGCCAACAAGAAGCTTCTGACCACGCAGTGCACGGCGACCACGTTCCGGTTCATTCCGCAGGCGGCCGACGCCGCCGCGAGCGAACCGCCGAAACCACAAGGAAAATGACGATGACCCACTTTCCTCATTCGTCATTCTTGACGCGTTCAGGCTTGCCCGGCTTCGTGGCGATCTGCGCTGTCGCGGCGTTCGCGATCGCCCTCGCCGCCTGCGGCAGCGAAATCAGCGTCGGCAAGGCCACGAAGAAAAAAGCCGCCGAAGAGCAGACCCAGGCCCAGCCGCCGGCGCCGGCGGCGCCCGTCGCCGAGGTGGAAAAGGACTACGTGTACACGTCCATCGGCAAGCGCGATCCTTTCCGTTCGATCTTCGACGAGGCGGGCGTGGAAGCGACCGTCAATCCGGAAGAGGCGGTCTTGAGTCCGCTGCAGAACTACGACGTCAACTCTTTCCGCGTCTCCGCCATCGTCTGGGGCGTACCGTCCCCGACGGCGGTCGTCGCCGCGCCCGACAACAACACCTACCTGGTGAAAACGGGCACGCTGATCGGCCGCAACTGGGGCAAAGTGGTGAAAATCAAACGCGACGCGGTGGTCGTGCTCGAGCAATCCAGTCTCGACAAGGACATGAAAGTCTCCAACCTCATCGAACTGAAACTTCCGGCCAAGACGATCCAGCCGATGGAGTCGCAGACCGAAATCCCCGGCATAGATCTGGAGAAGACCGAAATCGACCTGGAGAAGACGGAAAAGGATTACTGGAACGACGGCGATAGCAAGCCGAGCGCGCCGGCTCCCAGCGCCCCCGCGCCGGAAGATTCATCGCCCAGATGGCGGCCGAGAGGCGGCAGCCTGGAGCCGGACGAATACGTCCGGCCCGACGAATAAGGCATCGGGTTTCAAGAGTGAACGACGTTCCGCGATCGCGATTGATGATGGGAGGCCGTAGGGACCCCGCCAAGCGTTAAGGAGAATTCCATGAGGTCGCTTACGCAACGTGCAGTGCTGTTGTTCGTGGTCATGCTGGCGGCGGCATGCGCCACGACGACGCAGGGACGGTCTGCCGATGACCAGACCCCCGCCCCGACGAACCAGTTGACCGGAATTCAGGTCGCGCCGGGAGAAGGGCGGACCACGGTGACCCTTTCGGGCACGGCGAAACCAGCTTACGTCGTGTTCCGGATGAGCGACCCGCAGCGCTTGATCGTAGACCTCGACCGCTGCACGCTCGCCGGGGTGCCGGCCGTCGCCGACATCAAGGACGGGCTGATCTCGGTGATCACCGCCAACCAATTCGACGAGAAGGGCAAGCCCATCGCTCGCGTGATGATCGGCTTCGAACGCAACGCCGAATTCGTGGTGGAAGAGCAGGGATCGTCGGTGCTGCTGCACCTCGCCCACCCGTCGGACTACGTCGCCGCCGCGACGCCGGCCGCTCCCCCCGCGGATTCCGCGACGCCGGCCGAACCGGCGCCGGAGGCCGAGCCCTCCCCGGCCGTGACGGCGACGCCGTCTCCCGTCGAGCCGGCCCCTGGCCCGGCGGCCTTCGCCTGCCCTGAAAGCGGCGAGCCGGTCGTGCTCGTGAAAAGCAGCGGCAAGCGCTCGGCCGGCAAACTGACCGCCGTCAAAACGGAAGCGTCGAAGGACGGCCTCGCCCTGAGTTTCGACGCCTCCGGCAAGATCGTCGAGGGCAGTTACGACGTGCTGCGGCTGTGCCACCCCGACCGCATGGTGGTCGATATCTACGGACTGAAGAACGGCCTCAAAACCCGCGAAATGGCGGGCGACGGCGAGTACGTCCGGACCGTCCGCCTGGGCGCGCACGCCGACAAATTGCGCGTCGTGCTCGATCTCGACAAGGCCCTGCCCTATGCAAACGTCGAGGCCGGCAAGCGCCGGCTGACGGTGGCGATGACCGCCGGCGAGACGATGAAGCCCGCCGACGGACCGACGCCCGCTCCCGCGGCTTCCGAGGCCATGGCCGTCGCCGCCGCGCCCGTCGCGGCTCCCGCGCCCGTCGCCGAGCCGGAGGATGTCTCCGCTCCGATCTCCCGCGCCGCCGTGAACGTGACGGGCCTCGAGTTCAAGCAGCTGGCGCAGAATTCCACGATCGAAATCCGTCTCAGCGGCAAAGCCGGCTACCGGCTCGTCGAGACAAGCAAGGACCAGCTCGTGCTGGAACTCTCCGGCGTCGCGCTGCCGGAGCCGCTCGAACAGAGCCTCGACACCAGCGAGTTCGACGGTCCCGTCACGCTCGTCAGTTCCTACGTGGCCGATCCGGAAGCCCGGCTGGTGAAGGTGGCCGTGCAACTGCGCGAAGCCGCTCCGAACCGGATCGAACAGGACGGCAACGTCCTGTACTGGCGCTTCGATCGCCCGGCGGCGACCGCTCAGGCGGCCGGCGGCAAGATCAAGCTGGACACGAGCGGCGCCACCGTCATCGAGTACCCGGCCGACGACAGCGCCGGCTACGCCGCTGCGGCCGCGCCGGTCGCCCAGGCGGTCGCGGGCGCCGAGGCGGGGCAGCGCATTTCGCTCGAACTCAAAAGCACCGACATCCTCGACGTGCTGCGGCTGATCGCCGACGTCAGCAAGCTCAACATCATCACCTCCGACGACGTGCGCGGCACGATCACCGTCCGTCTGCTCAACGTGCCCTGGCAGCAGGCCCTGGACATCATCCTCCGTTCCAAGGGGCTGGGCCAGGAGCGGCAGGGCAACATCGTCCGCGTCGCGCCGTTGTCCGTGCTCCAGAAAGAGCGCGAGATGCGCATCGCCAACGAAAAGGCGAAGCGGGCCCTGGAGCCCTTGCACGTCCGCCTGATCCCGGTGTCCTATTCCGACGCGCAGAAGCTGACGGAGAAGGTGAAAGACCTCATTTCGTCGCGCGGCACGGTGAACTTCGACGATCGCACCAACGTGCTGATCGTCACCGACATCGACGAAGTTCTGGCCAAGGCCGAAGACCTCGTGTCGAAATTGGATCTGCAGACGCCGCAGGTGATGATCGAGGCGAAAATCGTCGAACTGGACGCGTCGAGCTCCTGGTCGGCGGGCATCCAGTGGGGCGGCTACTATCAGATGAGCGAAGCCACGGGGAATTCCACCGGCCTGGTGTTCCCGTCGAGCTTCGGCGTGGCCGGCGCGCAGACGAACACGACGTCGCCCGGCACGCCCGCGCCGCCGAACTGGATCGTCAACGTGCCCGCCCCCAGCGAAGCCGCGGGCGGCGTGGGCTTCACGTTCGGCAACGTGCAGAACACGGCCAATCTCTCGCTGCGATTGACGGCCTTCGAATCCGTGGGCAAGATCAAGATCGTCTCTTCGCCGCGCATTTCGACCCTGGACAATTCGCAGGCGACGATCAAGCAAGGCCTCCAGGTGCCGATCATCACGCTGTCGATCGACGGCCTTCCCGTAACCAAGCTGGTCAACGCCAACCTCGAACTCAAGGTCACGCCGCACATCACCGCCGACGGCAGCATCGTCATGAAGCTGGAAATCACCAAGCAGGAACCTGATTTTTCGCGCACCAACCGGCTGGGCGACCCGGCCATCATCGAGAAGAAAGCGCAGACGGAAGTGCTCGTGCGCACCGGCGAAACGACGGTTATCGGCGGCATTTACACCAAAAAAACTTCCGAGGTCGAACTCGGCGTGCCGGGACTGTCGAAGATCCCGATTCTGGGCTACCTTTTCAAGAATCATGCGGAATCGGAGAACAAGACCGAACTGTTGATCTTCGTCACGCCGCGCATCATCAACCGAAGCCAGTCTTCGCTGGCGGTCGAATGAGACGCGGACGGGAGGATAAACGAGGCACGAATCGCCCGAACGGGGTGCTCTTGGAGGAACCCATGAAGCTCTGGAAACTGGCGTTGGCCCTGCTACTGGTCGCGGCTTCGGCGGCGTGCACGGTTGAGGAGAACGACGGGATATGGATCGAGACGATGCTGACCTGCGAACCGGAGAGCGATACGGGCCAAACCCATGGCCTGTACGACACTCTGGTCGCGGAACTCCTCGCCCCGCATGACGGTTATTGGGCCCACCCGAAGATCGCCAATCAGCGGGCCGTGGTGAGCGACGGAAAGCTCCAGGGCGATAATTCCGTCATCCGCATGACCCATTTCCAAGTGGAGTATGAAGTGCCGATCGACTGGGACCCGATCGAATCCATACGGATTCCATTCTCTTACGCGCTTCAAGGGGGAAGTGAAATCTCCACCTATATCAACGTCATGCCGCCGGAGGTCCGCCTCGCGATCGAAGCGAACTACGCCAAAAACGCCTACAAAAATCTTCAGCCGGCGGCGACCGCCCGGCCCAACGTGGCCGGCCAGGCCTGCGCGCACGAGACGGCCGCCGCGGTTTGCCTCGGCTACCCCTGCATTACGGAAAGCGGCGAACCCACGCAAGAGATCGGCGAGTCCGGCGAGTGCGGCGATTATTGCGGATTGTTCAGGGACTGTGCGACCGGCTACAGATGCGACACGGGCGTCGGGCCCTTCGGCATCTGCCGGCAGGCGTGTGAAGACAGCTCCGCCGATTGCCAGCCCTTGACCAACGCCAACGGCGAAGTGCTGGTCACCTACGAATGCAACCGCAGTCGGTGCGTGCCGGCGGGCGCAACGGTGAATCCCAACGACGCGGAACCGCTCTACGCCAGAATCACCGCCTACGGCGACGACGTCGGCGGCGGCGAGATTTCCACTCAAACTTTCAAGTACGCCATCTACGTCTGTCGCGGTTGCCTGTTGTTCTTCGGCGATTACTGCGACAACACCCCCCAGAATCCCGACGGGCAGCAGACCTGGGAAAACGATCTGGAATTTACGTGCGGGAATTTTCGCCAGGACACGGGGGTTCAGTGCGCCTGGATCGCCGATTGTTATAAACAACTCTGCTTTTCCGAATAAAAAAGGAGAGGAAAAAGCGAGCGAGCGGTTCACAACAGCGGACATTCGCGGGCAGGGGCGACCCTGCCCGTTTTATTGCCGGCGAACGACGCCACGAGTTTTCCCATGCTTTCCTTGACGCGGCGGATCGCATCCGCTACATATAAGGAGGCCATGGGCGGGTGACAATGCGGGCCGAACGATGAGCTCGGAAATTCGAACACGCACGATGGCCGAGTTGTACCTGAGTCAGGGCCACCCCGGACGGGCGAGGTCCATTCTCGTCGAGCTTCTCAAGGACAACCCCGGCGACGAACGGCTGTTGGAACTTTTGGAACAAGCCCGCGCCGCGTTGATCGAGCGGCCCGACGGGAAAGGGGAAGAGTCTTCGGCGCAAGCCGAAGCAACGGCGACAGGGACGGCCGGCGAGCGAAGGCCCGAGGGAGAGACGCCCCCGGCCTCGTCGCCGACGTTGCGGAAGCGCGCCGCCGAGCTGGGCGCCGCCGTCGTCGAACGGCTGGCGAACGGCGCCATCGACCGTCTGACCGATATTCTGGCCCGCGTGCAGGAGAGGAGGCGTCGGTGATCTTCGAGGAGATCTTCCGGCCGCTGATCGAGCGCGCCGACGAAGCGCTGGCCTGCCTGCTGATGGGCTTCGACGGTCTCAAGGTGGCGGCGGCGGCGAAGCCCGGCGTCGCCTTCGACCTGGAATTGATGGGCGCCGAAGCGGCGGCGATCGTCGGCCAGTTGGGGCGCGCCTCGTTCGCCGAGCAGTTCGGCCGGACGGAGGAAGTCGTGTTCCGTTCGGCGAAAACCTCGATTCTGCTGCGCGCGGTGTCGCCGGAATATTTCGTGGTCCTGGTGCTGCGGCCCGACGCGCCGGTCGGCAAGGGTCGTTTTTTGCTGAGCCTCATCGAGCCGGCGCTCGCCCGCGAGCTCGGCTAGAGGCATTTTCTCTGAAACAGGGAGAACCGATGGTCAACGGCAACAACAGCAATCCGATCCGGTTCGGCGCCTCCGACCTTTTCGCCCGCTATGATCTCGATCTGATCTGGATCAAAGGTCTGGCGACGATCAAATACCTCGCCGGTTTCACCGGCTCGACGGCCAACCTGCTCGTCTCGCCCGACAAGAAGCAGATCCTCTGCGTCGATGGCCGCTACACGACGCAGGCGCAGGAGGAATGCAAGGGGACGAAGGTCGTCGAAATCCAGAAGCCGATTGAAGACCTCTGCGCCAAGGCGCGCGAACTGGGCGCGAAAACGCTCGGTTTCGAAGCCAACCAGGCCACTTACGCCGATTTCGCCTTGCTGCAGAAGGAGCTTCCGGGCGTGACGCTCGCGCCGATCGAGGAAAATCTCGCCTGCCTGCGGATCGTCAAAAAACCGCTCGAATTGCAGAAACTGCGCCGGGCCAACGCGCTGGCGCATCAGGCGTTTACGGACCTCGTCGGCGTTCTGCGCCCCGGCATGACGGAAAAAGAGGCGGCGTGGTTCATCGATCGCCGCTTCCGCGAACTGGGCGGCGCGGGCAATTCGTTCGAAACGCTCATCTGCGCCGGGCCGCGTTCGGCGATCGTGCACGGCAAGCCCACCGAGCGGAAGTTCCAGACGGGCGACTTCATCATCATCGACCGCGGCGTGATCGCGGATCATTACGTCTCCGACGAGACGAACACGTTCGTCCTGGGCCGCGCCGACGCCAAGCAGCGCGAGGTGTACCAGGTGGTGAAGGACGCGCACGACAAGTGCATCGAAGCGGTGAAGCCGGGCATGAGTTGCGTCGATCTCGACGCCGTGGCCCGCGAATACATCCGGCAGAAGGGCTTCGGCGACTTTTTCGGCCACGGCACCGGCCACGGCGTGGGTCTGGAAGTGCACGAGCAGCCGGTGATCTCGCCGCGCGGCAGCGGCTGGATCGAGGAAGGCATGGTGTTCTCCGTCGAGCCGGGCGTCTACATTCCCGACTGGGGCGGCGTGCGCGTCGAGGACGTGGTCGTGGTGACGAAGGACGGCTGCGACATCCTCACGCCGGCCGACAAGAATCAATACGAACTGAAAGTCGAATAATCGACAGTCTCATAACGTAGCAGCAAGGAGTCAGGAATGTATTCGACGTCGGAATTCCGCAACGGGCTGAAGATCGAGCTGGACGACGCCCCTTTCGAGATCGTCTATTTCCAGGCGGTGAACCCCGGCAAAGGCGCGGCCTTCACGCGCACCAAGCTCAAGAACCTGCTCAACGGCAACGTCATCGAACGGACGTTCAAGTCCGGCGAGAAAGTGCGCAAGCCCGACCTGGAAGAGCACCAGATGCAGTACCTCTACCGGGACGAGTCGGGTTACATGTTCATGAACACGGAGAACTACGAGCAGGAATCGATTCCAGCCGACATCGTCGGCGACGACAAGGATTTTCTGATCGAGAACGCCGAAGTGAACGTCCTGTTTTACCGGGGCCGGCCGATGGGCCTGTCCTTCCCCTTCCACATGGTGTTCACGATCACGCATTGCGAACCGGGCGTGCGCGGCGACACCGCCACGGGCACGACGAAGCCGGCGACCTGCGAGACGGGCCTGGTGGTGCAGGTGCCGCTGTTCGTGAACGAAGGCGAACGGATCAAGGTCGATACGCGATCGCGCGCCTACATCGAGCGCGTGAATCGATAGGCTCGGCAGGCGTCCGACGCGCGGGTCCGGCGGCGTGGAATGACCGACCGGCTCCGAAGCGGGCGGTTGGGGCGCAGGGAGACTTCTTCCAGTGGCTCTGAACAAGGAAAAAGTCACGGCGAACGCCATGAAATACCTGCAGCGGGGGCAGGTGGACAAGGCCGTTCGCGAATTCGAGAAGATCCTCGAAGTCTATCCCGCCGACGAGCGCGCGCTGCAGAAGGTCGGCGATCTTTACGCTCGCATGGGCATGAACCGCGAGGCGCTCAACGCCTACCGCCGCGTTTCCGATCTTTACGTCCGGCAGGGGTTCTACTCCAAGGCGATCGCCGTTTTCAACCAGATCCTGGCGCTCGACCCCGACCAGATCGAGCTGCGCACCAAGCTCGGCGAGATGTATCACCAGCTCGGGCTGCTGTCCGACGCGATTCAGCAGTACCAGCTCGTCTACCGGCATTTCGAGGAGAAAGGCCGTTCCAAGGACGCGCTCGCCATTCTGCGCAACATCACGCTCATCGATCCCGACAATCTCCCGAACCGCATCCGGCTCGCCGAAGGCTACATCAAGGAGGGGATGCGGGCCGAGGGGTTGCAGGAATACGAGAAGGCGCTGGAGGAACTGGCCCGCGCCGGCCGCGAAGACGAATACCTGCGCGTCCTGGACCGGCTCGTGCACCACGCCCCCGAGAACGGCAAGCGCGGACGCGAACTCGTGAAGCATCTGCTGGAGCGCGGCGAGGAAAAGAAAGGTCTGGCCCGGCTGAAACTGCTGCTCAAGGAGGAGCCGGACAACCTCGAAACGCTCGATCTCCTGGCCCGCGCCTTTTTCGCCCTGCGCCAGCTCGGCAAAACGGTCACCGTCTACAAGGAAATGGCGCGCATCCTCAAGGTGCGCGGGGATGTGGCGCGGCTCAATACGATCTACCAGAACATCCTCAAGATCGACCCGGAGGACGGCGAAGCCCGCCGTGCGATCTCCGAAGCGCCGTTCGTCGAAGGCAAATTCGGCTCCAGCGGCGGGTTCGCGCCGCCCGCTTCGGAGTCCAGTCTGGAAGAGATCGGCACGATGAGCGAGATCGAGGCGGGAGTCTCCGCAAAGCGGCGCACGACGACGCCGGCCCGGCCCGCCAAATCCGCGCCGCCCGTTCAAACGCTCTCCGATCAGGACGTCGTCCGCATCCTCACCGAAGCCGAGGTGTACGCGAAATACGGCCTGCACGAGCAGGCGGAGGAGCGGCTCGACGCGCTTCTCGCCGTCCGGCCCGAGCAGGCGGACGCCCTCGCGCGCCGCAAGGAAATCAGCCTGATTCTCGACAAGCCGGCCAAGGCGCATCAAGCCCTCGTACTGCTCGCCGTCTTGCATCTGGAGGCCGGCCGTTCGCTGGAAGCGCGCGCCGCGCTGGACGAGGCCAAAAACCTCGCTGTCGAGCCGGCGGCGGCGCAGTCGTTTTTGGAGGCGCTCGACGCGCTGGACGCCCCCGAGGCGGCGGCGCGGATTCGCGAGGCGATCGGCGCGCCGACGGCAGAAGCGGCCCCGGCGATGGCGGCCGATAACGACGCGATCGCCGAATTGTCGATGGGCGAGATCGAGGTCGAACCGGAGCCGGCCGCCGACGATGCGGGAATTCTGCCGCCTCTGACGGAAGCCCCGCGACCGGCCGGCGTGACCCTGGATCTTGCGGCGGGGGCCGCCGCCGAACCGGAAGCGGAAGTCGAATCGGTTCTGGAAAAACCGTCGGCCATCGACCTGGACGTCGAGGCCGAAGCGGAAGTGGAAGCGTCGGACATCGATTTCGACCAGGACATCGAAATCGTCGATTCGGAAACCGGGTCGGAAGCCGAGCAACCGCCCGAGGCGGAGATCATCGAAGAGCTGGAGCTTCCGTCGCACATGCGCGGTGCATCGAAACCGGCCGCGAAGCCTTCTCCGTCCGTCAAGCCGGCCGCCGCGCCGCCGGTGCTTCCCGAGCCGGAAGCGTTCGTCATCGACGAGGAGTTCGACGAGGCGGCCGTCGATGAAATGCTGATCGCCGAGGAAATCGCCGCGCCGTCGGCGCCGGCGAAAAAACCGCAGGCAAAGGCGTCGGTTTCGGAAGAAACGGCCGAGGCGGAAATCGAGGCGGTGCTGGCCGAAATGACCGGCGCGGCCGGCGAAGCGCCCAATCCCGACGAAGGGTTGTTCGACCGTCCGGCCGACCTGCGCGCGGATCGCGCCGAACCGCAGCGCGACGCCGATATCCCGGTCGCGCCGATCGAAACGCCTCTGACTTCCGACGCGTCGGAGGAAGAGGCGTCCGAAGCGCCCGTCGCCGACATGACCAACCTGGAGTTCGAATCCATCCCCGAGGAAGCGCTTTCCGAGGACTATGCGCCGCCGGCGGAGCAATCGCCCGGCGACGACGGCATCCCGATCGGCGACGAGGAATTCGACGCCGCCGAGGCGCAGGCCGACGACGTGGAAACGCCGCTGGAAAGCGTTGCGCCGCCCGTCGCGGCGGAGCCGGCTTTGCCGGCCGACGCGGCGCCGGCCGCGGAACCGTTCGACGAGGACATCCCCATCGGCGAGGAGGAATCCGGCGCGCCCGAGGCGCGGGCCCGCGAGGCCGAAGCGCCGATCGAAGACATCGTGGAATCCACGGGCGTCGAACCGATAGAAGCGGGCGGGGTCGAGCCGACGCTGGAGACCATTGCCGCGGAGATGGCGCAGGCGGATCAGGAACCGGAAGCCGCCGGAGACGCGGAAGCGGAATTGTCGCTCGACGAGATCGAGCTTGTGGAGGAGGAATCGGAGGCGGCGCTGCCCGCCGCCGCGGATTTCGCGGAAGCCCTGGCTTTCGAGGCGGAAGGCGAATCGTCCTTGGAAACGGCGCTTTCCGAAGCCGACTTCGACGAATTCCTGGAAGCGGAATTCTTCTTCACCCAGCAGGTGTTCGCCGAGTGCGTCGAGACCTACAAGGCGCTGGCCGAACGATACGCCGATCAGCCGCTGCTGCGCGAGCGCTACGAGATCTGCCGCCTGGAACTGGAGGAGGAGGAGCGGCTGCACGGCCTCGCCCAGGCGGCGAGCGTAAGACGCAAAACTTCCGAGCCGCCCGGGGCGGAGGCCGCGGCGGCGCCTTCCGAGGATCTGGGGCGGACGATCTTCGACCCTTCGCCGGCCGGCGGCCAGCCGCGCGGCGCGCAACGGGACGAGCGCCATGAGGAACGGACGCCGGCCGACGGCACCTTCAACCTCACCGACGAGCTGCGCTCGGAATTCGACCAGGAGGAGACGCCCGTCGTGCGCCGCGAATCCGCCGTCGGCGTAACGAGCCTGCGCGTCCCCTCCGCCGGCCGCCCGCAGCCGGACGTCCATTTCAATCTCGGCATGGCCTACCGCGAAATGAACCGGCAGGAAGAGGCGATCGGCGAATTCCTGGTGGCTCTGGACGGGCCGCAGGCCACGCAGGCGGCGCTCATGCTCGGTCTGGCCTATCTCAAGAAAGACATGCCGTTCAAGGCGGTGGAATTTTTCTCCCGCGCCTTCCAGTCCTTCGACCTCACCAAGGCGGCGGTGAAGGGCATCCGCTACGACGTCGCGCGGCTTTACCTCGCCAGGCAGCGCGACAATCTCGCCTTTCTTCATCTCTCGGCGCTCGTCGAACTCGATCCCGATTATCGCGACGCGCCGCAACTGGTCCGCGACCTCGCGGCGAACGGCGTGCGCCCGGCCGAGCCGGACACCGTTTTCGCCGCCTTCGAGGACATCGAATACCTGGCGCTGCCCGACGGCGAAAGCGACGACCCGGCGGATCGCAACACCGACAACATCTCCTACGTCTGATCCGGCGGCGGGCGAACCATGGGATACGAAACGTTCTACAAACTCACCGCCCTGCCGTTCTCCAGCGCGCCGTCGTCGCGTTTCTACTTTTCGGCCCTGCCCCACGAACGGACGCTCGCCAAGCTCAAAAGGGCCGCCCAGGACATGCTCGGCCTCGCCGTGTGCACGGGCGAGGCCGGTTCCGGCAAAACGATGCTCGCCCGCCAGCTGCTCTCGGCGTTGCCGGACACGGAATACGAAGCCGCGCTCCTGGTCATCGTCCATTCCGGCGTCACCGCCGAGTGGCTGCTGAAGCGCATCGCCCTGCAGCTCGGAGTGGAGAAACCGGCGGAGGAAAAGCTGGCGCTGCTCTCGCAGCTCTACCGCCGGCTGGCGATCATTTACAAGGAAGGCCGCAAGGCGGTGGTGATGATCGACGAGGCGCAGATGCTCGCCTCGCGCGCCTTGATGGAGGAGTTTCGCGGCCTGTTGAACCTGGAGGTGCCCGGCCGCAAGCTGGTCACGTTCGTTTTCTTCGGCCTGCCGGACCTCTGGGACGCGCTCGCCCTCGACGCGCCCTTGAAGCAGCGCGTCGCCGTCCATTGCCCGCTCGGCACGCTCACCGCCGCCGAGACGCGCGACTACATCCGCCACCGTTTAAGCCTCTGCGGCGGTTCGCCGGATCTGTTCTCGCCCGAGGCGGTCGAAGCGGCGCACCGCTGGTCGGGCGGCCTGCCCCGGCTGATCAACACGCTCTGCGACAACGCCCTTTACGACGGGGCGCAATTGCAGCGGCCCGCGATCGACGCCCCGCTGATCGACGCTGTCGCCGAGGATCTGCAATTCGCGCCGCCGACGCTTGCGACCGCCGCCGCCGAACCGCCTCCTGCCGCGCCCGCCGAGGCGCTTCTGGAAGAACTGGCCGATTTCGACCGTCTGCTCGATGAACTGAACCGTTACTGAGACAAGGTTGATGCAGGGGCGGCGGGCGGAAGAAAGCGCCACTCCCCATCGATCTTTCGCGCCCCGAGGACATCGTAGCTCCGAAAGAGCGGTTTTGCGTCGCTCCACGCCCGAGTGAAGTAACTTAAGATCAGCGCATCGCCCTGCGGCCGAATCTCCAACGGAACGATCTCGATGCGTTCGACCGGCGGCGGCGGGTCGGCGGGGAAGCGGCGGCGCAGGTCGGCGAGGACGGCCGGCAGCGTTTCGGGCTTGTCGCCGCCGACGAACAAGCCGGCCGCCGATTCGGGAACGCCGGACAAGGATAGCCGGACGATCGCTTCGAGCGCCTCGGCCAGGCTCGTTTCAAGCGGCGGCGCAGCTTCCGGGAAAAGCGCGGCGACGTCGTCCAGACCCACGACGAAGGCCGCGCCGTCCCCGACCGACTGCACCTGGAGGCGGTCTCCTTGCCGCCAGACGGCGAGCGTCAACTCGGGACCGGCCACGTCCGCCATGCCCTTGCCTTCGACCCGCGGATAGCGCCCGCCGCGGATCACCGCTCGCTCGCGAAGCGGCCGGCCGGCGTAATCGCTCCAATCCAAAGCGAACATCGCCGCCGGACCGAAATTCAACCGTCCGTCCGCCGAGCGCCAGTGAGCTTCGACGACGCCCAGCGCCTCGGCCGGGCGGTCGGCGGCTTCCGCCTTCGACAGCGCCCCGCTGCGGAGCGAAACGCAGAACGTCTCTCCGGCGGCGAGGCGGGCCGGAATGCCCGAGCGGCGTGTGCTGCGACGCGCCTTGCCGGCAAAGGCCTGCCGACGACCACCGGGAAGCGCGATGAGCAGGGTTGCGCGGAGCGACATGTCGTTCAACAATTCGTGGCTGGAATTGACAAAACAGCCTTCGTAGCGAAAAGTTGCGCCGCCGCCGGCCTGGCGGGTGACGAAGGCGTGGCGCGGCAGCGGCGCGAGCGGCGATCGGATCGACGGCAGGGGAAGCCCCCGCCGATAGGCGATGCCGATGTCGGCGTCGAGGAATGCGGCGCGGCGATCCTTGGCCGACCATAAGAACGCGGCTGTTCGCCCGTCGGCGGTCTGCGCGCGCAGGAGCGCGCCGTCGCCGCCCGGTTCGCGAGTCCAGATCGGGTCCGCGCCGATATTCTCGGCGAGCCATCCGCCGACGCTCTGGGCCGGCGGCAGAGCTTCGGCCTGCTTGGGCCACTGGGCCAGTCGCAGCGCGTCGGCCATCGGCGCTTCCACGAATTCATCCGGCGCGCCGCCACAGCCAAAGAGCGCCCAGGCGAAGGCGGCGACGCACACCATGCGGAACAGCGAGAAAATGCTGACTTCGGTTCGCATAGGCGGTTTGTAGCATGCCTATGACTTCCTCGGCAACGATCCTTTCCGCGACGGCGCCGCCCGACACGCGCCAATTGACAGCCGCCCCCTCCCCTGTTACGGTCGGCCGATGCGAAGCGGTGCTTTCAGCGTCGGTTCCGTGTCGATCCTCCTTGTCGTCATGCTTTCGCTCGCCGCCTGCGGCTATCGCCTCGGCGAGACGAAATCGACGTGGGCGCGGGCGGGGAAGACGCTTTCCATCGGGCGGTTCGAGAACGCGACCGCCGAGTTCGGCGCGGAAGTCGCCCTGGCCGAGGCGGCGGCGCGGGTTTTCGCGGCGCGCGGCGGTTTCGCCCTCGACGCAACGGGAAACGGCGATTTCGTGCTGCGGGCCCGTCTCGCTTCGCTGGAGAGCGCGCTCGGCGCGCGCCGCTTCGAGGGCGACGGAGCGAGCGCCCAAAGCGAGGAGCTAAACGGCGTCGTTGAGGTGTGGCTCGTCGATCGCGCGCATACGGAACTGTGGCGGACCCGCATCGCCGAACGCGTCGATTACGCCGGTTCGGCGGCTTACGGCCGCGTGCGCGTCAACCGCGACGAGGCCTATGCGAGGTTCGCCGAGCGCGTCATGAAACGCGCCTACGAGGAACTGGCGGAAGGATTCTGATGGCCGCGCCGAAGAGCAAACGCAAAACGCAGCGACAGACGCCCGAGGAATTTCTCGCCGCCGTCCGCCAGGGAGACGTCGCGCCCGCCTATTACTTCCACGCCGGCGACGCCGACCGCTTCGGCGGCGCGAAGCAGAAGGCCAGCCCCTACAACGATTACCTGCTCGACGGCGCGCTGGACGCGTTGCAGCGGGCGATTGTCGGCGGCAGTCTGCGCGATTTCAACTATGCCGTTTTTGTCGCGAGCGACGGAACGCTGCCGCAGGCGATCGCCATCGCCGAGACTTATCCGATGATGCGCCCGCGCCGCCTCGTGATCGTCAAGGAGGCCCACGAGGCGCGCGCCGACGACTGGCGGGCCGCCCTGCGCTACCTGGAAAATCCCGCCCCGACCACCTGCCTCGTGTTCATCGGCGAAAGCCTGCCCGGTCCGTCGAAGGGCGGCGCGGAAGCGAAAGCCGCCGTCGAGGCGGGCTGCGTCCTGGTGCGCTTCGCGCCGTTCACCAAGGCGAAGGAAGTCCAGCCCTATCTCCAAACCGAAATCAAACGGCGCGGCAAAAAAATGGAGCGCGCGGCCGAGACGCTGCTCTTCGATCTGGCGGGTTTCGATTTGAACGAATTGTCGCTGGCGCTCGACAAGCTGGCGCTCTACGTCGCCGAACGGGAAACGATCGCCCTGGCCGACGTCGAACAGTGCATCGCCAAGACGCGGCTGGACGCCGTGTGGGGGCTTCAGGACGCGCTGGCCGAACGCCACCTCGGCCGCGCCCTGGCCCAGTTCGACGCGTTTTTGGAGAACGCCCGCACCGAGGATGAGCTTTTTCTGATGGGTTCTCTCGTCCGCTTTCTCCGCGACCTGCTCGACATCCGCCTGCTGCTCGACGGCGGCGCGCCGGCGGCGGAAATCGCCAAAGCCATCGGCGGCAACCCCTGGGCGACGAACAAGAAGATCGACCAGGCGCGCGCCCACACCGCCCAGTCGCTCGCCGCCGCCCTCGACGCCCTGCATCGGACCGACGTCGCCCTGCGCACCAGCCGCGCCCCCAACGAGGCGCTGTTCGCCCGTTTCGCCATGCGCGTCGCCGGCCTTCGCCGCCGTTAGGCCTCTCGCCTCCGAGTCAGCCCGCCTTGCCGTCGGATACGCCCGCGCGCAGCGAGCGGAAGAGCAAAACCAGATAGGAAACGAAAACCAGATTGCGTGCGATCAGCAGCCATACGCCGCTCGGACGGAGCGTGACCAGTTCGACGAGAAAATGCGGGAAAACGAGCCGCGTGAGCAGCAGGACCAAGAAAAACGCGCCGACGGCGATCCGCCAGCTTTTCGCCTCGACCGGAACGAGAGCCGCGAAGGGCAATAGCCAGAGCAGATATTGCGGCGAGAAGACTTTCGAGGCCGCGACGCCGAGGCCGAGAAACAACAGCGACATCGCCGTCAGAAACGCAAAACCCCGGCGCCGGTCGGCGAAAACCGCGCGGCGCCGCCAGCCGTAAAAAGCGAGCGCCAGAAGCGCGGCGACGCCGGCGAGCGTCCACATTCCGCCGAGCCGTTCCGAGCCGGCAAAGACGACGGAGATCGCCCTGGCTTCCTCCACGGCCCGCGCCGGAAAACCGAACCGTCCCGCCAGAAGCCCGAGCGACGCCGGCAGGGACTCGATTTGCAGGCCGCGCGCCGTCTGGTAGTGGAGGAAGCGCAAAACCTCCGAACCCGACGCGGCCAGAAACGGCGCGAATCCGCCGATCAGTCCAACCAGCCCGCATCCCGCCTCGATGAATGCCTCGCGCTTCGAGCGGCAGGTCGCCCAGAGATAGAGGCCGACCGGGGCGGCGATCAAAAGCGGCGCGAGCTTGAACGCCGCCGTGACGCCGAGCAGAAAGACGCCGCTGCGGCGGCGGCCGCCGGCCAGCGCGGCGAGCGAGAGCGCCATTCCCAGCGCGACGGCCAGATCGAGCCTGTCGTAGACGAGGTCGGGCGCCGCCAACGGCAGCACGAGGTACGCGGCCGTTCCTCGGGCGACGGCGAGCGCATCCGCCTCCGGCCGGAGCGCCCGAACGAGGCGGGGCATGAGCAGGAGCAAGGCCAGATCCGCCAGCAGCATCGCCGTGCGGAAGGCGAAACCGTAGGAAGCCTCGGTCACGGGGCCGAACAGACTCGCCGCGCTTCCCGGCAGGACGATCGCCGGCAGCGCCAGCGGCGGGTATTCGAACTCGATCGTGGCGAAGAAATCGCCGCCCTTGGCCAGCACGTCCGTGAAGATCTGGTAAAACTGAAAGTAGAGACGCAAGTCGGAATAGGCCGGCGAGTAGGCGAACAGCAGCCAGGCCCGACTCAAAATGAAAACGGCGGCGACCAGCGCCCAGGCCCGGCGGCTCATGCCGCGCCCCATAACCGTTCGCCGGCGACGCCGCCGCCGATCGCCGCCATGGACTTACCGGTCGCCGGAGCGCGGGCGCGAGGGCCGGGAGGGTTGCTTTTTGCCGTCGCCGCGTCCCGGTTCCGCTGCGGGGTCCGGCCTTTCGACTTCCCGGGTCGCCCCCGAGCGGCCTTTTCGCTTCAGCTTGTTTTCCAGACGCTCCTGCAACGCGGGACCGGCCTTTTCCTCGCGCCCGCGCAACATCCGCTGCATCTGATTCACGTCCGCTCCGCCGATTTTCGCCGCCGCTCCCAAAAGGGCGATACGGCCGGGCGGCTGGCCGTTCCAGCGATCCTTCGTGTGCGGTTCGTAAAGCACGGCCAGCCGTTCCCCGTCGGGACTCAGGTAGACGCCGCGCAAAACGAAACCGTGCACGCCGGCTTCGAAGGCGTCGCCGGCCAATAACTCGCGTTCCACGTCGCGCGCCGGCGCCGTTTCGTCGGCCAGGGTTTTCCCGGCGAAAGCCATCGCCAGCGCGCCGTCGCGGGTGTAGGCGATCTCGTGCGGAGCGGACGAAGAGAAGGGGCGGATCGTCGCCTTCAGACTCAAGGCGGCTTCGCTGAAGCCGGGAATGGCGAGCGGCAGCGTTTCGGACGCGATGAACGATTTTTCGTCGGCCGTCCCCTCCGGGCTCGGCCGCTGGATCAACGCCGTCCCCAGTTGCGTTTCGGCCGGAAACCCGTAGCGGTCCAGAAGCGGCCGCGCATCCTGCCAGAAGCGTTCCAAAACGGCCTGTTCCGCGTCGCCGCCGGGCGGGGGCGAGACGCTGCCGGAGCCGACGGCGAACGCCCCGGCGCGGCCGCCGGTGGCCTGGCCGATCAGCGTATTGACGATGCGCAGACGATAGAAAATTTCTCCCCCCTCGATCGCCGTCCGTTCGCGATAGGCGAAGAAACGCCCGTCCGACGACCAGCCGATGACGAGATCGCCCGCCGGGAAAGGGCCCGCCGGAACGGCGGTCGGCGGCGGCGCGGCCGGCGGCTCGGGCGCGGCCGACGGCGACGCAACGGGCTCCGGGACCGGGGCGGACTCCGCCAGACCGAACCAGCTTTTGACGTCGCTGACAGCCTCCTCGACGAACCCGCAGCCGGACAGACTTGCCAGCAAACCCGCGGCGAAAATCAAATTGGCCCAACGCACCGACGATCCGCGCATAGCGCCTCCCTCCCTGGCCCAGAGCCGTTTGTGAAGGACCCCAGACGTCATCAATGGAGCAAGCATGACGTCAAACCGGCCTGCTTGTCAACTGGCGGCGCGCCCGCGCTTGTCAGACGCACCGCGTTATGCTAATTAATACTCCGCAGCCATGACGAGCAGCGGGTGGGCGAACGAATCGGACGTTGCCGCGAGGCGAACCGCGGACAACTTTGCAAAAGGAGCGCGCGATGAAAGACGTTAAAGGACGCTGGGCGGTGGTGACGGGCGGCGCGGCGGGCATGGGCCGCCTGTGGGCGGAACATCTGATCCGCGACGGCGCGAACGTCGCGCTCTGGGACATCAACGCCGGCCTGCTGGAAAAAACCGCGCAGGAGCTGCGCGTGCGCGGCGGCGGCCAGACGCTGTCTTATGCGGTGGACGTCTCCGACCGCGAGGCGATCTACAAGAACGCCGAAAAGGTCCAGGAGGACACGGGGGGCGTGGACATTCTGATCAACAACGCCGGCATCGTTTACGCCGACTCCTTCCTGGACACGCCGGACGAGCGGCTGTCGCGCACGATCGACGTCAACCTCAAGGCGCTGATGTGGACGATGAAGGCCTTTCTGCCGCGCATGGTGCAGCGCAACGAAGGCCACGTCGTCAACGTCTCCAGCGCCTCGGGGTTCGTCGGCGTGCCGCGCATGCCGGCCTACACGGCCTCGAAATGGGGCGTGATCGGTCTGTCCGAGTCGCTGCGGCTGGAGATGGAGCTGATCGGCAAGAAAGGGGTCAAGTTCACCACTTTCTGCCCGAGCTACGTCGATACCGGCATGTTCGAAGGGGCTCGGGCGCCGCTGTTGACGCCGATGCTCAAACCCCACGAAGCGGTGGCCCTCGCCTACGAAGGATTCAAGAAGGACCAGCCCTTCGTCCTCGCGCCGGCGATGGTGAAGATCACGCCGGCTTTGAAGTGGATCCTGCCGACGAAGGTCTTCGATTTCATTTCCCATCAGTTCGGCGTGACGTCGTCGATGTCGCAGTGGAAGGGCCACGGGCGCTGAAGTCCGCGGGACGCGGGCGGCGCGGAAAAGGCGGCGGCTACCGCCCGGCGCAGTCGAAACGCGTTTCCATCCGCAGGATCGGCGCATCGGCCGGCGGCTCGACGGCCGAAGGAAGACCGGCGGCCGCGAAGAAGGCGGTCACGGCCAGCGGAGCGATCGACGCCGCAAAGCCGCCGTCCGCCGTTTTCTCGAC
This sequence comes from Myxococcales bacterium, assembly GCA_003598065.1. Taxonomy (GTDB): domain Bacteria; phylum Myxococcota_A; class SURF-8; order SURF-8; family SURF-8; genus SURF-8. The sequence continues at coordinate 2,913 of QZKR01000177.1, read as the reverse complement.
CGTGGCCTTCGGATAAATCTCTTTCAAACGGCCGTATGCATCGCCGACGGCCAGGCCGTGCGGCGTTTGAAAAGGCCTGGCGTATTGCACGGCGTGGGTCAGGCGGCCGTTTTCCACGTACAGCCAGAGGGGCGGAACATCCCCGGCCTGCGCCGGCGACAGCGCATAGCAGCGCCAGTCGCGCGTCACGTCCGTGCCCGGACAAATGCCTGCGTTCGGGGTGCGGCGAATTTCCGCTTCCGGGGCGCAAGCCGCGTAAGGTCCCGCATGACCGCCGCCGAACCATGCGCCTTCGTTTTCCACCGGCGGTTGGAAAAACTCCTCCGCCGACAGCCAGTCCTCGCCCAGCCGCGCCGGATCGCCTTCGCACCGGAAGCGGATGTCCATCCGGCGGATGGGCTGAAACTGGTCCACTTCCTTAGCCGTCGCCGCGCGCCTCTCGCCGCTGTAAAACGCCATGCCGGCGGCGGGCGAAAACAGGGTCCATTCGCCTTCCTTCGTGCGCCAGAAAACGGCGTCCGGATAGAGCGAAAAAATCCTGGCGAGCCGGTCGCCGACGGCGACGCCGCGCTCGGTGCGGAACATCGATTCGCGGATTTCGGCCAGCGCGAAACGGCCGTTGAAAACCCAGAACCCGACGACGGGCATGCCGGAGGCGTCGGCGGCGAAGGTGGTATAGCAGCGTCGCGCGGGCGAGATCGGCGCTTTCGGGCAGAGCCGCACGCCCGGCAAATTGCGCAGCGCCGATTCGTCGGCGCAGGCGGCAAGGCGACCCACCCCCTTCGGGCCCACGCGATCGGCTTCGGCGATGGGGCGCATCGATCCGTCCATTGGAAAGACCGGCGCGTCCGGGTCGGGGTCCGCATCCGCATCGGCTTGAAAGGCCGGCTCCGCCTCGGGCTCGGCGACCGCCTCCGCCTGCCGGGCCGGCTCCGAATCGCTGTCGGCGGGAACGGCCGGAATCGCAACGGGGCGTTCGGTCTCGCCTCCGCAACGCGAACAGCCGGGCGCGGCCAGCGCGGCGGCGGCGAGCCACAAGAGGACGATGCTTCCGATCCGACGTTGGCCCGGCATCGCGCGTTCAGACAATGGGGAGTCCCTTGACGGCGGCTTTGCCCTCTTGGACGAAGACGGTGAACTGAACTTTTTTGCAGGCGCGCTTGGCGCGGATGCCGTCGGCCGTGGACTTGAGCTTGCCGAGGAACTTGTCGCGATTGACCGTCTCGGCCGACTGGCCGCACTGCCGCCGCATATCCAGAAACTGCTCGAAGACCTGGGAAAAATAGGCGTCCTCGTCGTCGGGAATCGGGTCCGCCCTGTTCTCGGCTTTGGGCGCGGCGGCCGGTTGCTTCAACGACGGGAAAGCCAGCGTCTGGGCGTATGGGCTTGTCTCTTCCCCGCCCGTCAGAACGCGCGAGCCGCCCGGCGGCTCCGCCGCATCCTCGTCGCCCATCATTTCCAGCGTCAGGGTGACGGTCTTGCCGCCGCCGACCGGCGGCGGCGTTCCAGCCGCCGTCGCCGCCTCGCCTGGCCGGGGAGACGGCGGCACGACTTTTTTCGGCGTGAGGATTTTATCCTTGGGCAGTTCCGGAACCGGCGGCGCATCGGGCTTCGGCGGCGCGATCCGGCCGTTTTCGTTTTTCGCCAGATGCAAGAGCGGCTCCAGTTCGCGCCATAGTTGCAGCGAGGCCGTTCCGGCGATCTGGGTTCCCGAACGGCGCATCTCTTCGATCTGCGCGGCCAGCCGGGCGGACTGTTTGCGGAGCGAAGCGGAGACGAGCAACGTCGTCAAAAGGCCCAGAACAAAGAGGGCGAGCCCTCCCAACGCGACCGCCTGGACGCGGCGGTCGGCAAACGGCACGTAGAGCGCCGGCAAGGGCGCGAAGGCGGCCACGCCGATTTCCAGCCCGCCGATCGTTCCCTCCAGAAGCGACGCCCGGGCCGCGTAGACCACGCCGTCGCGGACGACGGTCAACGCTTGAGCGGCGTCGGGAGTCAAGGCGACTTGAGCCAGCGCGGCGTCCATCGCCTGGCCGATCGCCGGATCGGTCGCGGCGAATGTTTTTCGGCCCTGAAACAGCGCGTAGTGGCCCTTGGTCCGCTGCGCCAGCGAATCGAGCCAGACTTTGCCGAGTTCGAAGCCGGCGACGAGTCCGCCGACGACCGCATGCTTCGTCGTCTCGACGACGGGCGCGGCGGCGACCTGCATCACCTGTTTGTTGACCAGCAGGATGCCCTCGGACGCGGCGCCGTTGAGCGCCCCGCCGACGGAAGGCAGGCCGGAGACTCCGTCGCCGTAAAGCTCCTTTTCCGGCAGACGCGCCACCACCTCGCCGCGCGTGTTCACCAGCCAGAGAAAATCCGCCCCCAGCCGGCCGTTGAGCTGTTGCGCGAGAGGCATGGCCAGAGCGTGCACGCGCCCCAGCGTTTCCCCGCGCGCGGCGTCCGGATTGGCCAGAAGCGGCGCGACGGACGAGGCGACCGCCATGTCGAGCACTTTTTCCAGCCGTTTGTGCCCCGTCAAGAGCGTTTGCGCGACGGCGGCGTCGAGAGCGCGCCCCACCACGTCCTCGGCATGAGCCGCCGCCTGGGCGCGTTCGCCCAGACACAGCAAGCAGTACGCGCCTCCCGCGGCCAGAAGGCTCGCCAGCAACCAGACGGTCACGAGTCTGAGTTTCATCAGCCGTCCTTTTCGTTCGCGAACTACTCCACCTCTTTGATCTTGAACAACGAGTCCGGTTTCTTTTTCTGTTCCGGCTTTTTCTCCTCCGGTTTTTTCTCGTCGGCTTCTTCCTCTTCATCGTCCGCCGTGTCGGCGGCCGGCACCGGCGGCGTCGCCTTGGCCGGCGGAGGCGGCGGCGGTTTCCTGGCGGGCGGCGGCGCGGGTTCGCGCGGCGGAGGCGGAGGGGGAGC